>CAYLPT010000106.1:0-8184 GCA_964385645.1 uncultured bacterium
CGATGATGGTGGTCTCCTCCTTGCTGATGACCACCTTCTTCGCCTGGCCAAGCTCGTTCAGCGTGACGTTCTCGAGCTTCATGCCCAGGTCCTTGGACAGGAACGTGCCGCCCGTCAGGATCGCCATGTCTTCCATCATGGCCTTGCGCCGATCGCCGAACCCGGGCGCCTTCACCGCGGCGGCCTGGAAGGTACCGCGGATCTTGTTGACGACGAGGGTCGCCAAGGCCTCTCCGTCCACGTCCTCGGCGATGATCACCAGGGGTCGGCGAGCGGCAGCCACCTTCTCCAGCAGGGGCAGCAGGTCGGCCACCGCGCTGATCTTCTCCTCATGGATGAGCAGGTAGGGATCCTCGAGCACGGCCTCCATGCGCTCGGGGTCGGTCACGAAGTAGGGCGAGATGTAGCCCTTGTCAAACTGCATCCCCTCGACGACCTCGACCGTCGTCTCGGTCCCCTTGGACTCCTCGACGGTGATCACGCCCTCCTTGCCCACCTTGTCCATGGCGTCCGCGATATAGCGGCCCAGCTCGGGGTCGTTGCCGGCGATGGCGGCGAGGTTCTCGATCGCCTCCTTGGTGTCCACCGGCTTGGCGATGCGCTTGATCTCGGCGACCACCGCCTCCACGGCCCGCTCGATGCCGCGCTTGAGCAGCATCGGGTTGGCGCCCGCGGCGACGTTCTTCATGCCCGCCTCCAGGATCGCCTCGGCGAGCACGGTCGCGGTGGTGGTGCCGTCCCCGGCCACGTCGTTGGTCTTGCTGGCGACCTCGCGGACGAGCTGCGCGCCCATGTTCTCATAGGGCTCCTCCAGCTCGATCTCCTTCGCCACCGTCACCCCGTCCTTGGTGATAGTGGGCGAGCCCCACTTCTTGCTCAACACCACGTTGCGCCCCTTGGGCCCCAGCGTCGCCTTCACGGCTGCCGCGACCGCGCTGACCCCGCGCTGAAGGGCGCGACGTGCCTCCTCACTGTAACAGAGCATCTTGGCAGCCACTTGCTGTTTCCTCCTCTCTCTCTGGGTCTCTGGCTTCCCTGCGATCCCACCCGACGCTACTTCTTCTTCGCCTTCGATGTCTTCGCGTCGGGGTTCACGGCGAGCACCGAGCTCTCGTCCAGGATCACGTAGTCCTCACCGTCCAGGGTGATCTCGGTGCCGCCATACTCGGTGTAGACGACGATGTCCCCCACCGACACCTCCATCGGCGCCCGCTGCCCGTTCTCGAGCAGCTTGCCCGGCCCCACCGCCAGCACCTCGCCCTCCCGTGGCCGCTTGCGGGCCGTGTCCGGCAGGACGATTCCGCCCTTCGTGACCTCCTCCTCCGGGCCCGGCTTGACCACCATGCGATCCCCAAGCGGTCGGAGCATCTTACCACCTCCTCGCATATCCTATGTGCATCTGGCGCTACCCGGCTGCCCACCGCGTGCTCACCAGCCAGGCCAGCCCCGCGCCTCACCAAAGGCGGTCGGTGTGCGACGGCGGTCTGATCTGACGGCAGGCCGCGGCAGGCGTCACCGCAGGACGGCGAGAGACCCGGCCGGGCCCGACGCCGTCCTGGACAAAGATAGCGAATTGTCGCCCCCCAGTCAAGTCCCGCGACACGCCAATTGCGCCCCTGGGTCGGCTGCGGCGAGGAGGTGCACCGGTGGCGGGGAAAGAGGGGTCACCCCCGGCCGGCTGCCGCCGGCGGCAGGAGATGGACATGAGGTACGGGTTGATGAGCAGCTCGATGCCCGGCTCCTACGAGGAGGTCATCCGGGCGTCGGGCGAGGTGGGCTTCCACGGGGTAGAGTTGGACATCGGCCCCGAGTACGAGGAGAATCCGCTCTGGAGCGCAGAGGGGCGCAAGCAGCTCGCCGGGCTGCTGTCCCGGGCCGGCCTCCAGCTGGCCTCCGTCTGCCTGGGCGCCTGCTGGACCTACAGCCTTGCCAGCCCCGACGCCGGGGTGCGCAAGCGGGCCCACGCGTTCACCCGGGATGCCCTCCAGTGGTGCGCGGAGCTGGGCGCCGGCGTCATCCTCGTGCCTATCACCCCCGGCGAGGAGCAGGAGAACCCGGAGGTGGCCCGGGCGAGGTGGACCGCGGAGCTGCGCCGCCTCGCCCCCCTCGCGGAGCAGCACCAGGTCTGCCTGGCCGCCGAGAACGTGGGCCGGGGATCGGGCCGCAGCGCCGACGCGCTGCTGGAGATCGTGGAGGGCGTCAACTCTCCCTTCGTCAAGATCTACTATGACTTCGGCAACGGGCTTTCTCTGGGCGGGGTGCCCCGACGAGAGATCGCCCGGCTTGGCCCGTGGATCGCCCAGATCCACGCCAAGGATCCGGGCGGGCAGTACATGGGCGAGGGCTGGCTGGATATGGCCGGCGTGGCCGCCGCCATCAAGGCGATCGGCTACGATGGCTGGATCGTGCTCGAGACGCCGGCCACCGACGACCCCCGGGAGGCCGCCGCCCGCAACCTCAGGTTCATAAGGGAGCTCTTCTAAGGGCGTCCCCGGGCTAGCCCAGGGCGCGCATCAGCGCCGCCGTGGCCCGCTGCCACTGCTGAGTGACCAGGAGCAGCCCGATGAGCACCAGCAGCGAGCCGCTGGCGACCTCGATAACCCGGTAGTGGCGTTGCAGGAAGGCGAAGGCCGTAAGCGCGTAGGCGAACAGCATCCCCGCCGCCACGAAGCACAGCCCCAGGCTCAGGCTGTAGATCGCGAACAAGGCCGCTGCCGGGCCAGGCGGGAGGTTGGCGGCGATGGCGTACAGGGCCCCCAGCCAGGGCCCCACGCACGGCGTCCAGCCGAACCCGAAGGCCATGCCCAGCAGCGGCGCGCCCCACAGCCCGAGGTGTCCCCGGCCCAGCCGGAGCCGCCGATCTCGATAGAGGGCCGGCAGCCTGAGCACGTTCAGCACAAAAAGCCCGAAGAAGATCACCAAGAGGCCGAAGGCCACGTTGAGGTAAGCCATCCGGGGCCCCAGCCACCGTCCGACCACGCCGGCGGTGGCCCCCAGCAGCGTGAACACCACACCCAGCCCCACCGCGAACAACGCGCAGGAGGCGAACACCCGCGCCAGCGTGCGGGGGCTGCGCCGCTCGAGCTGCTCCGCCGAGAGCCCCGAGATCATGGATAGATAGCCGGGGATCAGGGGCAAGACGCACGGCGAGATGAAGGACAGAAAGCCGGCGACGACGGCGACGACCCAGGCCGCCTGGGCCTGCGGGTCTGTCACAGCAGCTTCTCTATTTCCTCCCGCACCCGCTCCCGGGTCTGCGCGCCCACCAGCGTCGAGACCACCCGACCCTCCCGATCAATGAAGTAGGTCACCGGGATTGAGCGCACTCCGTAGGCCCGGCCGGCCTCCGCGCTGATCCCCACCGGGTAGCGGATGCCCAGCTCCTGCGCCTTCGCCCTGAGCGCCTCGGGGGTGTCCTCCGGGGAAATGCCGAGCACTACCAGCCCCTGCTCCTCATGCTCCTCGTACAGCGCCTGAAGGTGGGGGGCGAGCATCGCGCAGGCCGGGCACCAGGAGGTCCAGAAGTTGAGGACCACGGGGCGGCCGCCCAGATCCTCCAGGGCGATCGTCTCTCCCTCCAGCGTGGTGAAGCTGAAGCTCGCCGCGGGCTGGGGGCGGGTCCCACCCTCCGGCCCCTGGGCCGCGCACCCCGCCGCTAGCAGCGCCGCGGCGAGGGCCAGCGGCCAGCATCGTCTGAGCGTCCCATGCATGCCATGCCTCCATCCGGCGCTGGAGCGCCGGTCGGCCGACTATAGCCGCCGCTGGCGGGCGCTGTCAACACACCTGCGGGCGGCGCTGTCGCGCTGTGCGCCCGAGCGCGCGGCTAGGAGTGCCACTCCGGGCGTCGGCTCAGAAACCGGCGCACCGACACCGCGCTGCCGAGCAGCCCGAGGGCGACGCCGGCCGCCAGCAGCCAGAGCGTGAACCGGATCAGGAACTGGTCCGGGGCGAGGAGGAAGAAGGGGGCGCTGCGGGCGGTGAGCGCGCGCAGGTACATGTGAGCGGGTACCAGCACGCAGCAGGCGAGGGCCGCGCCCAGCAGGCCGTGGATCGCCCCCTCGAGCAGGAAGGGGGCGGCGATCACCCCCCGCGTCACCCCCACGAGCTGCATCAGGTAGATTTCGCGCCAGCGGGAGTGGAGGGCCAGCCGGATGGTGTTGTGGACGATGAAGGCCGCCACCGCGCCCAGCAGCAGGTGTGCGAGGGCGCCGGCCAGCGTGACCGCGCGCTTGGCGCGGACGACGCTGCGCACGAATCCCCGATCCTGCGAGGCCTCGTCCGCGCTCGGCACCACGTCCCGGACACCCTCGACCCTTGCCAGCTTGCGCGCCACCTCCGGCATCAGCTCCGGGTCCCGCACCTTCACCCGCACGCCGTCGGGCAGGGGATTGTCCACGCCCCGCAGGAGCGCGCTGCTCGAGAGGTTGGCCTGCAGCCACCGCCACGCCTCCTCCCTGGACACGAAGCGGGCTTGCTCGACCTCGGGCCAGTGCCGGAGCTCCTCTGCGCGCTCCCGGGCCTGCTCGCCCGGGTAGTCGCCCGCGAAGTAGGCGTAGACCTCCAGCTCACCGGCTATGCGGGTCGTCCACAGCCGCAGGTTGAGCATGAACAGCGACATCGCGCCCGCGGTGAAGAGGATGAGAGCCACGGTGGAGACGGTGGCGAGCGCGATCAGCCGCTCCCGCTTGAGCTGAAGCGCCGTCTCGCGACACACGAAGTCAATCACGTCCCAGATCATCGGGGTATCGCCCGTCGGGGATGTCGGTGAACACCCTGCCCTCGCGCAGCGCGATCACGCGGCGGTGCAGGGGGTTGACGATGCCGGGGTCGTGGGTCGCCACCAGGACGGTGGCCCCGCGCTCGTTGGCGGCCAACAGCAGCTCGATGATGCGCCCGGAGGAGCGCGGGTCGAGGTTGCCGGTGGGCTCATCGGCGATGATCAAGGGCGGGGTGCGGGCAAGCGCGCGGGCGATGGCAAGGCGCTGCTGCTCGCCCGCGGAGAGCTGGGAGGGGAAGTCGTCGGCCTTGTCGAGAAGGCCCACGTCGGCGAGCGCCTCCGGCACCCGCCGGCGCACCTCCCGGTATGGCGCCCCGGTGGCGTGGAGAGCGAAGGCCACGTTCTCCCACACCGTGCGTTGGGGCAGCAGGCGGAAGTCCTGGAAGACGATGCCCACCCGCCGCCGCAGGTACGGCACCCGCCTCGGCGACAGCCGCCCCAGGTCCCAGCCCGATACCAGCACCTGCCCCTCGGTCGGGACCTCCTCCCGGTAGAGCAGCTTGAGGAGCGTGGACTTGCCGTGCCCTGTCGGACCCACCAGGAAGGCGAACTCGCCCTCCTCCAGGGCGAGGTTGACATCGGACAGCGCCCGGACGCCGTTGGGGTAGACGACCGTGACCTGCCTGAGCTCGACGAAGGCTGCCATGACTGGCCGCTACCGCCGGTCGCTGGGTGAGATCATGGTAGGGGATTATAGCCCATTGCCCACCGACATGGCAAACGGACACCGCGCAGTCCTCGTTGCGCCGCGCGGCGCCCGTGCACTATAATCGGCGCATGCCCGTCGGCAGACGGCCGGCTGCGATGACTACCCAGCGCCAGAGCGTCCGACTCTCGCTCCGGGCTGCTCTGGCGCTCCCTCTCGCCTCGGGCGTGCTGCTCGCACTCTCCTTCCCGCGGCCGGGCGTCTGGCCGCTCGCTTGGATCGGGCTTGCCCCCTGGATCGTCGCCCTGCGCCTGGGGCCGGCCCTCGCTGCCGCGGCGGGGAGCTACCTGGCGGGGGCGGCCTTCTTCGGCATCCTCCTCTGGTGGCTCCATCTGTTCGGGATGTCGGTGTGGGCGCTCGCGGTGGGGGTGCTGAGCTTCGTCTTCCTCGCCTGGGGCCTGTTGGCCCAGCGGCTGGGCCGGCTGGGGACGAGCTCCCGGGTGCTGGGGGTGGCCGTGCTGTGGGCCGCCCTGGAGTGGCTCCGGGGGCTGGGGCGGTTTGGCTTCAGTTGGGGATGGCTGGGCTATAGCCAGAGCCCCGTGCTCGAGTTGATGCCTGTCGCCCGGGCCCTCGGGACGGTCGGGCTCTCGTTCCTGATGGTGCTCGCGAACGCCGCGCTCGCCGAGGCCGCGGTCTCGGCCCTTGGCTCACCTCGGCCGGCGCGGGACGTGCTGCGCGGCCTGGCCTGGCTGGCGGCGGTGGCCGCCGCGCTCCTCGGCGCCAGGGTGTGGGTGGCGGGCCTGCAGCCGCCTGACGGGCCGGTGGTGCGGGTGGCGGTCGTCCAGGGCAGCGCCCACGGGCCGCTGCGGCCCGAGCAGGTGAACATCCCGCTGACGCGCGAGGAGCAGGCGCGGGCGCTGCGGGTGTACGAGGAACTCACGCTCGAGGCGGCCCGGGACCGCCCGGCGCTCGTGGTCTGGCCGGAGAGCGCGATCCCCGGCTCGCCCGAGCAAGACCCGTGGATCGCCGAGCGCATGGCCGAGATCGCCCAGCGCGCGCAGGCCTGGCTCATCGCCGGCGGGCCGCGCTATGACGCGGAGGGGCGGATCTACAACTCCGCCTATCTCTATGGGCCCAGCGGCAACCTGATCACGCACTACGACAAGGTGCACCTGGTGCCCTTCGGCGAGTATGTCCCGGGGCGGGCCTGGCTGCCCTTCCTCGACCGCTACCACGTGCGGGAGGTCTGCTTCACCCCCGGGGTCGTGCATCCGGTCATCCAGGCCGGCACCACGCTCGCCGTGGGCCCGATGATCTGCTTCGAGTCCACCTTCCCCACCATCGCCTGGGGGCTCGCGCGCCGGGGCGCCCAGGGCCTTGTCGTCATCACCAACGACGCTTGGTTCGGCCACACCGCGGCCGCCGCCCAACACCGCCAGATCGCGGTCCTGCGGGCCGCCGAGACCGGCCTGTGGGTGTTCCGCGGCGCGAGCACAGGCATCTCATCCGTCATCTCGCCCGAGGGCAGAGTCGTCTCCGAGGCCGGGCTCTACAGCCCGGCGGTGCTCGTCGAGGAGGTGCGCCTGCCCGGCCCTGACGCCCGCCCGGCCGGGCCCGGCCCCGCCTTCGCCTGGGCGCTGGTGGCCGCGGGGGCGGCCTTCGTCATCGCCCCCTCGGCCCTCCCTCGCCCCCGCCGTCGGGGTCGCGCAGCTCCACCTCCTGGCAGCCCTCGGCGGCGCGGGCGAGCAGATCCTCGATGATCGGGATGTGCCAGAAGAAACCGTGCTGCGCCACCTGGTACTCGATCAGCGCTAGCCGGCGCGACACGCGCAGGCGACCCCGCCAACCGGGGTCGGGTGACCGAAGGCCGCGGACCACCACCGGCCGACCCAGGGCCTGGGCGAGGGCAGCGCGCTTCCTCTCCACCCGAGGTGGCAGCGGCTCCATGGCCGCGCTCTTCGCAGCGCCCTGCCCTGCCCCTCTTGCCCTGCCCTGGCGCCTGTGGCAGAATGCGCCTGACCGACGCGCATGGGGAGGCCTGGACGTGGCGGCCCTGCAGCAGGCTGTGCCCATCACCATCGCCCTCATCGCGCTCGCCGCGATCGCGGGGAGCGCGACGGCCCACGGGGCGTCCTCCGCGCAGGGGATAGACATCTACCCTGGCAACCCATACTACTGGCAGTTCGACGGCCGGCCGGTGCTGCTGCTCGGCGGATCGGTCGAGGACAACCTGTTCCAGATCACCGACCTCGCCGAGCACCTCGACACCCTCGTCGCCGCCGGCGGAAACTACGTGCGCTGTACCATGTCCTCCCGCGATCCAGGCAACGTCTGGCCGTTCCGCCGGGTCGGGGAGCGCTATGACCTCGACCAGTGGGAGGAGGAGTACTGGCGGCGCTTCGCCACCTTCCTCGAGGAGACGCGCCGGCGCGGCGTCGTCGTCCAGATCGAGGTGTGGGCCACCTTCGACTTCTACCGGGGGCCGTGGGACAGCAACCCGTTCAACCCCAAGAACAACGTGAACTACACGGCGGAGGAGACGGGCCTGCCCACCGCCGTCGAGACCCACCCGACGCAGACCGACAACCCCTTCTTCTGGTCGGTGCCCGCCGAGCACAACAATGAACTCCTGCTGCGCTACCAGCGCCGGTTCGTGGACCAGCTCCTGGCGCACTCGCTGCGGTACGACCACGTGCTCTACTGCATGGACAACGAGACCTCGGTGACTCCGGAGTGGGGCTGGCACTGGGCGGGGTACATC
>CAYLPT010000107.1:0-2756 GCA_964385645.1 uncultured bacterium
ACGTGGAACGAGGCCCATAGGCGCGACGCAGGGGATTGCGCTGCGACGGGCAAGAGGAGCGTCTCGCAGCGCACCATGGACAAGCGCGCCTTCGCACAGCAAGCCGAGGAGTTCCTCGCCGCTCTCATGGCCGAGTACTTCGACCACGGGGCCGGCCTCAAGCAGGAGCTCCAGCTCAGCCCCATCTACGAGCGCCACGCGCGGCTCTTCTCGCTCGACACCGCCGCCCAGCTCGTCTCCCGCCGCGACGGTGCCGAGGACCGCCACCTCGCCCACTTCGCCGCCACCGGCTTCATCGAGCAGGACCTCCGCCACCTCACCGAGCGAATCGCTACCGCCGAGACCCAGGCCACTGTCCCCTGGGATGGCAAGGAGGTCCCCTTCCGCCAGGCGCCCATCCTCATCAGCAACGAACCGGACCGCATCCGCCGCAACGACCTCCACACCCTCACCGCCCGCGCCAACGCGGCCCTCAACCCCGACCGGCTCCGCCGGCTCCAGCGCAGTCGCCGCCTCGCCCAGCGCCTCGGCTTCGCCGACTGCGCCGCCCTCTCCGACCGGCTCGCAGGCCTCGACCTGCCGGCCCTCAGCAGCGCCACTCAGGCGCTTCTTTCCCGAACCCGCACCCGCTACCGCGAGCTGCTCCACCTCCGCCTTGAGGCCGCCGACATCCCCCCCGACCAGGCCACCACCGCCGACTTCGCATTCCTGCGCCGGGGCCGGGAGTTCGACTCGCTCTTCCCCGGGGACCGGCTGCTGCCCGCCCTCGAGCACACCCTCGCCGGCCTGGGCATCGCCCTGCGTGAGCAGCCCAACGTCGCCCTCGATGTCGAGGAACGCCCCCTCAAGTCGCCCCGCGCCTTCTGCGCGCCGGTCCGCGTGCCGGGCGACGTCCGGCTCGCCATCCGGCCCCGCGGCGGCCACGACGACTTCGAGGCCCTCTTCCACGAGGCCGGCCACCTGGAGCACTTCGCCCACGTCAGCCCCGCCGCTCCCTTCGCCTACCGCTGCCTGGGGGATAACTCCGTCACCGAGGCCTACGCCTTCCTGCTCGCCGGCCTCATCACGAACTCCCGCTGGCTGCGCGATGTGCTGGGGGTCGAAGAGGCCGACGCCTTCCTCGACCTCTCCCGGCTGGTGCGGCTCTTCTACCTGCGTCGCTATGCCGCCAAGCTCGCCTACGAGGTCGAACTCCACCGCGCCCCCGACCCCGCAGAGATGCCGGCCCGGTACGCAGCCTTGCTGGGGGACGCCCTCGCGCTGCAAGTGCAGCCCGAGAGCTACCTCTCCGATGTGGACGACTTCCTGTACTGCGCCTGCTATCTGCGCGCGTGGGTGTTCGAGGTCCAGCTCCGCCGCTGGCTGACCGACGCCTTCGGTGAGGGGTGGTTCCAGAGCCCCGAGGCCGGCGCCCGCCTCTGTGAGCTGTGGGCCCTCGGCCAGCAGCACCCCGCGGATGAGCTAGCCCGCCGCCTTGGCTTCCCGGGCCTCGACCCCGAACCGCTGATCGAGGAGCTCCTCGGCCCCTAGGCCGCCACCTGCTCCTGCGCGTCCCGCAGCCGCATCCCGATCAGCTTGCTCACCCCCGGCTCCTCCATCGTCACCCCGTAGAGGATGTCCGCCGCCTCCATCGTCCCCTTGTTGTGGGTGATGACGATGAACTGCGACTCCCGCGCGAAGTCCCTCAACACCTGGCAGTAGAGCCCGATGTTAGCGTCGTCCAGCGGGGCGTCAATCTCATCCAGGATGACGAAGGGCGACGGCTTCACCTTCAGCAGCGCGAACAGCACGGCCGCCGCGGTCAGCGCTCGCTCGCCCCCCGAGAGCTGCAGCAGGTCGCGCGTGCGCTTGCCCGGCACCGTCACCGTCACGTCAATGCCCGACTCCAGCACCCGCTCCCGGTCGGTCAGCGTCAGCTCCGCCTCCCCCCCGCCGAACAGCCGCACGAACAGCTCCCGAAACGCCTCCCGCAGCGACTCGAAGGCGGTCAGAAAGCGGCTGGTAGCCTCCCGATCAATCTCCCGGATCGCCTCGTGCAGGTCCTCCCGCGCCGCCTCCAGGTCCGCCCGCTGCCCGGTCAGGAATTCCAGGCGCTGCTGCACCCGCTCGTACTCCTCGATCGCCCCCAGGTTCACCTCCCCCAGCGCCTCCGTCTGTTCCTGGAGCTCCTTGACCCGCTTGCTCGCCGCCGCGCGGCTCTCCAGCGGCTGCGCCCGCCGCTCCGCCTCCTCCAGCGACAGCCGATACTCGTCTCCCAGCGTCCGCTCGGCGAAGCCGATCTCGCTGTCGAGCTGCGCGGCGCGAAGCTGGCACCGGTGCAGCCGCCCCTGCAGCTCCTCCATCTCCTCCCGCAGCCGCGCGGCCGCCTCCCGGTTCGCCGCCAGGCGCTCCAGCAGCTCCTGCCGGCCCGCCTGCCCCTCGGCCGCCTCCCGCTCCGCCCGCTGCTGTTGCTCGCGCAGCCGCCCCGCCGCCGTCTCCAGGTCGCCCAGGCCGGCGCCGGCCTGCCGACCGGCCTCGTTGAGGCGCTCGATCAGGGCCCGCTTCTCCGCGATGGTCGCCTCCAACAGCTCCCGACTCTGGCCGATTTTCTCCAGGCGAGCGTCCAGCGTGCGCAGCTCTCCCTCCACCTGAGTCAGCTCCACCCGCAGCCGCGCCGCCGCCTCCCGCAGCTCCTCGCGGGCATCCCGCCCCGCCCGCAGCGCACCCTCGAACTCCGACATCGCCGACTCCGCCGCCCGCCGCCTCTCCTCCAGCTC
>CAYLPT010000108.1:0-9497 GCA_964385645.1 uncultured bacterium
CCCCCGCCTCCTCCGCCACCGTGATCTCCACCCGCGCCACCCGGTCGCGGTTCCACAGCGACTCGAAGATCGCGTTCGCGAACCGGAACGTCAGCAGGTTCTGTACCGTGTCCTTGCCCAGATAGTGGTCAATCCGGTAGACCTGCGACTCCTCGAAGTAGCGGTGGAGCAGTTCGTTCAGCGCCCGCGCCGACTCCAGGTCCCGGCCGAAGGGCTTCTCCACCACGATCCGCGTCCACCCGGGTCCCCGGTTCAGCCCTGCCTCCCCCAGGCCCAGCACCGCGCGGGAGAACCCTTCGGGCGGCAGCGCCAGGTCGAAGATCCGGTTGCCCGGCAGCCCCTGCTCGCGCTCCAGCCCTGTGATGCGCTCCACCAGCCGGCGGTAGTTCCCCGGCGCGTCCCCGCCCAGCGACTGGTAGTGCAGGCACTCCTCGCACCAGGCTCTCCCCTCCCCATCCACTGGCAGGCCGGCCGCCAGCAGGCTCTCCCGCGCCCAGGCCCGGTAGCTCTTGTCGTCGAAGCGCGCGCTGCGGGCCGCGGCGAGCACGTGGCAGCGTTCCCGCCCCGGCCCCCTGGCCATGAGGTGGAACAGGGCGGGGAGCAGCTTGCGCTGCATCAGGTCGCCCGTCCCGCCCAGGACGACGAACAGATGCGGCTCGATGGGTGTGTCCGACATCTCGCGGCCCCGGTGAGAACGCTTCTCGGCTCGGCTGCCCGTGAGGCCCACTGTTCAGCGCCGGGGCCCGGGCCCCTGTCCCGCCCGGCGACACGCGCCGGCCCTCCGCTGCCGGGTGGGCCCGGGCGTGTCAACAGGCGCAACAGTGCTGTGTTGACGCGCCAACACCCTTGTGCTACCATCCGACGGGCCGTGTGGCGCGCTGGGCGAGGGGAAGGTCCTGCCGGGCCGCGTGGCCAAACAGGGGGTCACGCTTGTCGGTCGCAGCTGATCAAGGAGACGACGATGGCGGAAGCCGCACACGAGAGGGGACGGTCCGGGGTCCGAGCTGTTGACCTGAGCAAGCTGCTGGAGCGCCTGGAACTGGGCATCGGTCAGGCCGCCCATCTCTGCGGGGTGTCCATCCGCCAGCTCTCCTACTGGACCGACAAGGGCATCATCCAGCCCAGCGACCGCAAGGGAAGCCGCACCTACGACTACAAGGCGATCGAGAAGGTGTGCCTCATCAAGCAGGCGCTCGACCACGGCTACAGCCTGGAGGGCGCGGTCGCGGAGGCGGAAGCCTTCCTGGCCGCCCGCGACAGCGAGCGCGACCGCCTCGCCAGGGCCCCCGAGGGCGAGCTTCGCCAGCTCGCCGCCGCGCGGGCCGACCGGCTCCAGCAGCTCGCCGACCGGGTACGCCGCGGGCTGCGCACCTACCGCGTCAGCGGCGACCTGGGCCGGCTCGCCGCCTCCCTGAGCGGCCTCGAGCAGCTCATCGCCTTCCTCGAGGCCAACCCCTACACCGTCAACACTGCCCGGCAGATCGCCCTGCGGGTGGGCCGCGAGCCCTCCGCGGTCGAAAAGGAGCTGAGCCTGCTCGAGCAGCGGCGCTTCGTCCAGCGCATCAGCTACCCGGGCGCCGACGTCTACCGCTACATCCCCCCGCGCCGGAGATAGCCGGCCCAGGGGTGCACTGGATAGGGCGTGATGACCGCCACGCATGAGGGTATGCTGATGGATCGAGTCAAGACGGGCATCGAGGGCCTGGACCAGCTTCTCCTGGGCGGGTTCTTGCGCGGAGACGCCGTCGTCGTGGGCGGCTCCCCCGGAACCGGCAAGACCAGCCTGGGCATGCAGTTCCTCTACAACGGGGTCACCCGGTACCGCGAGCCGGGGCTATTCGTCACCTTCGAGGAGTTCCCCCAGCGCATCTACCGCGACGCCCAGGGCTTCGGCTGGGACTTCCGCCGCCTCGAGCAGGAGGGCAAGCTCAAGGTGCTCTTCACCTCCCCCGAGGTGCTCCAGCAAGACGTGGTGCGCGACAACGGCCTGGTCGCCGAGATGATCCGCGAGACCGGCGCCCGCCGCGTCGTCGTGGACTCCATCAGCCACTTCCACGAGATCGCCGACAGCCCCCGCCAGTTCCGCCAGGCCGTCTACGGGCTCGTCAACGCCCTCAAGCGGGAGGCTCTCACCTGCCTGCTCACCCGCGAGCTCGCCGAGGGCGAGGAGCTCGGCTCCGGCCCCGAGGAGTTCGTCGCCGACGCGCTCATCATGCTCTCCCGCGCCTATGTCGGCGGCCACAGTATGCGCTTCCTGGAGATCAAGAAGAGCCGCGGCTCGGGCCACATCGCCATCCCTAGCCTCTTCTCCGTCTCCACCGGCGGCCTCCGCGTCATCCCCCCCTTCCAGGAGCCCCTTTGGCGATTCGAGGAGGCCGTCTCCACCGGCCATGAGCAGCTCGACGATCTGCTGGGCGGAGGCATCCCCTGTGGCTCCTTCTACCTCATGGAGATAGACGGCGAGCTCCACCAGGACCTGCTTGACGTCGGCTTCGCCCGGGAGGCCCTCGAGGCCGGAGACCGCTACGCCCGCGTCGCCGGCCAGAGCGACCCCCGCTCCCGGTGGTGGGACCTCATGAAGCGCGCGGGCCTCGAGCCGAACCTGCAGGAGCGCCTCGCCGCCGGCGACGTCGTCCTCGTGTGGCCCGGCGGACCCGAGGCCCCCGCCATCTCCCTCAGCCCCGAGGTCTTCGCCTCCGAGACCAGCGCCCTCTGCCGCGGCCAGGGCGACCGCCCCCTCCGCGTGCAGGTTGACATCTCCCGCCTGCTTGCCATGATGCCCGGGGACCAAGGCTGCGCCGCCCTCCTGGGGCTCATCTCCCGCTGCCGGAGCTGCTCCGCCGTCGTCGTCGGAGCCGTCGGCCCCCGGGCCGTCTCCCCGGGCGACCTCGAGCGCCTCCGCGCCGCCGCCGACGGCATCGTCCGCATCTGGACGGAGGGCAGCTACTCCTACCTCCAGGTGGTCAAGACCGTCAACTCCGCGCGCACCCCGGTGCACGTGGTCACCCAGACCTCCGAGCCCCCCTTCCTCGAGATCATCGTCCAGTGACCCGCCGGCCGCCCGCGTCCTTGACTTCGCGCGAGGGCCGGGATAGAATACGGGTAGCCTGGTCTGTGTGGCCACCAGCCTGGCAGCATGTACTGGCCGGCGGCCCGTCCGCGGTTGGCGGGCGGGCCGCGCACGCGAAGAAAGGGAGAACGTGACCGCCAGGAGACTCACCGCGCTCGGGCTGCTCGCGCTCGCCGTGTGGGCCGCCGGCTGTGGCCGGCGCGCTGAGGACCCCGTCGTTGCGCGCGTCAACCAGCGCCCCATCACCCAGCGCGAGCTCTGGGAGGCCCTCGAGCAGGCCGATAACGGAGAGGTGGCCCGCAGAACGCTCGATGCCCTCATCGTTCGCCAGCTCGTCCGTCAGGAGGCCGAGACCCGCGGCATTCGCCTCGACGAAGCCGAGGTCCAGTCCCGCATCGCCGGCCTCCGCGACTACATCCTCGCTGGCACTGGGCTCGACTTCGCCACCTGGCTCGAGCGCACCGGCCAGACCGAGGAAGAGGTGGTGAACCGCATCCGTCTCCAGATGCTCACCGCCAAGCTCGTCCTGCCCGACCGCGACCGCCAGGCCTACTTCGAGGAGAGAAGGGAGGACCTTCAGGAGCTCCCGCACAACAACGAGGCCGTCATCTACCGGCACATCGTCGTCGCCTCCCGGGAGGATGCGGAGGCCGTCCGCCAGCAGATCATCGGCGGCGGCGACTTCGCCGAACTCGCCCAGGAGCGCTCCCTCGACCCCATCACCCGAGCCCGCGGCGGCATGGTCGGCTGGATGGCCAAGGGCAAGACCGCCGACGCCGAGCTGGAGAAGACCCTCTTCTCCCTCCAGCCCGGCGAGGTCAGCGAGCCCCTGCGCATGCAGGTGCCCCAGCCGGAGGGCGCCGAGGCCCTCGAGCGCTGGCGCATCGTCAAGGTAGAGCGGCACTTCCCGCCCCAGGAGCTCACCCTCGAGGCGAACGCCGACGTCATCGAGGAGTGGATGATGAGCGACCCCGGCTATCAGCTCCAGCTCCACGAGTTCTTCGACAACCTGCGCGCCAAGGCCAACGTCGAGATCCTCTCGCCGCGCTACCAGGCCCTCCAGGAGGCCTACCAGCAGCGCCGCGAGGCCCGCGAGCGCCGCCTCGGCGCACAGCCCCCAGCGGGCCCGCTGCTGCCCGAGATGGGCGGGCCCTCGCCGCCCCCGGCCGAACAGAACCGATAGCGCGCCGCCGACCGGCGGCCCTGCCCGCCGGGACGACCGAACCGGCGGCCCCCGCGCCGGCGCGCAGGCCCCCAGCCATGCCCAGCCGCAAAGACATCGCGCAACCGTCCCGCTTCGCTGAGCTGGTCGAGCTCATGGCCCGGCTTCGCGGCCCCACCGGCTGCCCCTGGGACCGCGAACAGGACCACCGCTCGCTGCGGCCCTGCCTCCTCGAGGAGACCCATGAGGTCCTCGAGGCCATTGACCGCGGCGACCCCGAGGCCCTCCGCGAGGAACTCGGAGACCTCCTGCTCCAGGTGCTCTTCCACGCCCAGCTCGCGGCCGAGGCGGGCCGGTTCGACATCAACGACGTCCTCGCCTCCTTGCACGACAAGCTCGTCACCCGCCACCCCCATGTCTTCGGAGACCGCTCGCTCGACACCGCGGAGGAGGTCCTCCAGCAGTGGGATGAGATCAAGCAGGAGCAGGCCGGTCAGGACTGGCGCGGGGACACCGATGTCGGCCGCACTCTCCCCGCCCTCGCCCGCGCGCAGAAGGCCCTCCGCCGCGCCTGCCGCCTCGGCCGGCGCGCCACAGCGGAGCAGGCCCGGGCCCAGCTCGACCGGGCTCTCCAGGCGCTGGCGGGCAGGTCCGGGGGTGCCGGCGGCGTAGAGGGAAGGGTAGGGGAGGTGCTCTTGTCGGCGGTGGCGCTCGCCGCCGCCCTCGGGGTGGACGCCGAGCAGGCCCTCCGGGCGCGAGTGGAGCGATTCCTGCGCGAGCTGCCCGCCGGCCCGGACGCTGAACCGGAACTTGGCGAGGGGATGGGGAACGCGTGAGACAGAAGGACCAGGCCGCAGGCGGGCGCGCGAGAGGAGCCTCCGGCCCGGCGATACCTGAGACGTGATCGGAAAGGAGCGTCGCATCGTGGCAAGGCAGTCGAGCAAATGGGTGTACCTCTTCCATGAGGGCAACAAGGACATGAAGGACCTGCTGGGCGGCAAGGGCGCCAACCTCGCCGAGATGAGCAACCTCGGCCTGCCCGTGCCCCCCGGGTTCACCATCACTACCGAAGCATGCAACGAATACCACCGCCGCGGCCGGCTGCCCGATGGCCTCCTCGAGGAGGCGCGCGCCGCCCTGCGCGAGGTCGAGCGAGCCACCGGCAAGGGCTTCGGCGACCCGAGGAACCCCCTCCTCGTCTCCGTACGCTCCGGCGCCAAGATGTCCATGCCGGGCATGATGGAGACCATCCTCAACCTGGGGCTGAACGACGACACCCTGCAGGGCCTCATCGCCCTCACCGGCAACGAGCGCTTCGCTTACGACGCCTACCGGCGCTTCATCATGATGTTCTCCTCGGTCGCCCTCCACCTCGAGCGCGCCCACTTCGAGCGCATGCTCGAGGCCATGAAACGCAAGCTCGGCGTCCAGCAGGACACTGAGATCCCCGCCGACTCCCTCAAGGAGCTCGTCGCGCAGTACAAGGCCTTCTTCAGGCGCCGCATGAAGCGCGACTTCCCCTCCGACCCCCAGGAACAGCTCGAGACCGCCATCCGCGCCGTCTTCGACTCCTGGAACATCCCCCGCGCCGTCTCCTACCGAAACTTCTATAAGATCCCCCATGACCTGGGCACCGCCGTCAACGTCCAGACCATGGTCTTCGGCAACATGGGCGAAGACTCGGGCACCGGCGTCGCCTTCACCCGCGACGTCGCCACCGGCGAGAAGATCATCTACGGCGAGTTCCTCATGAACGCCCAGGGCGAGGACGTCGTCGCCGGAGTCCGTACCCCCATCGAGATCGCCCAGCTCCGTAAGCAGAACCCCCGCATCTACGACGAGTTCATCGCCCTCGCCGACCGCATCGAGCGCCACTACAAGGACGCCATGGACATCGAGTTCACCATCGAGCGCGGCACCCTCTACATCCTCCAGTGCCGCGTCGGCAAGCGCACCGCCCGCGCCGCCGTCCGCATCGCCGTCGAGATGGTCGAGGAAGGCCTCATCTCCCGAGAAGAGGCCGTCATGCGCGTCGAGCCCGACCAGATCAACCAGCTCCTCCTCCCCGGCTTCGACCCCAAGGAGAAGGAGGCCGCCGCCAAGGAGGGCCGGCTCCTCGCCAAGGGCCTCAACGCCTCCCCCGGCGCCGCGTCCGGGGCCGCCGTCTTCGACGCCGACCGCGCCGAGGAGCTCGGCAAACAGGGACAGTCGGTGGTGCTCGTCCGCCCCGAGACCACCCCCGACGACGTGCACGGCATGCTCGCCTCCAAGGGCATCCTCACCGCCCGCGGCGGCGCCACCAGCCACGCCGCCGTCGTCGCCCGCGGCCTCGGCCTGCCCTGTGTCGCCGGCTGCGAGGCCATCCGGGTCGAGGAGGATAAGCGCCAGCTCTCCGTGGACGGCCGCATCCTCAAGGAGATGGAGCCCATCTCCATTGACGGCACCACCGGCGAGGTCTTCGCCGGCCTCATCCCCACCATCGAGCCCAACCTCGCCCGGGAGACCCAGCTGCGCACCCTCCTCTCCTGGGCCGACGAGATCCGCCGCCTCGAGGTTTGGGCCAACGCCGACTACCCCCGCGACGCCAAGCGCGCTCGCGCCTTCGGCGCCCAGGGCATCGGGCTATGCCGCACCGAGCACATGTTCATGGAGACCGAGCGCCTCCCCATCGTCCAGCGCATGATCCTCGCCAGCACTCCCGAGGAGCGCAAGCAGGCCCTCAAGGAGCTTCTGCCCTTCCAGCGGCGCGACTTCGCCGGCATCTTCCGCGCCATGGACGGCCTTCCCGTCGTCATCCGGCTCATTGACCCGCCCCTGCACGAGTTCCTCCCCGACCACGACGAGCTGCTCGCGCAGGTCACCCGCCTGGAGGCGACATCGCCTAACTCCCGTAAGCTCAAGGCGCTCCGGGAGATGCTCCACGCGGTCGAGAGCATGCGGGAGATGAACCCCATGCTGGGGCTGCGGGGATGCCGCCTGAGCATCATCATGCCCGAGATCGTCGAGATGCAGACGCGCGCCATCATGGAGGCCGCCTGTCAGTGCGCCAAGCAGGGCGTGGAGGTCCACCCCAAGATCATGATCCCCCTGGTTAGCCATGTCAACGAGCTGCGCTGGATCCGCGAGCGGCTCGAGCCCGTGGCCCGGGAGGTCATGAAAAAGAAGGGCGTCACCGTGGACTACAAGTTCGGCACCATGATCGAGGTCCCGCGGGCCGCCCTCACCGCGGATGAGATCGCCGAGCTCGCCGACTTCTTCTCCTTCGGCACCAACGACCTCACCCAGACCACCTACGGCTTCTCCCGCGACGACGCCGAGGGCAAATTCCTGCTCCGCTACGTCGAGGATCGCATCCTCCCCGAGAACCCCTTCCAGACCCTCGACGAGCCCGGCGTCGGCAAGCTCGTGGAGACCGCCGTCCGGCTCGGCCGTCAGGCATCGCCACAGCTCGAGCTGGGCATCTGCGGCGAGCACGGCGGCGACCCGCGCTCCGTCGCCTTCTGCCACCGGGTGGGGCTTGACTACGTGAGCTGCTCACCCTTCCGGGTCCCCGTCGCCCGGCTCGCCGCCGCGCAGGCCGTCATCGCCGGCACCGTCCAGGGCAGCGACTCGCGCTGACCCGCCCCGCGACCCTACCCCTCGCCAGCCCCGGGCAGGCCGCCTCCGGCGGCCTGCCCGCCGTCATCTCAGCCCCCGCCGCCCGATGTGGAATGAGGCCTCTGAATCGTCTCCTTCTTCGGATGAGAGAGGTGGGGCGCCGTCGGCCTACTGTCGCCGGGCCCGGCCCCCGCCTCTCCCGCCTGGCACGGGCTGCGCCGGCGGGCGCCCGCCTCGTTCTACGCCAGCCTGGGCCGCATGCCCTCGTCGAACAGGACATACGCGCTGCCGTTGGCCAGGCTCAGGCGGACGGCCTCGTTGACGGCCACCCCGATCAGCGCCTGCCGGGGCAGGGGCCGCTGGCCGCGCTCCCATTCCGCCAGCCGCCGCGCGCGATAGGTCAGCGCCTCCTCCTCACTTAGGCCCGCGGTCGCCAGGTGCAGCTCCAGAATGTCGCCCAGCCAGCGCGCGATGCTCTCATACCCATACCCAACGTACTCGACGTCATCCTCCCCCCAGCCGTCGTAGGCCTGAAAGAAGTTGGGGTTGATCTGCTGGAACCCTCCCTCGTCGCTTAGCAAGTGAAGGTTCCGGAACTTGTGGTCGGCCCAGTACTCGCCCTTCGTTCCGCTAACCTGCAGGCCCTGGTTGGTCATCGCCGAGTTGCGCTCGGAGCACACCCACGAGGTCTGGACCCACAGCACCGAGCCGTCCTCCCACTCGATCACGGCCTGCACTGCGTCGTAGGCCTCGCTGCCCGCGGTGGGCAGGAACTTCTTCTGCCCGAAGGCCGCCACGCGACGGGGTATGAGCCCGGTCACGAAGTAGTACGCGTCGACGTAGTGCACCCCGATGTACTCGAACGGGCTCGACTCGTGCGCCCACGCACGAAAGCGCTCCAGCGGCATGTACTTGGGCTCCTCGATCCACGCGTGCCCGTGAAGCATCTCGCCCAGCTCCCCGCGGCGCACCCGGCGCCGCAGGAGGCGGATGGCTCTGTCCAGGCGCTTATGATAGTCGGTCGCCACATAGCGCCCGCGCCGCGCGGCGCAGGCCATGATCTCGTGCGCCTCGCCGACCTTCAGGCACAGCGGCTTCATCACGATCACGTCGCAGCCGGCCTCCACCGCGGCCAGCGTCATCTCCGTATGGAGGTGATCCGGCGTGGCGACGATCACCACCCCGTGCTCGCCGAGCGTGCCCAGCGCCTCACGCCACACCTCGGGCTGGGCCTCCTCAGCCCCATGGCGCGCCGGGTCGGGCTGGCCCTCGAACTCCTCCCCCGGGAACAGCTCCCGGCATCGGCCGATGGTGGACGGCCGGCGCGCCGCCACCGTGATGCGGCCAACCCTGCCGCGCCGGCGCTCCTGGAAGAGCGTGGGCAGCACCACCTCCTGGCTGATCATCCCGCCCCCGATCAGGAGCACCTCCAGTCGCCTATCCCAGCTCATCCCGCACCTCCTCGACCGCCTCTTCGAGCACCGCTAGCCCCTCCCTCACCGCCTCCTCCGGCGTCACCAGCGGGGGCGCGACCTTCACCGTCGCCCCGCCCAGCCCCACGGGCGCGAACATCAGCAGCCCCTTCTCGACACACCGCATGACCACCGCCGCGGCGAGCCCGCCATCCGGCTCCACGCCTCCACGCCTGACCATGTGCAGCCCGCCCAC
>CAYLPT010000109.1:0-7467 GCA_964385645.1 uncultured bacterium
CTCCCACAGGAACCCGCCCGCCCCGCGCCTAACCCGCGCCCGCCGACACTCTACCTCAGGAGGCGTCAGATGACCTGCTCCCTGCTCGCAGCCGCTGCCCTGCTCGCCGCCGGCTGCGCCCTCGCCCAGGCCGAGGCCGCCAGCGACCTTCCCCAGCCCGGGGAGGTCTCCCCCCAGCCCGTCGTGGCCGACATCGCCTTCGCCGAGGGGCCCATCTTCGACCAGGCGGGCAACCTCTACTTCGTCAACTACCTCGCCCTGGGCACCATCGGCCGCCGCACGCCCGACGGCACCGTCTCCGTCTGGGTGCATACCGGCGGGCAGGCCAACGGCCTCAAGGTGGACGCCCAGGGCAACCTCATCGCGGCCGACTACGGGGGCAAGCGCATCCTGCGCATCCACCCGCTCACCCGCGCCATCGAGGTCCTGACCGACAGCTACCAGGGCGAGCCCTACCTGGGGCCCAACGACGTCTGCCACGACCGCCAGGGCAACATCTACTTCAGCGACCCCTTCGGCTCCAGCGACCGCAACCCCATCGGCGCCGTCTACCGGATCGAGCTCGCCGCCGACGGCTCGGTGGCGCGCGTCGTCAGGGTCGCCGAAGGCCTCGCCTTCCCCAACGGGCTCGCCGTCTCGCCCGACCAGGGCCGCCTGTACGTGGCCGAGTCGGCGACCAACCGGCTCCTCTGCTGGGATATCGCGCCCGACGGCTCCCTCACCAACCGACGCGCCATCATCGAGTTCTCCAACCCCACCCTCGACGGGCTGATGTTCGACGAGGCCGGCCGGCTGTGGATCGCGCGCTGGACCAACGGCACGGTGGATGTGGTGGACGTCGAGCGGGGCGAGCTGCTCAGGAGCTATCCCGCGGGCGGGGATCAGGTGACGAACCTGTGCTGGCGGGGCACCGACCTGTACGTCACCGTGGCCGGGCAGCGCAGCATCCACCGCCTGCCCGTAGGGGTCCGCGGGGCCAACATCGAGCCCCGGCCGGACTAGGGCATGGGGGCCAGCTCGACCGCGCGGCCGGCGAGGTGGCGCACGAGCACGATGACGCCGAAGGAGACGACCACCAGAGTGGCCGCGAGGGCGATGGCGGCAGGGAGGTTGGTCGTGCCGGCGGTGTAGATGGCGATCGGCATCGTCTCGGTGCGCCCGGGGAAGGCGCCGGCGAAGACGAGGGTGGCTCCGAACTCACCCAGGGCCCTCGCCCAGGTCATCACCGCGCCCGCGAACAGGGCATGCCGGGCGAGGGGGACGGTGACGGCGAAGAAGGTGCGCAGGGTCCCGGCGCCGAGGGTGGCGGAGGCGAGCCGCAGCTCCCGCGGCACGGCCTCGAAGCCAGAGCGGGCCTGGCGTACGTAGAAGGGCGAGGCGACGAAGACCTGGGCCATCACCACCGCGGCCGGGGTAAGGGAGATCCGGAGCCCATGCTGGGTGAGCCAGGCCCCCATCCCCTGCTGGCCGAACAACAGCAGCAGCGCAAGCCCCGCCGCCGCCGGGGGCAGCACCAGCGGCAGGTCTATGAGCGTCTCCACGGCCTGCTGGCCGCGGAAGCGGTGGTGAGCGAGCCAGTAGGCGGCCGGGGTCCCCAGCAGCACCGAGATGACCAGCGAGATGGTGGCCGTGACCAGGCTCAGCCGTAGGGCGAGGATGGCCTGCGGGCAGCACGCGTAGGCGGCCCACACCGTGGACGTGGTCCGCAGAATCAGCCCGGCGATGGGCGCGAACAGGTAGAGCAGCAGCGGCGCGGCGGCGAGGCCCACCAGCAGCGGCGCGCCCGCGCGCCGACGCCGCGGGGCCGGCCTGCCCCCAGCCCGCGCCGCGACGCGCCCGGCGGCATCAGAGCTCGGGCTTCGTGACGCTGTAGCCATGTCTGGCGAAGATGGCCTTCCCCTCCTCGGAGAGGAGGAAGTCAATGTAGCGCTGGGCGGCCTGCGGGTGCTGGGAGAAGGTGGAGATAGCCACCGGGATGCTCGGAGGGCGCTGCCAGTACTCGATAGGGATCGGAACGATATCCACCTTCCCTGGCGCCCAGTGCTCGAAGGCGTCCCAGCCGATGACCGCGTCCACCTCGCCCATCTCGATGAGCTGCTGGGTGTGCTCGCAACTGGCAGCATAGGTGATCACGTTTCGCTTCACCGCCTCCTCGAGCCCGGCGGCCTTGAGGATCCGCTCGCTCCAGTCCCCGAGGCACACGGCCCCTGCCTGGGCAAGGCCGACAGTGATCCCGGGCCGCGCCAGGTCGGCGAGCGAGTGGATGTTCTTCGGGTTGCCGCTGCGGACGCAGATCACAGGGATCAGGAACACGACGTCCCGGCGCGTCTCGGGCCGGACCACCCCCCGCGCCTCCGCCTTGTCCATGAAGTCATCGGAGCCGGGCATGTAGAGATCGCCGATCCGCTCCAGCTCCATCTGGCTGAGGAGTGTGCCCGAGCCGCCGAAGGTCATGTCAATGACGATGTCGGGGTTGGCGGCCTCGAAGGCGGCCTTGGCCTCCCGGGAGGGCGGCACGCTGGCGGCGCCGACGAAGGCGATCACGCGGGTCCTGCGGCCTGCCTCTGGCTGAGCGGCGGTCCTGCCCGCGCCACAGCCAGCGAGCACAAGCAGCCCAGTGGCGCCGAGCAGCACGGCGCCTGACAGGGATAGGCTAGAAAGACGTGCATCTGCCACAGCCGCGTCCTCCATGTGTGGGACTCAGCAGCCTCTGCCTGGCATACTACATCCCCAGGGTGACGAAACGGTGAATCCCGCAGGGAGATTGCGTGACGCGTTCGCCTGCCGCCTAGGAGGCCCCCGCGGTGGGGCCTCCCTCGCGCAGCCCCTCGGGCAGCTCTCCCTCGAACTGCTTGAGGTTCTCCCGGAAGGCGGTTGCCAGCCGCGCCGCGGCGGCGTCGTACTGAGCAGGGTCGGGCCAGTGGTCGCGCGGCTGCAACAGGGCTGGGTCAACGCCCGGGCACGCGGTGGGGACCGCGAAGCCGAAGTGCTTGTCCCGTCGGCAGGCGACGCCATCGAGGGCGCCGGACAGCGCCGCCCGCACGATCGCGCGCGTGGAGGCGATGTCAATGCGGTGGCCCACCCCGTAGGGCCCGCCGGTCCAGCCGGTGTTGATGAGCCAGCATTTCGCCTTGTGCTTGCGGATGCGTTCGCCGAACATGCCGGCGTACACCGTCGGGTTCAGGGCCATGAAGGGCGCGCCGAAGCAGGGGCTGAAGACGGTCTTGGGTTCGTCCACACCCCGCTCGGTGCCGGCGACGCGGGCGGTGTAGCCCGACAGGAAGTGATACATCGCCTGCTCTGCCGTCAGGCGGGCGACCGGAGGCATCACGCCGAAGGAGTCGCACGTCAGCAGCACGACGTTGCTCGGGTGCCCGCCGCGGCCGCCCCGGACCGCGCTGGGGATGTGGCTGATCGGGTAACAGGCGCGGGTGTTCTCGGTGAGGGAGTCGTCGTCCAGGTCAAGGCGTCGGGTCTGGAAGTCCACGGCGACGTTCTCGAGGATGGTGCCGAAGCGCCGGGTGCACTCGTAGATCTCGGGCTCCGACTCCCGGGAGAGCCGGATGACCTTGGCGTAGCATCCGCCCTCGAAGTTGAAGATCCCGTCGTCGCTCCAGCCGTGCTCGTCGTCGCCGATCAGCGCCCTCTCGGGGTCGGCCGAGAGGCTGGTCTTGCCGGTGCCCGAGAGCCCGAAGAAGAGGGCGACGTCTCCCCCCGGGCCCACGTTGGCCGAGCAGTGCATGCTCAGCACCGCGGTCTGGGGGAGCAGGTAGTTGAGGATGGTGAAGACCGACTTCTTGATCTCCCCGCCGTAGCTCGTGCCGCCGATGAGGATGGTCTTCTGGCCGAAGTTGACGAGGATGAAGGTCTCGCTCCGGGTGCCGTCCACCTCCGGGATGGCGTGGAACTGGGGGAAGCAGAGTATCCGGAACTCGGGCACATGAGACCGAAGCTGCTCGGGGTCCCTGATCTGGATGAACATGTTTCGCGCGAACAGGCTCTGCCACGCGTCCTCGGTGACCACGCGGATGGGGATCCGATAATCGGGGTGGGCGCCCACATGGCAGTCCTGCACGAAAACCTCCTTGCCCTCGACGTAGGCGAGCAGGCGCCGGTAGAGTCGGTCGAAGTTCTCCTCGGGGATGGGCCGGTTCACCTCCCCCCACCAGATGTGGTCCGACGAGGAGGGCTCGTGGACGATGAACTTGTCGTTCGGGGAGCGGCCGGTGTGGTCGCCGGTGCGCACGACGATGGGGCCCAGGTGGGCGATCAGGCCCTCTCGGCGGCGCACCACCCGCTCATAGAGCGCGGGCGTGGCGTCCGTCCAGTAGACGCGGGCGACGTTGCGGAACCCGTGGTGCTCCAGTCCATGATGAGGGACCCGGCTCTCGTCGGTCGTGCTCATGTGACGGCATCTCCCTGCCTGATGCTGAGGGGCACTGGAACCTGAGTACTACGACGACGCTGCGCCGCAGCCCTCCTCCTGCGTCGGCGCGCCGCCTATCGGCAGATGAGCGTGCCCACCAGATCGTAAGGCTTTGCGGCGGTCACCCGCGCGCGGGCGAACTCCCCCGGCCGCAGGCGCGCCCCGGGCGGCTCCAGCACCACTGTGCCGTCCACCTCTGGCGCGTCCCGGAAGCTCCGCCCAACCCACCGTCCCCGCTGGTCCTGACCCTCGATTAGCACCTCGATCTCTCGGCCAAGCCAGCGCCGGTTGCGCTCCAGGGAGATGCGCTGCTGGGCGGCCATGAGCGCCTCCTGGCGCTCCTGCGCCAGCTCCGCGGGGACCTGGTCCGGCATCTCCGCCGCTGGCGTGCCCTGCTCCGGCGAGAAGGAGAAGGCGCCCGCGCGGTCGAGCTGCGCCGCCTCGACGAACGCCAGCAGGCGCGCGAACTCCGCCTCCCCCTCCCCCGGAAAGCCCACCAGGAACGTGCTCCGCAGCGCGATGTCCGGCATCGCCTCCCGCAGCCGCGCGATCAGCCGAAGGTAGACCTCCCCGTCCCCCGGCCGGCCCATGCGCCGCAGCACCCCGGGATCGGCGTGCTGGAAGGGGACATCGAGGTAGTGGCAGACACGGCTGCCGCCTCCTATCACCTCGATCAGGCGCTCGCTCACACGCGCCGGGAACCCATACAGCAGCCGGATCCAGCGTATCCCCTCCACCGCGTCCAGCGCGCACAGCAGCTCGGCCAGGTCCGGCCCGCCGCGGTCCTGCCCATAGGCGGTGGTGTCCTGGGAAACCAGGTTCACCTCCCGGACGCCCTCCGCGGCCAAGGCGCGCACCTCGGCGACGACCGCCTCCAGAGGGCGGCTGCGATAGCGACCGCGCAGGCGGGGGATGACGCAGAACCGGCAGCCATGGCTGCAGCCGTCTGCGATCTTCACATAGGCGCTCCAGGGCGGGGTGGTGCGCAGCCGCGGGAGCCCCTCGGCGTGCAGATAGGCGTCCGGGGCCGCCGTCGGCGCCGGGCGGCGGACCCCCGCGAGCGCGCCCTCGACCACCTCCACCACATCGGCGACCTCGCCCGGCCCCATGAAGGCGTCCACCTCGGGGAAGCGCGCCCGGAGCCGCTCCGCCTCCGCCTGCGGCCAGCAGCCCGCGCACACCAGCGCCCGGGCGCGGCCGGCCCGCCGGAGCGCCGCCGCCTCCGTGAGCGCCTCGGCGGCCTCCTCCCGCGCCGCCTCGATGAAACAGCAGGTGTTGACCAGCAACACGTCAGCCCGCGCGGCGTCCCCGACGATGGCGAAGCCGGCCCGCGAGAGCAGCCCCAGCATCACCTCGGTGTCCACCAGGTTCTTCGGGCACCCGAGGGAGATGACGCCGACCGCTGGGCGCGGGCGTGTCATGCGAGCCCGAGCGCGGCCTCGAGTCGGTCGAGCTTGAGGCGGGACTCGAACTGCTCTGTGGCGTGCTGGATCTTCTTGGGCTCCCGCACCCGGAGCTTGCCCAGCAGCTCGTCAATGGTGCTAATGGTGGTGAGGGTGTCGGTGCGCACCAGCAGCACCGGGACGCGCAGCTCCTGGGCGCGGGCGAGCACGGTGTGGCTGGGCCGCAGGTCGCCGGTGAGGATCAGGCAGCGGGTGGGCGTCTCGAGGGCGGCGAGCTGGACGTCGCTGCGGTCGCCGCCGGTGATGACGCACTTGCGCGGGGTGCGGCGGAAGTAGCGCAGCGCCTTCTCGACGCTCATGGCGCCGACGACGAAGTTCTCCACCAGCTCATCGAGAGCCCCCTCCCCACACAGCAGCTCCCCGCCGGTGGCCTCGACGAGCTCCCGCACGCTCACCGAGTGCAGCACCGGGTCGTTGGGCAGCACGCCCAGCACGGGCATGCCCCGCGCCTCCAGGCAGGGGACCACCGTGTCCCAGATCTCCCCCTCCCGCTGGGGCGGGACGAGGTTGAGGATGACGCCCACCACCCGATCGGCCAGCGGGCGGTGCGCGGCGATGATGGAGTCGGCGTCGAGGAACGACTCGCAGCGGCCCAGCAGCAGCACCTTGGCGTCGAACATCTCGGCCAGGGTGGGCTGCTCGAGCCCGAGCACGGCGCCGCGGCTGAGCACCGCGCCCGAGGCCCCGATGAGCAGCACGTCCTTGTCGGCCGCGACCGCCGCGAAGGCCTTCTCGACCCGGGCGCGCAGCTCGGCCCGGTCGGCCTGGCACAGCTCGCGCGTGATCAGGAGGGGGCAGAGGTCGGAGGGCGCGTCGCTCAACCCCAACTGCTGCGCGACGAAGTGCGCGTCCTCGTCGGTGACCTGTTCGCCGACGGTCACCGGCAGCAGCCCCAAAGGCTTGAAGTACCCGACCCGGCGGCCCTGGCGCTGCCACCGCAGGCCCAGCACGATGCAGGTGAGCGTCTTGCCCGCGTAGGGCTCGTTCGAGGTGACCAGGAGCGAAGTCATGCCATAAGCCTCCCCGGCTAGTCGCCTTCCGCAATGGTGATACGGGCGTCCACGGCCACCGCGCCCTCGCCCGGCGCGCCGACCTTGAGCGGGTTGATGTCCATCTCCAGGATCTCCGGGAAGTCGGTGACGAGCTGTGAGACCACCAGCAGCGTCTCGACGATCGCCTCCAGGTCGGCGGGGCGCTGCCCGCGCGCCCCTCGCAGGAGCGGCGCCGAGCGGATCTCGTCTACCATCTCCCGTGCGTGCCCCCGGCCGAAGGGCGCGATGCGGAAGCTCACGTCCCGGAGCACCTCCACGTAGATGCCCCCCAGGCCGAACATCACCAGGGGCCCAAACTGGGGGTCGCGGGTGCTGCCGATGATGACCTCCGCCCCGCCCCGCACCATCTCCTGCACCGCCACCCCCCGCAGCACCGCGTTGGGCGCGAACCGCTGCGCCCTCAGCATCATCAGCTCGTAGGCGTCGGTCGCCTCCTGCTCGCTCCAGATCCCGACCCGCACGCCCCCGATGTCCGACTTGTGCACGATGTCCGGGGAGACGATCTTCATCACCACCGGGAAGCCGA
>CAYLPT010000110.1:0-14259 GCA_964385645.1 uncultured bacterium
GCTGGTAATAATGTTTTTGCTCGGGCTGGCCTGCTCGATAATGCTGGGCGCGGCTTCGAAAGTATTTTACATTTACGAGGACCCGCGCATCGCCGATGTGGAAAGCGCACTTTTGGGCGCGAACTGCGGCGGCTGCGGGTACGTGGGGTGCGCGGAGTACGCGCAGGCGGTGGTGCGGGGGGAGGCCGACCTGAGCCTGTGCGCGCCCGGCGGGGAGGCGGTCGTGCGGGAGATCGCCGACATTCTCGGGGCCGAGGTCAAGGAGTCGTTCCCGTACCGCGCGGTGGTGCACTGCTCGGCGCATTGGCGCCAGCGCCTCCAGCGGCGCCAGTATCGGGGCGAGCAGACCTGCGCGGCAGCCAACCTGGTGGCTGGAGTGCAGGGCTGTGTCTACGGCTGCCTGGGGCTGGGCGACTGCCAGCGCGCCTGCCAGTACGACGCCATCGAGCTCGTGGACGGCCTCTCGACGATTGACTACGACAAGTGCGTGGGCTGCGGGGCCTGCGCGCGGGCCTGCCCCCGGAACATCATCACCATCGTGCCCTTCAAGAGCGAGCGTATGCTCGTGGTGGCCTGCTCCAACCAGGACTCGGCGGCCGACGTGCGCGCGGTGTGCCTGGTCGGGTGCGTGGGGTGCAAGGCCTGCACGCGAGTGGCCCCCGACCTCATCACCATGGACGGCGCGCTGCCCAGCATCAACTACGATAACTACGATCCCACCGACGACCTTCTCGAGAAGGTGATCGAGAGATGCCCCCGCAAGCGCCTCCTCTACGTCGGCAAGCCCACCGAGGAAGAGCTTGCCGCGGTCGCCGCCGAGGAGATGCCCGAACCTGTGCAGGCGGACTTCAAGACCACCGTTGACGATACGGAGTGGCGGGGCTGAGCCGGCGGGGGCGGGGCCGCCGTCCTACCGGACCACCTGAAGGCCGGCGGGCGCCTCCTCGAGTAGGCTCGCGAAGCCCGATGTGCAGACCAGCTTCCCTGGGGCCTCGCCCACGACGAGCAGGGCCTCGACGCCCTCGGGCCGCATCCGCAAGCCCTGGTCACCGAGGACGCTGAGCGCGGTGGCCCACACATCGGCGCTCACCGCGCTTGGCGCGACGACGGTGGCGGAGGGGACGGCGTCGGCGGGCCGGCCGGTACGCGGGTCCACGATGTGGCTGTAGCGGCGGCCCTCGATCTCGACGAAGCGCGCGTAGTTGCCGCTCGTGCAGACCGCGCCCTCCCTCAGCGCCAACCGCCCCGGGGCCTTGCCGCCGAAGGGGTCGCGCAGCTCCACCCGCCACGCCTCGCCGTCGGGGGGCTCGCCGAAGCAGCGCAGGTCGCCGCCCACCTCGACCAGCCCCCCCCTCACGCCCGCGGCCTGCAGCGCCTCCAGCGCGCGGTCTATGCCATAGCCCTTCGCGATCCCCCCCAGGTCAATGCGCACCCCGGGGGCGTGCTTGACCGCGCCCGCTTCGGTCAGCGCCAGCAGGCCCCAACTTGAGGCGGTCCGCGCGGCGGCGATCTCCTCCTGGGCTGGGAGTCGCCCCCGCGCGCCCGCCTCCCGCCACAGCTCCAGGAGCGGCCGGCAGGTGATGTCGAAGGCGCCGCCGGTGTCCTCGGCGGCCCGCTGGGCGAGCTCGAGGACGCGGCGGACCTCGGCGCTGAGGGGGACCTCCTGGGCCGCGGGAGCGGCGTTGAGGCGCGCGACCTCGGAGTCCTCCAGCCACGCGCTCATGCGCGCTTCGGTGGCGCGCAGGACGGCCTCCGC
The DNA here is from genome assembly GCA_964385645.1 of uncultured bacterium. Classification (GTDB taxonomy): domain Bacteria; phylum Armatimonadota; class Hebobacteria; order Hebobacterales; family Hebobacteraceae; genus CAYLPT01. The sequence goes on from CAYLPT010000110.1 coordinate 1,757, forward strand.
CTCCCGGAGCGCCGCCTCCGCCTCCCTGGGCGGGCCGACGGCGATCAGCCGAGCGGTGGTACCCATGATGCCGACCGGGCGCCGCGAGACGACCCCGGGGCGCGCGGGCTGCCCGCCGGTCCGCCAGAGGCCGACCGCGACCAGCGCGGCCAGGGCCGCCAGGAGCATGCCCCCGAGGATGCGCTGCGGCCGCTGTCTCCGCCGGTGCTTGCTCATCTCCCGGGAGCCTTCTACGCCGGCCCGCGTGTTCCCGCCCGGTAGGGCGGGGACAGGAAGGGCGGCAGGATAGGGGGGCAGGGCGCGAGAAGCAACGGAGGCACTTCCTGGGAGCATGGGTCATGGACCGGCCGGAGATGGTGTTCCCGGAGACGATCGAGGCCGCCCTCGCCGCGCTCAGGGCGCGCGGGGCGCGGGCGCTGGCCGGGGGGACGGACGTGATCCCGGCGATGCAGCGGGGCGAGATCAGCCCGCGGGTGCTGGTGAACCTGAAGCGGATCCCGGAGCTGCGCGGGGTGCGGCGCACCCGGCGGGGCCTGCGGATCGGGGCGACCACGCGGCTATGGGAGCTGCTCGCGGACCCGGCCGTGGCGCAAAGCTATCCCTTACTTGTCGATACGGCGAGCGCTTTCGCCTCCGTGCAGATCCGCAATCTGGCGACCATCGGCGGCAACCTGTGCAATGCCGCCCCCTCCGCCGACCTGGCGCTTCCGCTGCTGGCGCTGGAGGCGTGGGCCGAGGTCCACGGACCCCGCGGCGCCCGCGAGGTCCCGCTGGCCGACTTCTTCCGAGGGGTGAACCGGACGGCCCTGGCGCGGGGGGAGGTGCTCGCGGCGGTGCATCTGCCGCGGCCGCGCGGCCGCGCGGGCGGCTCCTATGCGAAGCTGATGAGCCGCGGGGCGATGGACCTGGCGATGGTTGGCGCGGCGGCGCTGATCGAGTTGACGCCCGAGGGGCGCCGCTGCCGGCGGGCGCGGCTGGCGCTGGGCGCGGTGGCGCCGACCCCCATGAGGGCGCGGCAGGCGGAGGCGGTGCTGGAGGGCCGGCCCATCACCAAGGCCGCCCTCGAGGAGGCCGCCCGGGCGGCGGCCGGCGAGTGCCAGCCCATCTCCGATCTGCGCGCCTCGGCGGAGTACCGCCGCGCGATGGTGCGCGTGCTGGCCCGGCGCACACTGGCGGCGGCCCTTGTCCGCGCCGGGAAGGAGCGAAGGGGATGAGCGGGAGGCCGACGCTGGAGCTGCAGGTGAACGGGCGGGTGTACGAGACCGCGGCCCACCCCTCGGAGCGGCTTCTCGACGTGCTGCGGGAGCGCCTCGGGCTCACGGGCGCGAAGGAGGGCTGTGGGACAGGCCAGTGCGGCGCCTGCACAGTGCTGCTCGACGGCCGGCCGGTCACCTCGTGCCTGGTGTTGGCCGGGGATGCGGTGGGGCGAGAGATCACCACGATCGAGGGGCTTGCCCCGCCCGGCGAGCTGCACCCACTGCAGCAAGCGTTCCTCGATCACGGCGCGGTGCAGTGCGGCTTCTGCACCCCGGCGATGGTGCTGACCGCGAAGGCGCTCCTGGATGAGAACCCGCGCCCGCGCCCCGAGGAGATCGCGCGGGCGCTCGCCGGGAACCTGTGCCGATGCACGGGCTACCGCAAGATCGTGGAGGCGATCCAGGCCGCGGCGGCCGGCGGCAGCCAAGGGCAGCGGGGGGGCCGGCGATGACGCACATCGCGGTCGGCAAGCGCATCCCGAGGCTCGACGGCGTCGAGAAGGTGACTGGGCGAACCCAGTATGTCGCCGACCTGACGCTGCCGGGGATGGTGTGGGGCGCGGTGCTGCGCTCGCCCCACGCCCACGCGCGTATCCGGCGGGTGAACACCGATAGGGCGGCGCGGATGCCCGGGGTGTTGGCGGTGATCACCGGGCGCGACGTCCGCGAGGGAGTGCTGGCCCGGGAGCGCGTCCGCTACCAGGGGGAGGCGGTGGCCGCGGTGGCGGCCCACACGCGGGAACAGGCGGAGGCGGCGCTGAGGGTGGTGGAGGTGGAGTACGCGGCGCTGCCGGCGGTGATGGAGGTGCGGGAGGCGATGCGGCCGGGCGCGGTGCGCATCCACGAGGCGAGCGAGGACCCGCAGCTGCCGAACGTGTGCGGGGTGGTGGAGGTGAAACGGGGCGACGTGAAGGCCGGCTTCGCGGCCGCGGACCGCATCTTCGAGGAGACCTTCGAGACGCCCTGGACTCACCAGGGGTTCATCGAGCCGCACGCCAGCGTCGCCAGCGCGGAGCCGGGCACGGGGCGGATCACCCTCTGGACGGCGACGCAGGCGCAGTTCAACCAGCGGGCGGAGCTGGCCCACGTGCTCGGGGTGCCGATGAGCCGGCTGCGGGTGGTGGGGATGCCGGTGGGCGGGGCCTTCGGCGGGAAGATCGCGCTGTGCGTGGAGGCGATCGCCGCTGAGCTGTCGCGGCGCGCGGGCCGGCCGGTGAAGGTGGTGGTGAGCCGGCGGGACGACTTCTGGGCCACGCGGCCTTGCGGGGGCTCGGTGCTGGAGCTGAAGGCGGGCGTCAAGGCGGACGGGACGCTGGTGGCCCTGGAGGCGCGGCTGCTCTTCGACACTGGCGCCTACGAGGGCGCGCAGCACAGCACCGGTGCGGTGCTCTTGCAGGGGCCCTATCGCGTCCCGAATCTGGCGGTGAAGTCGTACGCGATCTACACGAACCGGCCGCCGGCCGGCGCGCGGCGGGCGCTGACCTCGCCCCACGTGCACTTCGCGATTGAGAGCCTGATGGACATCATGGCGCGGGACCTGGGGCTGGACCCCCTGGACATCCGGCTGCGCAACGCGCTGCGAAAGGGCGACCCGGTCATGGGCGGGCTGGAGGCCCCTTACAGCAGTGTCGAGAAGGTCCTGCGCGCAGCGGCCCAGGCCGCCGGCTGGGCCGGCCGGCGGGGGGAGGGCCGACGCGGGCGCGGCCCCAGGGTGCGGGGCTGGGGCCTGGCGGCCGGGCACTGGTCCATCTGGGCCGGGATGTCGAGCGCGTGGGTGCAGCTCAACGAGGATGGGACGATCTCGGTCCTGACCGGGGCGATCAACCTCACGGGGACAGACACCTCGTTCGCGCAGATCGCGGCCGAGTGCTTCGGGGTGCCGGTGGAGCGGGTGACGGTGCACCAGGGCGATACCGACTCCAGCCCGCGCAACGACGGCACCTGGGGGAGCCGGGTGCTCTTCGGGGTGGGCGAGGCGGTGCGCCGCGCGGCCGAGGATGCCAAGCGCCAGTTAGTGCAGGCGCTGAGCGCTGAGCTACATGCGCCACCGGACCGCATCGAGGTGGCCGCGGGTCGCGTCAGCATCAAGGGGCGGCGCCGGTCGCTCTCGCTGGCGGAGGCGGCGCAACGGGCGGGACCGGTGGCGGGCCGGGCGGCGCTGGACGACCTGCCCTTCGGGCTGGCGGTGGCGGCCCAGGTGGCGGAGGTGGAGGTGGACCGGGAGACAGGGCGAGTGAGGGTGAGGCGGCTGGTGTGTGCCCAGGATGTCGGCTTCGCCATCAACCCCATGAGCGTCGAGGGGCAGATCGAGGGCGCGATGTCACAGGGGATGGGCTACGCGCTGAGCGAGCAGTACATCTACGATGGCGAGGGCCGGCTGCTCAATCCCGATCTCATGGACTTCCGGCTGCCCATCGCGCCCGACCATCCCGAGGTGGCGATCAGGCTGCTCGAGGAGCGCCGCGATGCCGGCCCCTTCGGCGCCAAGGGGGTTGGGGAGCCGCCCCTGGTGCCCACCGCGCCGGCCATCGCCAACGCCGTCGCCGATGCCGTGGGGGTGCGGGTTCGTCGCCTGCCCATCACCCCGGAGCGGCTGCACGCGGAGCTGGAGCGTGGGGGCTGAGGGCGCAAGCGGCGGCCCGGCGGCGGCGGTCGTCCTGGCAGCCGGGGAGGGTCGGCGCTTCGGAGGCGGCAAGCTGCTCATGCCCTATGGCGGGACCACCGTGCTGGGCGCGGTCGTCTCCGCGCTCTCCGGCGCAGGCCTGCGGCCGATCATCGTGGTGGCGGGGCGGGAGCCAGGTGTGATCGAGCGCTCTCTAGCCGAGCTGCCAGCCAAGGTGGTGGTGAACCCCGCGCCGGAGCGGGGGATGGTGTCCTCGCTGCGCGTGGGCGCGGCAGCGTTGCCCGCGGATGTGGCGCGCTTCTTGGTGGCCCTGGGCGACCAGCCCCAGGTCGGCGCCGACGATGTGACGAGGCTGGTGCGCGCGGCGGCGCGCTCCGGCAAGGGGATCGCGCTGCCGGCGCACGAGGGCAAGCGCGGCCACCCCGTGGTGCTGGCCGGGCGCTACCGGGAGGCGGTGCTGGCCCTGGGGGATGACGAGACGCTGCGCGACCTCATCCACGCGCACCGCGAAGACGTGGTCGAGGTCCCCTTCCCCTCGGACGTGGTGCTTCGCGACATAGACACGCGCACCGACTATGAGCATGAGCTGCGGCGGGCGGACAGAGACGGATAGCGCCGGCCTGTTCGGGGAGGCGGCGCGCCTGGACCGAGCCGTCCTGGCGACGCCGGCCTGGTGGCGGGGCTCGGTGCCCTTCGGGGCGGGGGCGCGGCTCCTGGTGCGGGAGGACGGGAGCGCGCGGGGCGCCATCGGCGGGGGCCGGCTGGAGGCGAAAGCGCTGGCCGCGGCGCGGGAGGTGCTGGCGACCGGCCGGCCGCGCCTGCTGGAGTTCGACTTGACTCAGGAGCAAGCGGCCGAGGAGGGCATGATCTGCGGGGGGCGGTGCGCGGTGCTCCTGCAGCCGCTGGCCGCCAGAGAAGATCGGGAAGCCCTTGCTGCGGTAGCGGAGGCGGAGGCCGGCGGCCTGACGGTCGTGGTGGTCAGCGTGGCCTCGGAGCAGGCGCCGCGGCTGCTGGCCTTCCTGCCCGACCGCGGCCTGGCGGGCCGGCCCGCGGAGGCCGGGGAGGCGGAGCAGATCGAGGAGGCGGCCCGGCTCTGCCTCCAGGAGGGGGCGGCGCGCTTTCTGCCGGGTCCGCCGCCGGTCGTGCTCGACCCCGTGCTGGCGCGGCCGCGGCTGATCGTCTTTGGCGCCGGGCACATCGCAGTGCCGCTCGTGCATCTGGCGGCGCTCGTGGGCTTTCGGGTGACGGTGGTGGACGACCGGGCCGACTTCGCCAGCCGGGCGCGCTTCCCGGCCGCCGAGCAGGTCGTCGTGTCAGAGGTCGAGGGGGCATTCGCTCACATGACCATCGGCGAGCAGACCTACATCGTGTCGGTGACGCGGGGCCACGCGCTCGACGAGGAGGTGGCGGCCCGCGCGCTGCGCACGGCGGCGCGCTACATCGGCATGATCGGGAGCAAGCGCAAGGTGGGCGTGGTGAGGGATCGGCTGCGGGCGCGGGGCTTCAGCGAGGAGGACCTGGCGCGGCTCCACGCGCCCATCGGCCTGGACATCGGCTCGGAGACGGTGGAGGAGATCGCCGTGAGCATCGTCGCGGAGCTGATCGCGGTGCGGCGGGGTCGGGTGGGCTGAGGCGCGCCTCAGCCGCCCTCGAGGACGGCGAGGACGAGCAGCTCATCGCCGGGCGAGACGGGGGTTTCCTCGCCCCCGCGGGCCCGGATTTCCGCGGAGTCCAGGAAGAGGAGGATGTGCGGGCGGAGCCGGCCGTCGGGGCCGCGCAGGCGCGGCCGCAAGGCCGGATAGCGGTCCTCCAGCGCGGAGAGAGCCTGCCCCACCGTCGCCGCCCGGAGCGAGACCGCACGCTGCCCCCCGGCCGCCGCCGCGAGCGCGCCGGAGAGGCGGACTACGATCTCGGGATCGGGGGAGCGCATCGGCGGACTCACCCCTTCATGCCAGTGAGGGCGATGCCCTGGATGAAGGTGCGCTGGGCGAAGAAGAACAGCACGATGATGGGCGCGACGACGATGGTGGCGGCGGCCATCAGCAGGTGCCACTCGGTGCCGCCGTGCTGACTCTGGTAGAACTGAAGGCCCAGGGAGAGGGTGAACATGCGCTGGTCGGTCAGGTAGATGAGGGGGCCGAGGAAATCGTTCCAGGTGTAGAGGAAAGAGAACAGGGCGACGACCGCGAGCGCCGGCCTCGAGAGCGGCACGATGATGTGCCGGAACACCTGAAGCTCGGAACAGCCATCCACCACCGCGGCGTCGGAGAGCTCCCGGGGGATGGTGAGGAAGAACTGCCGCAGCAGAAAGATGTTGAAGGCCGACCCGAACCACGCGGGCACCCACAGCGGCCGGAAGGTGCCCACCCAGCCGAGGTGCCGGAAGAGGACGAACATGGGGACCATGAGCACGGGGAAGGGGATCATCATGGTGGCGAGGGTGACGCCGAAGAGGGCGTTGCGGCCGGGCCACTGGAGACGGGCGAAGCCGTAAGCGATCAGGGCGTTGGAGATAACGGCGCCCGTCACCACGAGCAAGCAGAGCAGGACGGTGTTCTTCGCGTACTCGAGGAACGGGATGTAGCCGAGGGTCTCGCTGCCGTGGGTGACGGCCTTGACGTAGTTCTCGAAGCGCCACTCGGAGGGAATCCACTGGGGCGGGGAGACCATCGTCTGCTCGAGGGGCTTGAGCGAGGTCGAGATCATCCAGAAGAGGGGGAAGAGGAAGATGAAGGACCCGCCGATCAGGACCAGGTGGATGATGAGTCTGGCGAAGGGGCGCTTGGCCTGCATCATCCAGCCTCGTAGTGAACGTAGCGCGCGGCGAGCCGAAGCGACAGCAGCGTGAGAGTGAGGATGATGATGAAGAGGATCCAGGCCATCGCGCTCGCGTAGCCCATGCGCAGGTACAGGAACGCATTGTCGTAGAGATACATCGCGTAGAAGTAGGCCGAGCGGGCGGGCTGGCCGTTGGGCGTCATGATGTAGGGGATGGCGAAGAACTGGAGGCTGCCGATGATCCCCATAATGCCGTTGAAGAGCAGGATCGGGGAGACCATGGGGAGGGTGACGTGGCGGATCTTGTGCCACCACATGGCGCCGTCGAGGTCGGCGGCCTCGTAGAGGTGGACGGGGACGTCCTGGAGCCCGGCGAGGAAGATGACCATGGCGTGGCCGACGCCCCAGAGGGAGAGCAGGATGAGGGCGGGCTTGCTCCAGGCGGGGTCGGTGAGCCACCCGGGGGCGGGGATGCCGAGGCGAGAGAGGAAGACGTTCAGGACGCCGTACTCGCCGTTGAAGATCCACAACCAGAGCACCGCCAGCCCCACCATGGGCACGAGGGCGGGCAGGAAGAAGATGGTCCGATAGAAGGTGAGTCCGCGCACGCCGCTGTTGAGCAGGAGGGCGAGGGAGAGGGCTAGCACCAGCCCCAGGGGGACGGCGAGGACTGCGTAGTAGAGCGTGTTGAGCAGGGACCGCCAGAAGAGCGCGTCGCGGGCGAGGTCGGCGTAGTTGGCGAGCCCGATGGGGCGGGCGCGATCGAGCACCGAGTACTCGCAGAAGCTGTAGTAGAGCGAGGCGGCGACGGGGTAGAGCATGAACAGCCCCATCCCCACCAGCCAGGGGGACACGAACGCCAGACCGGCGCGCATCTCGCGTCGGCCCCTCATCAGGGCTCCATCCGCCGCCGGGCGACCGACTCGAGCCAGCGGTCCAGGGCCCGCTGCATGCGCTCGTTGACCCGGCGCAGGGCCTCATCGGCGGAGCGCTGGCCGAGCCATATCTCATCGAAGGCGGCGTTCATCTCGCTGGCGTACTCGGACCAGATGGGGGTCTTCGGCGCGCTGAAGGTGCGTTCCCGCTTGGCGACCTCGATGAAGACCTCGATGTAAGGGTTGGGGTGGGTCTCGATGAACTCCCGGCTCACCTCCGCCAGCGGGCTGTGCTTGCGCTGGCCCATGCACAGGAGCTCCATGCCCCGCTGGGAGTTGACGAAGCGGATGAACTCGAAGGCCTCGTCGGGGTGCCGCGCGCCCACGGGGATGGCGATCACGTCGGCCTCCACGAAGGCGACCTCGGCGAGCTCGGGGTCGCCGGCGGGGTATGGGAAGGGCGCCGCCGACCACTCGAGGTGGGGCGCGTAGCGGTCAATGAAGTTGCCCATCCACACCCCCTGCAGCACCATCGCCACCTTGCCGGACAGAAAGGCGTTCTGCGGCGAGGAGAAGCTCCCGAACCCGCTCTGGAACAGTTGCAGCGCGCCCACGCCGTACTGCTCGGAGTAGGAGCGCGCCCAGGTGAAGGCGCGGATGTTCTCGGGCGAGTGCGCGGTGACGCGGTCCCGGCCGTTCCAGAGCGCGCCGCCAAAGTAGTATCCCCAGGCGTAGTTCCACCAGCCAGGCTCGGTGGGCATGAAGCCCATCTGGAGCAGTCGGCCGCGCTCGTCCCGCTTCGTGAGGCGCGCGGAGTACTCGTCCAGCTCCTCGATGGTGCGCGGGGGGCGGTCTGGGTCGAGGCCGGCCTCGCGAAAGAGCGCCCGGTTCCAGTGCAGGGCGAGGGAGGCGGGCGTGGTCGGGAGCGCGTACATGCGGCCCTGGTACTCGCACAGGTCCCAGTAGGCGGGGATATAGTGGTCGCGGGTGATGCCGTGCTCCCGGAGGCGATCATCCAGGGGGAGGAGCACCTGGCGGTCGGCGAAGGCGGCGAGGTTGCTGGACCACAGCCCCACCACGTCGGGGGGCACGCCGCCGGCGGTGGCGAGCAGGAGCTTCTGGTCCACCTGGCTGATGGTGAGCAGCTCGACGTGGATGCGGTCCTGGCTGCGGTTGAACTCCTCAACCACGGCCCGCATGGCCTCGCCCTCGAAGCCGGTCCACTTCTCCCAATAGGAGATGTGCACCCGGCCGTCGTCAGGGGGCCGCCACTGCCCGCGCGTGAAGCCCAGGTACACGAGCGGCACGACTGCGAGGATGGCGGCGCTGCGGAGCGCTCTCAGCATCGTCCCCAACCGGCGCGTCTGCTGCCTCCTGGTTTCCGCCGCCCGGGCCGGAGTCCTGCCGCGCGGCGGGCCGGCCAGGGCGGAAGGGGGGAGCCCGGAGGCCGTGGAAGCCCGAAGCCCGCGGACAGCCCTGGCGCCGGGGCAAGGGGGGCAGTGGTGCTGAGCTGGATCAGAAACGCGAGCGGCGTCTCCGTCGCGGTCGTCTACCTGGCGCTGAGCCTGCTGGACATGCTGCTGTCGCTGGCCGCCTTCGGGCTGGGTGTGGCGGAGGCGAACCCGGTGCTCGCCTGGTGCGCGGCGCGAGGCCTGTTCGTCCCGGTGAAGGCGCTGCTGACCGCGCTCGCCGCCGTCCTCATCGCGGTGGTCTACCGGCGGGGCCGGGCCTACCTGGTCGCCTGGTCGTCAACGCTGCTGATGGCGGGCGTGGTCGCCTACCACCTCTGGGGGCTGAGCGCGCTGTGAGTGCGCCGCCGGGAGGGCGAGCTAGCCCTCCCGGCCCAGGCGCAGCAGATACGCGCGATCGCCGTCGTTGAGGGTAACCGTGGTCGCGGTGATGCGCTGGACGCGCAGACGCCCGTCGAGCCAGTCGCCCTCGTTCACCACGTAGTGATCCCGCCCGGCGCGCAGGACGGCCACCGTAGGCTGGCCGACGATGATGCCGGTGACGCGCAGGCCCTCGGGCGGTCCGACGGGGCGGGGCTCGGAGGCCTCAGGCGTGGGCGCATCCTGGGGGGCCGGGGTGGGGGGCGCAGCGATGGGCGGCATAGGTGTGATGGCCGTGGTGGGTATGATCTGCTTCGGCGTCGGCTGGCTGCTCTGCCTCACCGGCGTGGGAGCGCTCCTGGGCATCCCCGCCGTGGTGATCGGCGGGGCGATGATCCTCTTCTGTCCGATCATCGGCCCGATCTATGGGGCTCGCCAGGCCCGCCGAGCTGCTGCGGCGACGGTCATGGGACCCTGTCCATACTGCGCCGCCCAGATCACCGCCACGCCGTACGACAGCGCCGCGACCGAGTACGCCTTCGTCTGTCCTCTGTACACCCAGCGCGTCATCTACCGCCGGGGCAGGTTTCTCACCATCGCAGCATCAACCACGACCCTCTCGCCAGCCGATGGGAGTGCGCCGTCTGCCGGCCCGGCGACGCCGAAGCAAGCTTTTCCTGGCGCGCGTTGAGAGAGGGTTTTTGACAGCTCATCTGTCAATGCCCGCCGCACTGCGGCCGCAGCGCTGCTGACAGATATCCCCCCAAAGACCTTATTTCAGTCCCCGCCACCGCAGTCCCCCTGCCAAATAGCGCTCCAAACCCCGCGCCCACACCGTCAACTACCCTCCTCCACCACAGCCGTCGAGCCGGACGCTGGGCGACACCACACATCCCTCGACCTGCGAGGCGGCGCCTTGGTAGCTGCCGCCGGCCCAGATCACCCCCGAGACGCGCAGGCGGGAGGGCGAGGTATCGCCGGGGTCCACGCCCAGGTCGCGGATGAGGACGTTGCCGCCGGCGATGATGGCGGGGTAGTACACCCGCTCCTCACAGGGCGCCTCGGGGTTGATGGCCTCCGGGGTGATCTCGACGTTGGCCACGCCGAAGAAGATCACGTCTCCGGTGGCGATGAGGGTCCCCCGGATCTTCGCGTTCTGCTTCACGTAGATGTCGCCGTGGACGAAGTAGTTGCCGGTGTAGACGCCGGAGGCCGACTGCTGCTTGCCGAAGGTGACAGTGAAGCGCTTGTTCTTGCTGTTGCAGATGTAGGCCTCGGGGTTGTCCACGCCGTACCAGTCGGGCATGAAGTAGTTCTGGTCATTGCTCGCGTGGCCGTCCGCGGCGTGCGCCGCCGGATCGAGCGGCGTCGAGGGCGAGCTGCCGTACCAGTAGGTGTGGCGCTCCGCGGTCTGCCCCGTCGCCGGGTCGTCGGGCACGGCGTCCACGGCCGTGGTGGTGCAGGCGGGCAGCCGGCCCGGGGCGGGCGCTCAGGCGCGACCTGGCGGCGGGCTTGGGCGAGCCGGCGCCGCGCTGAAGCGGGCGAGGCGCCCCCTCAGGAGGGGCGCCCCGCCCATCACTGCTGCACTCTCAGGGCCGGTCGGGGAGACCGGCCGTGCGCATCGGCTAGAGCTTGCCGCCGCAGCACTCGGTGGTCGGGGAGATGCAGACGCCGAAGCCCAGGATCAGCTCGGTGTCGCTGCCCCAGCCGGACCAGTTCTCACCGCCGAACAGAAGCGCCTCGGCGCTGAACCACTTGGCGTGGCCGTCAGCGAAGCCGATGTTGCTGCCGCCGAGGTGGCGGGTGCCCAGGTGGTCCTTGCGGTACTGCGGGTCCAGGGCGTACTGGACGACACCCTTGGGCACACCGCAGTCCACCGACCACGGGCAGGCCTCCCAGTCGGCCCCGCACTGCCAGCCCTGACTGGTGCAGGCGACGCCGTCCAGCCGGCAGTGGTCGGGGTAGGCGAGCCAGGAGGTGCGGTCGGCGCCCGACACCATCGGGCCGGAGTCGTATGCCACCGGGTACTTCGTGGCGTCATCGAGGTGGGCCAGCTTGGCGTCGAGCGCCCAGCGCGGGGCGGTGCCGATGGACTGGTCGAACCAGCCTGTGCCCGGGCCGGCGCACCCGTCCCATCCCTGGACGATGGTGTCGGTCACGGTGCCTCCCCAGCCGGGCGGGAAGGGCGTGTTGCAGGGGCGGGGATGCGGGCAGTTGCCCCAGGCGGCCACCATGGCCTTGAACCAGTCGCCCTCAGCCTGGGGCGAGTGGTTGCTGAACACGGTGAAGGTGTTTACGTACTTGTTGGCCGGGCACCGCCACACGTCGCGGTTGCGCACATAGGGGTCGAGGACCACTGGCCACCTCAGGTAGGGGTTGGCCGACGTAACCCGGTCGGCGCAGCAGCAGGTCTTGGTGCCGCCGCCCGGGTTGGCGATCAGCCAGTCCCTCACGTCCTGACCGGTGCTCGGACGGAGGAAACGTGTCGTCGTAGTCGGCGATGTACATGTTGATGGCCAGGGCGAGGTTCTTGACGTTGGAGAGGCACACCGCCCTGCGCGCGGAATCCCGCGCGCGTGCGAAAACCGGGAACACCATCGCTGCCAGTATCCCGATGATCGCAATGACCACGAGCAGCTCAATCAGCGTGAACCCAGTTCGCCTTCTCATCATGATCCTGTCTGTCTCCTTCGGGAGGTCTCAACGACCCGACGCCAGATGTCCGCGCCTGCCGGCATAGCGGCTCGGTTCACCTCCTCTCGCGCCGGGGCGCGCAGGTGTGCTCGGGAACGCCGGATGTAGCAGAAGCCCAGCGCGTGGCCGGGGCAGTCCGCCGACTGGCGGACCCGCGGGCGCTGGGCCCGATGGGCGACCGAATGGTGGGTGGGGGAAGCTGAAGGGAAACGCGCGCGGGAAGTGCGAGCGCTGGCCGCGCGCTTACAGGTTGATGCCGAGGGCCTCGAAGAGGATGCGCTGGAGGAGGGCGATGGAGCCCCCGCCGGCGAGCAGCCCCAGGAAGAAGGGGAGCGCGGTGCGGTGGGCGCGCAGGCCTCCGTAGCGGAGCAGGAAGGCCTTGAACAGCCAGGCGCCGAGGATGGCGAGGGTCATGGACTGGATGGTGGAGGCGATGGCGATGGGGAAG
>CAYLPT010000111.1:0-14673 GCA_964385645.1 uncultured bacterium
AGCGGCCTGGGCGCGGCGGCTCGGCGTGACCCACCGCGAACTCCACGTGCGCCCCATGAAACGCAAGTGGGCAAGTTGCTCCAGCCGCGGCCGCCTGACCTTCGACGCCGACCTGCCCAAGCAGCCCGCCGCCTTCCGCGCGGAAGCTATCGTCCACGAACTCCTCCACCTGAAAGTCCCCAACCACGGCCGGGTGTTCAAGGCACTGCTGAAGAGTTACCTGAACAGCCGGCCTGGCTCATTGGCGGACCAGCCCGCGGGACGCTGAGGGCAAGTCTGCCAAGTATCCTGCGACCTATCGCCATTCGGAGGTATGAGAGATGATCACTCTGCGCCTTGGGGGACAACCCACGCACGGCCTGCACCCTTACGTTCCTGCCCGGTGGGCCGAACTCATGGACCCGCGCACGCCGCAAGAGCTACGCCACTCGGCGTGTAGCCTGGGCTCTCTGCTGGCAGACCTTGCCGTCCAGGTTGAGGCGTGGGATGCTGGAGGGAAGAGACGACGAGACGTTCGCGCTCTAGCCAGTCACGTTACCAGCATCCTGCGGCACTGCCTCGAGGTTCTGAATGAGGACCCGGTACTCCAGAGAGAGGCCCTTGGCGCTTCCGCACAAGAGCTGCGCCAGCGGATTGACTTGGCCCTGGAGCATGGTCGCAGGGAGAAGGTATCAGACTCACCTCCGCGCGATCTGCTTGCTCTGAGAGACATTGCCGTGAACTTCTCAGCGACCCTGTCATCGAGCTTCCGTGTGCAGGCAGCTGCGTCCGCTGTCAGGCAACGTCTGGGGATGTTAGAGCGACCTGAGTCGGAGCAGGTAGCCACTGCCGCCTGCGAGATTGACTGGTGCATGGGTTCACTCGCGTGCGACGCGCTACGGGGCGGCTTCAGCATTGGTTATTTGGCAGATCGGCCCCTACGCCTGCGTGATTTCGATCCGACGCGTGGCGGTAATCCTCTCGATTACTTCTTCAACCCTCTGGCGTATCCCTCACTTCGAGGATACGTCGTGGTGTGGGCGCTTGGGAGCAACACGGTGTCATGCCCCGAGGGTGATGAAGGGGCCACCAACGAGGCGGACCTCCGGCCGATGCAGGTCGGCAGGGTTGTCTTCTGGCCGGCAGGGGCACGTGCAAGAGAGGCTCTGGGGCTAACTGGCCCGACCGATACGGATCCGGTATTCAAGAGGGAGTCGGTGGCAGCACTGATGTCCGGCCCGGTTGCGACGGTGGAGGTTAGCGCGCTTGACTGGAGCGCCGCCGTCATGGCTTCTGAAGCCGATCTGCTCGACGCGCTCGCCTTGCTGCGTTACCGAGGGATAAGCCAATCCGTGACCTCTCGCTCATGTGGTACAGCAGAGTGCCTTGTTGGTATCTACCAGCGTTTTCCCGCCCAGGACTGGTGGGTATACCGCTCGCGTGAGTGGGACGAGCTCTGCTTCGGCCCCCCGCTGTTGTTGGACACGTCCGGGGCGCGGCCCATGACCGAATGGGTCACGCTGGTGTCGCGGCACGCGGAGGGATGGCCGAAGGTTCAGCGTGCGCTACGTGCCTACCTGCGGTCGGCGGAAAGTGAGTACCACGAGGATCGCCTTCTGGAGCACTGGGTCGGGCTCGAACAACTCCTCGGCCACGCACCACGCATGGCGGAAGGAGAAGACGCTATGGTCGGCGTCATGAGCCGCGCGCTCGCTTTCGACTTCGCCACCAGGCGTTTTCTCCTCGACTTATCTCGCGACCTCGTCCAGTGGGCATCGCGCGAAGGCCAGGACCCAGGGGAGACACTCACCGACGTTTGGGATAGGAGGCACAGGGGAGTAGACTACCACGCGCTTGTCAACCGTCTGCGAAAGCTTGCCGGTAGCGACGTTCCGACGGAACTCCGAGTCAGGCTGCTGGTAGCGCAGGAGATGTACGCCCAGCCCGAAACGGCACAGGCCGAACTGCGGCGCATTCGCTCGAGGATTGAGCGGGAGCTCTATGCCGTGAAGCGAACGCGTAATCAACTCGTCCACGAAGGGCGAGTGGTTCACCGCCAGATGCTCGCCCCTCTGGCGGCGTGCGTGGAGGCCTATGCTATTGAGCTTTGCGAACGGAAAGGAACAGGCCTTGCGCTGTGGGGGCGCACAGGTGCATTCCGGGCGTTCTGGGCCGAGGGGCTGGTCCATTCCTAATGCAAGGGGCTATAAGAGTGTGCTAACCTCGGCCTTCTGGTGGCTTGAGCGTGTGCCTCAAGATCCCACGTTCATCTTCCATAAGCTTGCCTTGACGTATGAGCGAGTCCTCCAGGGACTGGCGGGTGGCGAGCAGCCCTCCAGCCTGGTGCTCGCGCCCGCCCTTTTCTGACAGGCGCCCACGTGGCCGCCACGCGTCGTGACCGGGATGACAAAGTGCGCGTCATCCCAAGCGGCAGCGCTTTCCTCGCCTCGGCAACGCCCACCGCCTGACTAGCCACGCCGCCAGCGCATTATGAATGGCTCCATAGCACGCCCCCGCTACCACGCCATTCATAATTGGCTCCGGGATGCGGTAGGTGATCTCCACCTCCAGGCGCTCCGGAGCCAGCGCCATTTCCTGGACCCGCTCCCGCAGCCGCTGACCGGCCCAGGCGGCGTCGCCTCGCTCCATGCGGTAGGCACGCGCCGCCGATGCGCGCTCAGCACTGGCCCTGCGGATCCACCGCGGGTGCGCTGCCTGCCTTCACCTCCGTGCGAGCCACAGCACAAGGGGCCAAATCAGGTCGGAGAGCTGATTGCCCACGATCGCTCCGATCGCCATCGGCACCGTCTTCTGGTACAGGCGAAGGCCGCCGTAGCGAACCACCAGGGTCTTCAACGCCCACCCAATGAAGAGCGGGCACCACCACCACTGGGAGCCCCAGACGTTCGCCACCAGGTATCCGACGGGGTGCAGGGGCCACCACCAGAAGCGCATGCGCATGGCGCTTAGCGCGAAGGTGAGCCCCACCCCAGAGCCCAGGGCGACGAAGGCCGACCCGCTGGGTCCGCTGGGGTTTGCGAGCGAATCGTAGATGCGCGCCCCGCCGCCTTGCACCGAGGACTCCAACCACCCCCCTCTCTGGTACAGGTTCTGGAAGCCGTAATGGTAACTGCCGGAGAGGGCGACTGCGATGCTCACCGCCAGCGCGAACACGAAAGCCCCGACCATCAGTGCCGCCAGCCGCCGCTGGCCGATGCGCGCCGCCTCCGCGATCTTGAGGCCGTCCAGCGAGGCCCCCGTGACCACCTCGCAGGTCTCCCCCCAGCCCGGCCAGTAGGCCCAGCGGGTCGCCGTGATCATCATCATCTCCGCAGGCCGGAAGGCGGCCGTCCCCAGTGGGCGAGTGAGCATGTCGTTGACGGAGAGCGGAAAGGCAATGAAGCTCATCCCGTTCTCCGCCCGCAGCCGCCCCCAGACCATATGGTAGAAAAGAATGAGCCCGATCAGCGCTGCCGCCACCACCAGCCGCGATCCGGCCCAGGCGCAGAACACCACCAGGTACGTCACCGCAAGCGCCAGCCCGAGTACCACCCACGGGCTGGCAGTAGGCTCCGCCTCCGTGGTTGCCGATCGCCGCGCCAGCGCGCTGCGCACCGCGCAGTACAGGTGGTGGCGACCGGCCCACAGGGCGAGCAGGCCCAGCGCGATCACCGCCCCGCCGCCCTGGTACTCCGGCGCGGGGAAGCTGGTATCCCGCCATTCCTCGGGCCTGCGGGGCGTGGCGCCGGCAGCGATGGCGATGGTGCACAGCAGGACCCGCACCACATAGAAGAACCAGCCTGAGAACGAGAGGTCCTTCGGCACCAGATAGGCGAGGGCGATCGTCCAGGGCATGATGGTGAGCCAGATGTCGCCCAGACCGGCGAGCGGCCCGACCTGTCGCCACTCCATCACGCGCAGCCCCCAGAGAGGGAGGCGGGGCAGTGCAGGCCAGATGCTGGGCAGGTCATCCTGCAGGCACAGCAGCGCTGCGGCCGCCAGCCCGATCCAGAACATCCTCGCTGCCGGCAGTCGCGCGGCCGCCTCCCCGCCCGCCACCGTCTCGAGCGGGATCTGCGCGATCGGGAAGGTCAGGCGCTCCTCCGTTATCCATCGCCGCTGCAGGAGCAGCATCAGGAACAGATTGGCCAGGAACAGCGCCGCGAAGAAGCCTGTCCAGGCGGCGAGCGGCATCGCCCAGGCCGCCCACGGCACCGGCGTGTTCCCGAGGAAGAAGCCGTCCACGGCGACCGTCTCCGTGGGGGAGAACCAGGTCGGGACGAGGTCGAAGAAGGCCGGCTCCCAGTGGGGGGCAACGCGGGCATAGTACCGCCATCCTATGCCGGGCGAAGACAGGAACCACATCACCGTACCGTGCGCCATGAGTGGCGCGCCCACCGTCGTCAGGACATAGGTCGTCAGCAGCTCCCGGCGGCTGAGACTCCGTCGCCGTCTGGCCAGCAGTGGGTTCAGCGCAGCCAGCACGAACAGCGCGCCCAGGGGCGCCACCGGCGGCACGATGGTGTTGTAGTTGTACACCAGGTTGGTGACCAGCTCGAGATAGAAGCCCGCCAGGATGAGCAGGACGATCAGCGCCAGGGCGATGGCGATGGCCCGCGGGCTGCCGCCGGCGCCGGGACAGGAACCTCGGCTTGCGCCCGTCCTCTCATCCTCGACCATGGCGTCCTCGGCCGCCAAGTGACAGAACAGTCCAAACCGCGGCGCCGCTAAGTGCGACGGGCGCGCCAGCTGGCCCCCGGAAGCAGACCGTACCCCGCGACCTCTCGCGGCTCCCGGCCGAGGTTCGTGACCACCTCCGTGCCGTCGGAGAAGCGCGTCGCCTGAAGCGCACGATCCTCACTGAGGAACCGAAAGTCCGTCATCTGCTGCCGACCGATCTGCCCGTGGAGCCTGGCCACCGGCAGCGCCTCCCTCAGGGCCTCCTGCACTGCTGGGTCGTCCAGGCTGACCGTGTACGAAAACGTCTCGCGGGTCTCCCAGCTAACCCACGCGTACTGCCGGCCGAAGGGGAAAACGTTCGGCGGGCAGCCGTACAGCGCGTCCAGGGCGGCCTTCAGCGCCGGCCGGCCCGATCCGACAAGTCCGAAGCCCTGACGGGCTTCCTTCATGGGCCAGCCCGGCGTCTCGTTGTAGTTGTGCAGCTCCCACCAGTCGTGGACACAGCAGTCGTGGAACACCAGCATCGTCATCGGCACCGGCGTCTTGGTCGCCAGGTTCGGCCCCGGCACCATCTTGGTTGATCCGATATCGTACTGCGCGGTGTAGTGCCCTACGAAACCCTCGCTGGAGACGATGCGGTTGCCGACGGTATCGGGGCCCAGGAGCTCCTGCACGTGCCGCACATCCGCCTGCCTCCCAAGTGGTCGGTGTCCGTGCAGGGCGTGCTCCTCACTGAAGCAGGGCGTCGGCGGCCGCGTGGCGTTGACATCGAAGTGGATCCAGTCCATGGCCTGCATGTCGCCGGCGAAGCGCGGCATGACATGCGCGCGCTGATAGGGGGTGCAGACCGGGTACCATCGGTACTCGTCAATCTGCCAGTTGGGCGTTATGTCTCCCTCGCGGTCGCGGCGGAAGATCCCGCGCCGCGCCTCGCTGCCGTCGTCCAGCGCCTCGAAGACCCAGCCCCAGGGGGCCACCATCGCCCCCGGGATCGCCTTCACCGCGGCGATCTCCTCATCTGTGAGCCACACCGGGTCGTCGCCGCCCATCCTGAAGTCCAGTGAGTAGTGGCACATGCGCACAGGGTAGAGGAGGAGGGAGGAGAAGCCGTAGTCCCTTAGCCGGCGCACGCAGGCCGCGTAGTCCAGCCCCGGCGCGCGATTGTACCCCGTGAAGGCCATCAGCCCCCCGAAGAGTTGGCTCAGGATCGGCTTCCGCGCGATCTTCTCCTCCCAGGTAACGATCGCCCTCCGCTCCTCGAGATGGGCGCGGAACTGCCTGCAGACGGCCGCCACGGTGGCATCGGTCGGGTACAGCCCCACACTGTGCCGCGCCCAGCCCTCGACCGGGCAGCGTGACTGCTCGAACGTGAAGTAGAGCCCGGCCGCGTCGGCCCCGTACACCCCCGCCCAGTTCGCGATGCTGCCCTCCGCGACGAGCAGGCCGCCGCGCTCGGCGAGGAGGCCCGCCATCGCCATGCTGAAGGAGCCGTGCCCGCCGGAGGTGCCGCGGGCCTCGTAGGCGGCCGTCTCCTGCCGGATCAGCACGCCCTGGTAGATGGGCAGTGCCAGCTCGAGCGACTCGCCCACCGGGGCGAAGGCGCCCGGCAGGGTGATGCACTCGATGCCCGGCGCCTCGGCCATCAGCTCCACCTCAACGTGATCCGCCCCCAGTCGCCACCGGTACGCGATTCCCCCCTCGGGAAGCCTGAAGGTGGCCAACAGCGCGTCCCCCTCCCGGGTGACGCAGCCGCCGCGGAGCGGCTCCTGCGGGCCCGAGGCCTCTCGACGATAGCCCGTCCGGTTCGTGTCCAACCGCCAGGTCGTCCCGCGCCGGCGGTCGAGGAGGAAGACCGAGGAGTAATCCTCGGCCATCTGCAGCGACATGCCTTCGTTCTCCAGGGTCAGCACCAGGCGCTCCTCACCGGGGGTTGGGCCCAGGCGTTCTCCGGCCGGCCGCCTGGGTCCTCCAGAGGTGTGCCCGCCTCCCGCGCAGAACGCTCCCGCCATGCGAACGACCATCGCATGGGAGAGGCCCAGTGGCCGACGGCGCCACCAGCGACCCACTCGTTGAGCTGTTCGACGCCCAGGCCGGCTTCGGTGGCGGCCGGCCGGGCCAGCCCTGGGTGCCCTCGGCCGAGGAGCTACTCGACCATATGGCGCGCCTGTCCATCGCCCGCGCCCTCGTGCGCACCGACTTCGAGGAAATGGACAGCGACCCCATGTACTCGAACCGACTGCTCTATGCGACCTGCGCCCAGCATCCCTCTCTGGTGCCCTGTCCCACGGTGCTGCCTCAAGGGCACGGCGACGTGCCGTCGGAGGAGGAGCAGGTTGAGGAGGCGCTTGACCGCGGCAGCGGGGCGGTCGCCCTCCGGCCAGGGGTGGACGGCTGGAGCCCGGCGGAGTGGTGCGCGGGCAGACTGCTTCATGTACTTGAGCAGCAGCGGATCCCCGTGCTCTGTCGGCACTCGGTCCTCGGCTTCGAGGCCGTGGCCGACATCGCGCAGCGGCACCCGCAGCTGCCGATCATCATGTTCCACCTGGGGTACCGCACCCAGCGGATGTTGGTGTCCCTGATGCAGGCCTTCCCCAATGTCTACCTGGCCGTCGGCAGCCCCTATAGCGTGCACCTCGGCCTCGAGTCCATGGCCGGCCGCGTCGGCGCCTCGCGGCTCTTGTTCGGAACCGGCTTCCCCTACGCGGAGCCCACGGCCTCGGTCACCATGCTCACCTACGCCGAGCTCAGCGAAGGGGACAAGCACTGCATCGGCGCCGGGAACCTGGACCGGCTGATCCAGGGGATTCGGCGATGACGACACTCCTGGAGAAGGGCCGGAGGGGCGAGTCGCTGGCCGACTACGAGATCGTTGACATGCACGCCCACCTCTTCTCGGGATGCGTCCCCTGGGGGCAAGACCCGGCCGACAGCCTCGTGCGTGCCATGGACCAGTCTGGCGTCGCGGTCTCCGTGGTGAGCTCCCTGGCCTACGGGGGCTTCCGCATGGAGGCGTGCAATGAGCTTACCTACCGCGCGATGCGCCGGCACCCCGATCGGCTGCTGGGCTACGTCTATGTCTGGCCGGGGGCCCCGCAGGCTGTCGAGGCGGAAGTGCAGCGGCGTCTTGCCCAGGGCTTCGTCGGCCTCAAGATGCTGGTACTCATGGGCTACGACTACGTCTATCCGGGCTATGCCCCGGCCTTCGAGATCGCCCACGAGCGGCGGCTGCCGGTGCTGCTGCACTGCTATGGTGGGCAGGCCGGTCTGGATGATGTTCCAGTGCTGGCGAAGCGCTACCCGGGGGTGCGCTTCCTCCTCGCCCACGCCGGCGCGCAGCAGGTCGAGCACCATATCCGCATCGCGCACGAGGTAGAGCACGCCTACCTGGAGCTCTGCACCAGCATGGCCACCTACCGCGCGGTGGAGACGCTCTTCGAGCACGTCCCCCTCGAGCGGATCGTCTGGGGCGCCGATGACCTCCCGCTCAACATGTCCCACCAGCTCGGCCGGGTGCTAGGGGCGCAGATCCCGGAGGAGGCGAAGCTGCAGATCCTATCCGGAAACGCCCGCCGCCTGCTTGGTCTGGAGCGCGGGTAGGGGCAGGCTCAGTCGAGCCGCGGCGGCCGGCCGCGGAGCCGGTCCTGCAGGGCGCGGCTGCGGGCTATCTGGTCCGGCCAGGTCTCCAGGCCGAGGGCGCGCACCATCTCCCGGATCGGCGTCTCCGGGTCGTTCGACCAGAAGATGCCGGTGTTCTCGTTCGGGTCGTAACGGTAGCCGGCACGCGCGCCGTAGGCCTCGTCGAAGACCTTGCCCTCGTTGAGGGCCGGCTGCCAGTGGATGAGCACATAGTCGAGGTCCACCTGCTCCACGAAGACGCCGTCCTCTCGGATCTCCCGGATCACGTGACCGGTGGGGTCAACGAGGCAGGCGTTGTTGTTCCAGGTGCTGGAGAGCACGAAGTACCCGTGTCGGAGCGCGCGGGCGGAGGCGTTGATCTGCCCCGCCCACTGAGAGGGCCAGACCACGATCTCGGCGCCCTTGCGAGCCAGCACCTCCCAGCCGTCGTGGAAGGCCATGTCGTAGCAGATCTGCACTCCGACCCGCCCGAAGTCGCACTCGAAGACGGGGAAGTGGTCTCCCCCCGTGAGGCCGCCCTCCAGTTCCTCCGGCCCTGGGCCTGGGGCCAGGTGCACCTTGCGGTAGATGCCCGCGACCTCACCGCTGCGATCCAGCAGCACCGCCGCGTTGGTGAAGACGCCGGCCTGCCCATCCTCGGCGAGGACCAGCGGCAGGACGACGTAGCAGCCGTGGTCCCGCGCCCTGCCGCCGATCACCTCCTGCACCCGCCCCTCCAGCGGGAACGCAACCTCCGCGGCGGGACCGCTCAGGCCGCCGTTCACCGCGCACTCGGGAAGCGCGGCCAGATCGAGGCGGGCCCCGCCGTGCTGCTCCGACGCCTGCGCCGCCATCTCGCCGATCAGGCCGCCCAGCTCGTCGAGCCGTACCTCCAGGCCCGGGTAGTCGCCGAACATGTTGAACATCGTGGCGCCGACGAGCACCTTGCGCGGCCCGTGGTCTGGCGGCATTGGCTGCCTCCCTCAGAGACGGATGCGCGGCCGGCCCCGGTTCAGGCAGAGGCGCGGCCGCGTCGCCGTGCCTTCGCCGACACGCCCCCCGCACCTTCGCCACCGCCTGTATGCCGCGGCCCCGGGCCGTCGGGGTCACACTGGGCGGCCGAGGACACCCCTTCCGACGTTAGCCTCCCCCACGTGGCGCCGATGGGTGCCGCCCGACGGCCTCACCCGACAGATCTGCCCGCTTCGTCGGGTGAGGCCCGGAAGCCGGGGATGCCTCAGCGCGGTGTGCGAGCCGCCCGGTATCCCAGCAGCCCCTCATAGCGTGTGCCGTCAGAGAACCTGGCCAGCACGATCACATCCCCCTCGCCCACCCGAGCATCGCCGGCGAACCGCCCGCCGCCCCGCGCGCTCAGGCGTTCGGCTGCCCCATCGCCCATCACAACCACATCCTTGGCGCCCGGAACGATAATCGAGAAGGGGACCGCTGTGTGTGTGCGCAGGACCCCTGCGAGAGGCGTCTCCAGGCGGCAGTTGTGCACGAGGAAGGCGCCGTAGGTCCTCGGGAACGGGCTCGACTTCGTCCCGCCGCGGGACCTGATCGCGTACTCCAACGCCCAGTCCAACTCTCCGTTGGGCAGGCTCTTCTCCGCGGCGTAGACCCGCAGCAGGTACTCTCCTCTCTCTGGCATGAGCGCACGGACCACGAACCCGTCCCGCTCTCGCTGGGTGAAGGTGTAGCGTGTGTCAACCTCCCGTCCGCCCCGAAACAGGCAGGCGGTGAGGATCGTGTCCTCCGGCGCGTCGATGGTCAGCGACACCGAGCCGTCTGTCTCCATACGGGCCCAATGCTGGCCCACCAGGCGCAGCCGCTGCTCGAAGAAGGCCGGGCGCCGCTGCACTCGCCTCAGGTACTCCTCTCGCGAGATCGGGCGCTCGAGCAACTGCCAGCGCACATCGTGAGGGAAGTGGTCATCCGCAAAGACCTCCGGAGGGGTCAGGAAGTAGTGATCTGTGAAACGGGGAGCGAAACGGCCGGCGCCATCCAGCCATCCGGCGCCCCAGGTGCAGTCGAGGAGGGCCCATTCGCCCCCTATCCTCACCGCATTCCAGGCATGTTCGAACGACGCCTCCATTCCTCGCCCCGCCTGGTATCCGGCTGCCTTCGCATGCCCGTGGATGATCTCCGCCTCCAGCCCGGCCGCCTCCGCCAGCGCCTTGAACAGAGCCGCGTACCCGGAGCAGACCGCGCGGCGGCGCTCTAGCACGTCCTCGGGGCGCAAGACCTCCTCACGCAGGGCCGGATCGTAGGCGATGTTGGCGGTGATCCAGCGGAAGATGGCACGCGCCTTACCCCGGTCATCCGCCGCTGGCTCGGCCAGATAGCTGGCCAGGGCGGTGACGGAGGTTGCGGCCCAGGGCGGTGCGGCAAGGGCGTGAGCGTCTATGGCGGCGAACTCGCCATCGCCGCCCCCAGCGGCCGCCGGCGCAGTCGCCAGGGCGGCTGCCAGCAGGAGCAGGAGATGCCAGGAGCGCCTGTGCACGAGACCCGAGCCCTCACCTGTTCTTTCCACGCGCGAGGCGCAGCTTCACCCCGGATCGGAGCTCCTGGGGGGTAGCGCGGGTGGTCTGGTCCGCGAGCCGGGCGACGCTTCGCCAGCGCAGTAGGTAGACGTGCGAGGGGAGAGAATAGCACGGGTGGTAGCGCCGCGAGAGCCCTGGGGGCGGATGGGTATCCGCACAGCGCGGGGCATCGAGCAGAGGAGGCCGCCAGCCATGGCTGAGAGCCGAAACGTCAGGGCCTTCGCCCGAGAGCAAGGCGCGCACCTGGTGGGCATCGCCCCTGTGGAGCGCTTCGTCGAAGGCCCCGTGGGACACCGTCCCTCGGATCTACTGCCCGGCGCCCGCTCTGTCATAGTCGTGGGAGTTCGCCTCTTCCAGAGCGTCCTCGATCTGCGCGAGATATGCGCCGAGAGCAGGCTCATCCCGTCTGATGTGCTCCCCGATGTCCAGTCCCACTACTACCGTCGCACTCACTACGAGACCGTCAACTGGTGTCTGCAGATCATCGGCCACCAGGTCGCTTACTGGCTCGCTGAGGCCGGACACGACGTCATGCCCACCCCGGTCACCTACGACGCCGGCGACCTCTCCAGCCGCGTGCCCGGCTACTACGCCCCCTTCTCGCACCGCCATGCCGCCGTCGCGGCCGGCCTCGGCGTCTTCGGCCGCAACAACCTCGTCCTCACCCCCAGGTACGGCCCCCGCGTCCGCTTCAACTCCGTGATCACCACCGCCGAGCTGGACCCCGACCCCATGGTCGAGGAGGCCCTCTGCCTGGGGGATGACTGCGACGCCTGTCGCACCACCTGGTCCGACTGCTTCGGCGAACTCCACACCTTCACCATGGTGGGCAGGGAGTTCGAGCTCGCCAGCTTCGAGCGCTGCTCTCCCGACTACCCTTGCGGCGGAGGCGGCTGCATCCGGGTCTGCCCGGTGGGCGCGAAGAACGCGGTTGTCTGAGGCTTCTGCTTGCGCCAACTGCCCCGTGACGCGGGCCCCTGCTGAGTCTCAGCATCGGTGAGCGAGATCGGCCTGCCTCTCCACGGCTCTTCGCGCACCACGGTGCCCTTCTCTCGCCCCGGCTAGAGCAGCCCCTTCACGAAGGCGAGGTTGCGGGCGGCGTTCCCCGCCGGGTCGTCGCCGGCCTCGGTCTCCAACACCAAGTAGCCGTCGTAGCCGATCTGCCGGATCGCCCCGAAGATCGCCGGAAAGTCCAGCTTCCCCTCACCCATCTCCGCCCCGATCTCCTTCACGTGGATCTGCACCACGTGCCGCCCAAGCTGCAGCAGTTCGGCGATCGCATCGAAGCCCTGGTAGTCGGCATTGCCCACATCGTAGTAGACGCCCAGGTAGGGCGAGCCGACCGCCTCGATCACCGCCAACTGCTGCTCCGCCGACCGGCCCTGCCGGCCCACGCTCTCCATCCCGATCTTCGCCTGGCAGCCCTCGCTCTTCTCCAGGGCGGCCCGCAGGCCCTCCCGCCACAGCGCGAACACCTCCTCTTCGCTCTGGCCCTGGTGCTTGATCATGGGGAAGAGGACCACCCCCGCGCCGATCTCGTCCGAGTACCGCCGCGCCTCCGCCACCGCCTGCACCCCGGCCGCGTGCGTGTCCGGCCGGGTCATCAGCCCCGCGACGCTCGAGAGACACACCGAGGCCACCCCCACTCCCGCCCGGGCGCACCGCTCCCGCAGCGCTCGCCGGCCGGCCGCGCTCCAGACCTCGGACCCAGCGTAGTCGTCCGCGCGCACCGTCAGCTCCACGCCGTCGAAGCCCAGCCGCGCGGCCTCGTCAAAGGCCTCCGACCACGGCTTCGCCAACACCTCATCCATCACGCCGATCTTCATCTGCCATTCGCTCCTCTCCCCCCTCCCCTGAGGTACACCGGTCAGGCGCCCCCAGGGCCGGCGGTGCAACTGCTCAGGCGGAGATGGGATAGCGCCCGACCTGCCGTGCCCGCAGTGCCGATCACCTGCCCCACCATGTCCCGCCCCTCCGGTTGCATACCCGGCGCGAGCGTGCTGCCACAGCTCATCCCAGTCTCCGCCCCCTCTACGCCGCCGCCGACGGTGCCTCCTGTCTGTGGCGGCCGGCGACGACGCGGCCCCTGACCTGCCCGGTGTCACTCCAGGCAGGCGTCTCGGCGCGCGGGGCGAATGCCACTCCGATGCTGAAGGTTGGCTGTGCACCGCAGACGGGCTGCTGAGAAGACGCAATACGCTGTGCCTGGGAGGCGCCGATGCTCAAGGGTGTTCCGTCGGTCATCTCGCCCGAGCTGATGCACGTGTTGATGAGCATGGGGCACGGCGATGAGATCGTGCTCGCCGATGGGAATTTCCCGGCGGCCGCCTGCGCGCAGCGGTTGGTCGTTATCCCCGGCCACGGCGTGCCGGTGGTGCTGGAGGCCATCCTGCGGTTCCTCCCACTGGACACCTACGTGGAAGACAGCGCGGTGGTGATGGGCGTGGTCCCCGGCGACCCAGGTCCCCCAGCTATCTGGCAGGAGTACCGCCGCCTGCTCGCGGCCGCCGAGGGGCGGGAGGTTGCGCTCACCGAGATAGAGCGCAACGCCTTTTACGAACGTGCGCGCCAGGCCTTCGCGGTGGTCGCCACCGGTGAGACCGCGCTGTACGCGAATGTGATCCTGAAGAAGGGCGTCATCGCGGAGCCCGAGTGAGGTCGCCTCGCGGCCCGGCCGCGCCAGATGATGGCCGAAGCGGGCAGATGGCCAGCTTGCAGATTCCTCCGCTCCGAGCCCCGGCGCTCCTTCTGCGCCATCGCTCTCAGGGAGGCGGAGCAAGCGAGCTTAGCAGGCCATGGCGGTCCGCCGGGCCCTCGCGATCTGGAGGGTTCGCAGCATCATGGCGGCAGCGAAGGCTGTCGCCCCGAGCACCGCGGCCACAATCGCGAGAGGGCTCAGGCGAGCAGGGGGGTCGCGCCTGGGGGCTCCGCCTCACCCCTCCTCCAGCAGCCGCGCCGCCGTCGCCGCCATCATCGCCGCGCCGATGGGCAGCACCCGCCGATCGTCGAAGTCGAACCGTGAGCTGTGCCCCGGGGAGATGAAGCCCTTCTCCTCATCCTGGACGCCCAGGCGGAACATCGCCCCCGGCACCCCCGCCAGCACGAAGTACGCGAAGTCCTCTCCGCCCAGGTTAGGCTTCGGCACCTCCACCACTCTCTCCGGCCCCAGCATCGCCGCCGCCTCCTCCTGCACCACATCCAGCACCCCGTCGTCGTTCACCAGCGGCGGATACCCCTCCCGCTGGATCTCCACCCGGAGCCTACCCCCCATCGCACCCACGAGCTTACGCAGGTCCCGCCGCAGAAACCCCAGCACCGCCTCCCGCCCCTCCGGCTCGAGCGACCGGATGGTGCCGATCAGCTCCAGCTCGTCAGCGAGGACGTTGGCGCGGGTCCCGCCCCGGATGATCCCGAAGGTCACCAGCTTCCGGTCCACCGCATTCGTGTGCCGGGCGACGAACTGCTGCACGGCCACCAGCGCCTGGCTCGCCACCGCGATCGCGTCCACCCCCTGGTCCGGCCGCGCCGCGTGCGCGGCGCGGCCTCGCACCACCAAGCGCACGTCCTCGGTCTGCGCGGTGTCGTAGCCCCGCCGGATCCCCACCGCGCCCGCCGGGACCTCGGTCGCCACGTGCAGCGCGGCGATGGCCCCCAGCCGGGGCCGCTCCAGGACCCCATCGGCGATCATGTGTCGCGCGCCCCCAGCCCCCTCCTCCCCGGGCTGGAAGATGAGCTTGACATTCCCCGCCAGCCGGCCGCGCATCTCACACAACAGCGCCGCCGCCCCAAGCAGGCACGCGACGTGACCGTCGTGCCCGCACGCGTGCATCAGCCCCGGGCGGCGCGACCGGTACGG
>CAYLPT010000112.1:0-6497 GCA_964385645.1 uncultured bacterium
GGCTCAGCGTCAGCAGCCCCCGCAGCACCCCCAGCCTCACCGCCGCCAGCCAGCCCCTCCGCTTCTCCTTCATCTCCGTCCTCAGCTCCTCCGCCAGCGCCATCATCGCCGCCCGCTCCTCCGGCGTCTTCACCCCCGGCCGCTGGCTCGGCGGCGCCGAAAACACCGTCAGCCACGACATCCCCTCCAGCATCTCCTCCCCCAGGAAGCTCGGCAGGAACTGCAGCACCAGCTCCTCCGTGTTAGCCTTCCGGGCCCGCCACCCGTGCGGCTCCCACGCCCCGCAGAACCACACGTCCCCCGGGTTCATCGTCATCACCAGGTCCTCGAAGTGCCGATCCTGCTGCCCCCTCAGCAAGATCCCCATCTCATACGCCTCGTGCATGTCCGTGTCCAGCGCCGTCGGCTCTCGATATGCCACCACGCCCCCGAGAAACGGCCGCGCCGCCGACACCCGCAGCTCCTTCACCCTCGCCAGCATCTCGCTTCCTCCTTACGCCAGCCCTTGTGTCGAATCAGGCACACACACCGAAATCTACAAGAAGATCGCCATCCTGTCCAGAGGTTTCTAGCCCCTCCTGGGGTAACCTAGGGGGTGACAGGGCCGGTGGGCCTCCGGGTCGCCGGCCAAACGCTGTTTCCGGCCGCCGTATGGGGCCCCAGGGGCCCCGGCCGCACGTCGCAGCAAGCGACCGAAGGGAGGTGTGAGCACGAGCACACAGGTCCGGACCCGCCCCGGCGGGAGCCCTCGCCGGCCGGCCGGTGCAACCCACCACCCAAGGAGGATCCGCAGTGCACACCCTCTCGATGCCCCCCAGACGTCGAGGATTCACCCTCATTGAGCTCCTCGTCGTGATCGCCATCATCGGGATCCTGGCCGCCATGGTCTTCCCGGTGTTCGCGCGGGCCCGCGAATCGGCCCGCCGGGCGGTCTGTCTCTCCAACATGAAGAACCTCACCCTCGCCTTCCAGATGTACCTCGCCGACTGGGACGACCGCGCCCCGCTCACGGGAGGGTACGCCTCCACCGAGGCGCTCGACTACTTCAGCACCTTCCCCGGGGGCGGTGATGTCTTCGCGGACCACGATGTCTGCCACATGGCCTGGCACGCCAACCCGTACATGCGTGCCCCCGTCGCCCTCGACCCCTACGTCCGCAACCGCGATGTCTGGCGCTGCCCCAGCGCCCAGCTCCAGGCCGGCGCCATGTTCATCATCGGCTGGCCCGACTGGCTCGCCTATCTCCAGCACTACCAGGGCCAGTGGGGCGCGGGCACGGGCCTGTGCCCCAAGGACGGCGTCTTCCCCGCTGGCTGGGGCGGTGACGTCACCGACAGCATGGAACAGGGCCGCGTCGCGGCCGGCTACTTCGCCGGCGTCACTGCTGCCCCCGGCTCCTTCGTCCAGAGCGTGGCCGCCAACTTCGCGCTCAGCGGCACGATGGTGGGCCAGTTCGACAACCCGGTGGAAGTCGTGGTCGTCCACGACGCCGGCCCGATCGTGGACTTCACGAACCCCGGTATGATCGCCTACCCGGACGCCTGCGCGGTGGAGTGCAACAGCGAGTGGTGCGCGTGGGCGGACTGGGAGAACTGCTGGGACTACTGCCCGGGCGGGTTCATGCAGTACGTCGCCCCCATGGACGGCTCCTGGGCCAGGGACCCGCGCCTCATGGACCGCTTCACACGCCACCTCGGTGGCTCCAACATCGGCTTCCTCGACGGCCACGCCCGCTGGTGGCACGCCCGCGCCTGGGTCAACGCGGTGACTGAGAAGGGCCATCAGGGCGAGCCCATGCCCTTCGGCATGTGGCCCTGGGGCGGGGGCTACCCGGCCTGGTGCGGCGGCTGGGTTCCCCCCATCCACGCCTTCTACCAGCCGAACCCGCAGCCGTAACCAGGCACGCGCGGCGTGAACTGACACGGCCGCAAGGACCTGCGCTCGGGCGGGCCGGTGCGCCCGCCCGGGCGCACTCATCACCCAGCACCATGCGACCCCGCCGCGCCAGGGCGCCCTGCGGGTCCACCGCTCCCGCGCTCCCTCCGCGTACGGTGTCACCGTCGGCGGCTAGCTCCACGGAGGACTTCGGGCGGCCCTGACCGTAATAGCGCAGGCGCGGGTCTAGCCGCTCCCCCTTGGCGGGGAACCCCAACCCGAGAGGTGACGCCCATGTACGTAGGCGTGGACTACTACCCGGAACACTGGCCCCGGGACCGCTGGGCCACCGACGCCCGCCTCATGCAGGAGGCTGGCTTCAACGTGGTGCGGCTGGCGGAGTTCGCCTGGGTCTTCATGGAGCCCGAGGAGGGCCGCTTCGAGTTCGGCTGGCTCGACGATGCGCTCGGCATCCTTCACGAGCACGGCATCTCCGCCCTGCTGTGCACCCCCACCGCCGTCATGCCGGCCTGGGTCGCCCGCAAGTACCCCGAGACCCTCGCCATGCAGCCCGACGGCACCCGCATCACCTGGGGGGTGCGCAAGAACAACTGCTTCACCTCCGGCGCCTACCGGCTCCTCAGCGAGCGCATCACCCGCGCCATGGCCGAGCACTTCGCCTCCACCCCCAATGTCATCGGCTGGCAGACCGACAACGAGTTTGGGCACCCCGTGTGCTTCTGCCCCACCTGCCGCGCCGACTTCCAGGACTGGCTCCGCGCCCGCTACGGCTCCCTGGAGGAGCTCAACCGCGCCTGGGGCACCCACTTCTGGGGCCATCGCTACGGCACATGGGGAGAGATCCAGCTCCCCATCCCCTCCGGGCCCGCCTGGCGACACGGCGGCCCCGATTACCTCGGCACCCACAACCCCTCCCTCTGCCTCGACTTCCAGCGCTACCTCTCCCACCTCAACGTGCGGTTCCAGCGCGACCAGGTGCGCATCCTGCGGCAGCTCTGCCCCAGCCACTTCATCACCCACAACTTCATGGGCCTGTTCAGCGACCTCAACTACTACCACCTCGCCGCGGACCTCGACCACGTGAGCTGGGACAACTACCCCGTCTGGGGCGCCCCCGCCGTCCCCTACCGGGCCGCCGCCGCCGCCGACGTGATGCGGGGCCTCAAGCGCAAGAACTTCTGGATTATGGAGCAGACCGCCGGCCCCGGCGGCTGGTCCAGCTTCGGCCGCAACCCTCGCCCGGGCGAGATCCGCCAGATCTGCTACCAGCAGCTAGCCCACGGCGCCGACGGGCAGCTCTGGTTCCGCTGGCGCACCTGCACCGCCGGCCGCGAGCAGTACTGGCACGGCCTCCTCGGCCACGACGGCCGGCCCCTGCGCCGCTACCGCGAGGCCGCCCGGGTCGCCCGCGAGTACCACCAGCTCGCCCCTGAGCTGGAGGGCACGACGGTCAGGGCGAAGGTCGCCATCATCTACGACTACGAGTCCATCTGGGCCCTCCGCATCCAGCCCGGCTTCCAGCACAACTCCTATCACGCGGCCATGCATCGCTACTACCGCGCCCTGTTCAGCGCCGGCGTCAGCGTGGACATGATCCACCCCGACTCCGACCTCTCCCCCTACCGCATCGTCCTCGCCCCAGCCCTCCATATCCTCCCCGATGAGCGCGCCCGCCGCCTCGCCGACTTCGTCTCCGCTGGCGGCGTCCTCCTCGCCGACTGCCGCACCGGCGTCAAGGACCACACCAACCTCTGCCACGACCGCACTCTCCCCGGCCTCCTCTCCCACCCCCTCGGCATCACCATCGAGGAGTACGAGGCCCTTGCCGACGACATGGCCTACCCCATCCTCGGCCGCGGACCCCTCGAGGGCCGCTACAGCGCCATCCACTACGTGGACTGGCTCACCCCCCAGGGCGCCGAGCCCCTCGCGGCCTACGACCAGTGGCACCTCCGCGACATGGCCGCCGTCACCCGCCACCGCTTCGGCAAGGGAGTGGGGTACTACGTCGGCGCCGTCGTCAAGGAAGAGGAGTTCTACGACCGGCTCATCGCCGACCTGCTCGCCGCCGGCGGCGTCGAGCCGCCCGTCTCCCCGCCCCCCGGCGTCGAGGTCTCCGTGCGGGAGAGCGCAGATCGCGCCCTGCTCTTCCTCGTCAACCACACCGAGGACCGCCAGAGCGTCCCCGTGCCCCCCGGCAAGCAGGAGCTGCTCACCAGCGCCCAGACCGGAGAGCAGATCGAGCTCGAGCCCTACGGCGTCGCGGTGATCAAGCTGCGCTAGCCCGCGCCGCGCCTTCGCGGCCCGGGTGTGGAATAGAGACACAGGACGCGATAGCCCGCCCTCCGCTCATGCTGGGGGACCCAAGGAGGCTCCATGGCAGACCGGCCCTTCGACCTCGAGGAAGCCGCGCGTGTGCTCGGCTGCACCCCCGCACAGGTCCGGCGCATGATCCGCGCCGGGGACCTGCAAGCACGCCTCTGTCCCGCCGCCGACGCCGCCACGCCCGGCGCCCGCCTGGACGACCTTGAGACCGAAGTCGCCCGCCTCCGCCGCGCCCTCCGAGCCCGCACCTGGGCCCTCGAGGCGCTCCTCTTCACCATCCTGCTCCTCGTGGGCACCGCCTGGGTGCTCTGGCGAGCCTAACCCACCGCCTCAGGGCGCGGGCACGCCAGCCCTACCAGCCCGGCCCCTCCCGGTCCCGCAGGCCTCTGACCCGCCTGGCCGTGTGGTGGATTTCTAGCCTGCCTGGAGGGCGCCCCGCGCTCGCTACCTCTGCCCGTACTTCTCCCGATACCTCCGGTGGGCCCGCGCCACCTCCTCAGGCGGCAGCTCCCCCGGCTCCCCAAGCTGCATCGCCAGCCACACCGTCCGCGCCGCATCCTCCACCATGATCGCCGACTTCACCGCCGCCTCCGGGGTCTCGCCGATCGTGAAGACCCCGTGGTTCTTCATCAGGATCGCGCGCGATCCCCCTATCGCCCGCACGATCTCCCGCCCGATCTCCTCCTCGCCCACTGGCGCATACTCCCCCACCGGGATCGGGCCGCCGAACTCGTCCGCGATCGCGGTCAGGCACACGGGGATCGGCCGGCCCACCGCCGCAAAGGCCGTCGCGTAGCTGGAGTGCGTGTGCACCACCCCATGCACGTCGGCGCGGTGGCGGTACACGTACAGGTGAGTCGCCGTGTCCACCGAGGGCCGCCGCGCGCCCTCGATCACCTCGCCGTCGAGGGAGACGACCACCATGTCCTCGGGCCGGCACTCATCGTAGGAGACCCCGCTGGGCTTGATCACCACCCGGCCGGTCGCCTCGTCGCGGCCGCTGACGTTGCCGCTCGTGGCCGCCACCAGCCCCCACCGCGGCAGCTCCTTGTTCAGGCGGCATACCCGCTCCTTCAGCGACTCCAGCATCATTCCGCCTCGTGCTTGTCCGCCCGGTAGTCCACCTGCCCCGCCGGCGCCCGCTCCCGGCGCAGCTCCTCGGCCCCCTTCACCGGCAGCCGCGCCACGCCCGCAAAGTCCCGCGGCGGGATCAGGTCGCCCTTCGCCCATCGCCGCTTCGCGTCCGCGATCGCCTTGCCATACTGGGGCAGCCACTGCTCCTGCGCGATCAGCATCTCGTCCACCATCTGCCAGATCTCCGGCGGGTTGCACACCGCCCCGGTCAGGGGGTCCATCATCATCGCCTGCCGCAGCAGCATGTCATCCCCGCTCAGCGCCGCCTCCACCGCTAGCCGCTGCACGCTGATGCTCGCATTGCACACCGCCGCACACCCCGCCGGCAGCTCTCCAACCCGTGGGATGCTTATCCCATTGCCGTCCACATACCCCGGCGCCTCCACGATCGCATCCGCCGGCAGATTGGCGATCGTGCCGTGGTTCACCACGTTGAAGTGCCCCCGGTAGGTCCGGCCCGTCTCCAGCGACTCGACGATGTAGGAGCCGTGCTCGCTGCCCCGGTCCTCGGGCCGGAAGGTCCAGGGCGGGGCCTTCAGCCATTCGGGGAACTCGGTCTCGAACCAGTTGCGCCCCTCGATGCACACGCGGAGGTAGCCGCCGGTCTCCCCGCCCGCCCAGTAGCTCAGATCCACCCAGTTCAGGATGTCGCCCTGCCGCTTGCGATACCACGGCAGATACTCGCTCAGGTGCCCGTTGGACTCCGTGCTGTAATAGCCGAAGCGCCGCAGCATATCCACCCGCACCTTCTCGCTCTTCACGAACTCCGGGTCCTTCTCGAACTGCTCCAGCAGCCGCCCCGTCAGGTCCTCGCCCCGGTGCTTGATGCTGATGTACCAGGTCTGGTGGTTGATCCCCGCGCAGACGATGTCCACCTCCTCCTTGGGCAGACCGAAGGCCCGCGCGATCTGCTCGTGCCCGTGCTGCACCCCGTGGCACAGCCCCACCGCCCACACCCCGCCCGCCTTGTTCACCGCCCACATGTTCATCGCCATCGGGTTCGCATGGTTGATGAACAAGCACCCCGGCGCGCTCACCTCCGCGATATCCCGGCAGAACTCCAGCAGCACCGGGATCGTCCGCTGGGCGTACATGATCCCGCCCGGCCCCAGCGTATCCCCAACACACTGGTCCACGCCGTA
>CAYLPT010000113.1:0-2881 GCA_964385645.1 uncultured bacterium
CGCCATGAACGAGCGCATGCTCGCCCACCCCACCGTCCAGGACCACCTCGCTCGCCTGCGCGCCCGCGGCGCGCACATTGTCGAGCCTGAGGTCGGCTGGCTCGCCGAGGGCGCAGTCGGGCAGGGGCGGCTCGCCTCCCCCGAGGAGATCGCCGCCGCCGTCGCGGAGGCGGCGTCCGCGGGAGGCGAGCTTCGGGGCCTGCGTGTGCTTGTCACCGCGGGCCCCACCCGGGAGCCCCTCGACCCCGTGCGCTACCTCTCAAACCGCTCCAGCGGCAAGATGGGCTGCGCGATCGCCGCCGAGGCCGCCGCCCGCGGGGCCCAGGTCACGCTGGTCTGCGGGCCGCTGTCGGTGCCGCCCCCGGAGGGATGCGAGGTCGTCCCGGTAGAGACGGCTGAGGAGATGAGAGAGGCGGTCCTGGCGCGCTTCGACGAGAGTGAGCTGTTCATCGCCGCCGCCGCGGTCGCCGACTACGCCCCGGCCGAGGTGTCGGCCGCCAAGCTCAAGAAGGAGAACCGGCCGCTGGCCCTCGAGCTCCGGCCCACGCCCGACATTCTGGCCGAGTGCGCGCGGCGCCGCCGGGAGGGCCAGCTCCTGGTCGGCTTCGCCGCGGAGACCGAGGAGGTGCTGGGCAACGCGCGGCGAAAGCTCAAGGAGAAGGGGCTCGACCTCGTCTTCGCCAACGACGTTTCCCGGCCGGGCATAGGCTTCGAGTCTGACCGAAACGCGGGCTGGCTGCTCAGCGCCGACGGGGCCGAGGTCGAGCTCCCCGAGATGGGCAAGCGCGAGCTCGCGGCCCGGCTCCTCGATCGCGCCCGCGAGCTGCTCTCCGTTGCGGGCCACGGCCGCCAGCCGGCGCCCTGATGGCCCGGAAAGGACCCGCCGCCCATGCCGCCTGAGCGATACGTGTTCACCTCTGAGTCGGTCACCGAGGGACACCCCGACAAGATGGCCGACCAGATCTCCGATGCCGTCCTCGACGCCATGCTCGAGCAGGATCCCAACAGCCGCGTCGCGTGCGAGACGCTCATCACCACCGGGCTGGTCATCGTCGCCGGCGAGGTCACCACCAAGGGCTATGTGGACATCCCCAGCGTGGTGCGCTCGACCATCCAGGAGATCGGCTACACCCGCGCCAAGTTCGGCTTCGACTGCGAGGTCTCGGGCGTCCTGACGGCCATCCAGGAGCAATCGCCCGACATCGCCATGGGCGTGGACATCGGGGGCGCGGGCGACCAAGGGATGATGTTCGGCTACGCGACCAACGAGACGCCCGAGCTGATGCCCCTGCCGATCATGCTCGCCCACAAGCTTGCCCGCCGCCTCGCCGAGGTCCGCCGGCTCGGCGAGGTGGACTACCTCCGCCCTGACGGCAAGAGCCAGGTCACCGTCGTCTACGAGCACGGCCGCCCGGTCCACCTGCCCAAGGTCGTTGTCTCCGCCCAGCATCGCCCCGACGTGGACCACGAGCGCATCCGCGCCGACATCATCGAGTTGGTCGTGCGCCGCGTCTGCCCCGCCGAGTTGCTGGACGACCGCACCGAGATCCTCGTCAACCCGACCGGCAGCTTCGAGCGCGGCGGGCCCCTCGCCGACACCGGCCTGACGGGCCGCAAGATCATCGTGGACACCTACGGCGGCATGGCCCGGCACGGGGGCGGCTGCTTCTCGGGCAAGGACGCCACCAAGGTGGACCGCTCGGCCAGCTACATGATGCGCTACGTCGCCAAGAACATCGTCGCCGCGGGGCTCGCCGACTGCGCCGAGACCCAGGTCGCCTACGCCATCGGCCGGCCCGACCCCATGGGATTCTGGGTGGACACCTTCGGCACCGGCAAGGTGCCCGACGCCAGGCTCGCCGAGCTCTGCCTGGAGCTCTTCGACCTGCGGCCCATCGCCATCATTGACAAACTCCAGCTCCGCCGGCCCCAGTTCCGCGCGGTAGCCGCCTATGGCCACTTCGGCCGCACCGACCTGCCCGTCCTCTGGGAGCGCACCGACATGGCCGACCGGCTCCGCCGCGCGGCCGAGGGGTAGCCCCCGGTCGGCGCGGAAGCCAGGGGGTCCCATGCCGCGCTTCGCTGAGGTGCTCCCCGACCCTGGCCGCGCCCTCAGCCAGATCTTCACCTACCACATCCCCGAGCGGCTCGAGCCGGCCCTCCGGGTCGGCTCCCAGGTGCTGGTGCCCTTCGGCTCCCGCACCGTCGTCGGCGTCGTCGCCGCCCTCCGCGGCCAGGCTGACCGCGCCGACGTGAAGGACATCGAGGCCTTGCTCGAGGACGCGCCCGCGCTCCCCGACGACGCCCTCCCCCTTGCCCGCTGGATCGCCGACTACTACCTCTGCGAGCTCGGCGACGCCCTCCGCCCCTTCCTCCCCGAGGGCATGACCTACCGCATCGGCCGCCGCCTCCGCCTCCGTCAGGGGCAGCAGGACATCGTCGCCCGGCTGCGGGACCACCCCGACGCCGGGCCCCTCGTCGCCGCGCTCGAGGCCGCCGAGGGCGAGGTCAGCCTCGGCGCGCTCCGCCGCGGCCTCGCCCGGGACCGGCTCGCCCGCGCCCTGCGCCTGCTCAGGGCCCGCGGCGCGCTGATCGAGCGCGCCG
This sequence comes from uncultured bacterium, assembly GCA_964385645.1. Classification (GTDB taxonomy): domain Bacteria; phylum Armatimonadota; class Hebobacteria; order Hebobacterales; family Hebobacteraceae; genus CAYLPT01. The sequence goes on from CAYLPT010000113.1 coordinate 2,605, forward strand.
TGGTGCTCCCCCCCAGGGCCCGCCGCCGCCAGGTCCGGCTGCTCGAGGTCGCCGTCGGCGAGGAGGAGATCGCGCGCTACTGCCGGGACCGCGAGGCGAGGGCCCCTGCCCGCGTCGCCTGCCTGCAGGCCGCCCGCGAGGGCGGGCCCGCCACCGCCGCCCAGCTCGCCTCCCGGGCCGGCGTCTCGCAGTCCGCAGTCAGCGCGCTCATCGCCGAGGGAATGCTCCGGGAGCGGTGGACGACCGTGCGACGCGTCCCCTGGGAGGAGGCCGACGC
>CAYLPT010000114.1:0-5680 GCA_964385645.1 uncultured bacterium
GCCTCCCCCCGGTCGAGGACGAGGTAGGAGAGCCACCCCCCGGCCCCCACCCCGATGACGGTGGCGAGCTGGGCGGGGAGATCGAGCTCCGCATAGGCGGCGCGCAGGGCCTCCACCCGCTCGGCGCGGGCGTGCTCCTCCTCCAGGCGGGTCATCCTGGTCTGGAGGTCGGCCACCTGCACCCGGAGCCGCGCGTTCTCCTCCACCAGGCGGCGGTTCTCGGCGACGGTCTGCCACTGGCGCAGGGTCCAGCGCCGGCTGGCGGCGATGGCGCCCTGGAGCGGCGCCGCGATGACGCCGACGGCCCCGTCCAGCCAGGCGTGCCCGCCGGCCCGCTGGGCGGCCGACTGCCAGAGGTCGAGCGCCAGCCCGGCGACGATGAGCACCATCATCAGGATGAGGGTGCGCTGGTGGTGGCCGCTGAGTCGCGCCAGCATCTCCCGCTCTCAACCTGGCCTGGTCAGAAGGGCTCGAAGGCGTCGGCGAGCTGCTCGATCTGCTCCAGCGCGCGCCCCGCCCCGATCACCACACAGGAGACCGGGTCCTCGGCCGCCCGCACCGGCATCTGCACCTCCTCCGCGATCATGCGGTCCAGGCCCCGCAGCAGCGCGCCGCCGCCCGTGAGGACAATGCCCTGATCCATGACGTCGGCGGACAGCTCGGCCGGCGTCTCCTCCAGGGTGGCCCGGATGGCCTCCACGATGCCCCGCAGCGGCTGGACGATCCCCTCCCTGATCTGGGACTCGCTGACCTCCACGGACTTGGGCAGCCCACTCACCAGATCCCGACCGCGGGCGATGGTCACCCGCTCCTCCTCGTCGAGGGGGTAGGCCGAGCCGATCGCCAGCTTGATGCGCTCCGCGGTGCGGATGCCGATGGCGAGGTCGAACTCGTAGTGCATGTAGTTGACGATCGCCTCATCCACCTCATCGCCCGCCACCCGCACGGAGCGGCCCGCGACCACGCCGTTGAGCGCGATCACCGCCACCTCCGAGGTGCCGCCCCCGATGTCCACCACCATGCTCCCGCGGGCCGAAGAGACGGGCAGCCCCGCGCCAATGGCGGCGGCCATGGGCTCGGCGATCAACAGCGCCTCCCGCGCCCCGGCCCGCAGGGTTGCGTCCCTCACCGCGCGCCGCTCGACCTCTGTGACGCCAGAGGGGATGCCGATGACCACCGCGGGCTGCGCGAAGGCGCGTCGCTGGTGGACGCGGTGGATGAAGTGGCGCAGCATCTGCTCCGCCACGTCGAAGTCGGCGATCACCCCGTCCTTGAGGGGACGGATGGCCTCGATGTTGGGCGGGGTGCGCCCGAGCATCTCCTTCGCCTGCTCGCCCACCGCCAGCACCTGGCCGGTCACGCGGTCGAGCGCGACGACCGAGGGCTCCCGCACCACGATGCCCCGGCCGCGGACGTGCACCAGCGTGGTGGCCGTGCCCAGGTCCACCGCGATGTCCCGGGTCAACCTCGAGCGCAGCGCGCGCCAGCGCGGCATCAGCGCCTGCCCCGCCGCGCGCCGGCGCCACCGAACTCCGCCAGCATCTCCATCAGCCTGGGCACCGGCAGCCCGATCACGTTCGTATAGCAGCCCCGGATGGCGCGCACGAAGGCGGCCGCCCCGCCCTGGATCGCGTAGGCGCCGGCCTTGTCCATGGGCTCCCCGGTTGCGAGGTAGCGTTCGATTTCGCCATTCGACAGCCGCCGGAACGCCACCTCCGTTCGCTCCCAGCCCAGCAGCCGCCGCTCCCCTTCCACCAGCGCCAGCCCCGTATATACCCGGTGCCACCGGCCGCTGAGGAGCCGCAACATCCGCCGTGCCTCCACCGCCCCCCGCGGCTTGCCCAACACCCGCCCATCGCACACCACGACCGTGTCCGCCCCCAGCACCGTCCCCCGCGCCCGCCCGACCACCGACTGGGCCTTGGCGAGCGCCTCCCGGGTCACCAGCGCGGCGTAGCGCCGAGTGCGCGGCGGCGGGGCCTCCTCGTGGGCTGGGGCCACGGTGCGGAACCGCAGGTTCGCGGCGCGGAGCAGGGCCCGGCGTCTGGGCGATCGCGAGGCGAGAATCAGCACGCTAGAGCCGCCCCGGGCGCAGCAGCGACAGCAGCAGAGCCAGCCCGAGGCTGCCGCCGAGCGCGATGGCGATGGCCGCCACGGTGATGGTGGCCGGGTGCACCGTGGCGGACAGCAGCACCGACCCCGACACCAAGAGCGCGCCCGCCAGCAGGCTCAGCGCCACTCGGTTCACGCCCCGCGCCAGGCTCGCCCAGCCGCGCTCGGCCTCCGGGCTCTCCACATGCACCCGCAGCCCGCCGGACTCCAGCAGCGACAGCACCCGCTCCAGCCGCGTCGGCACCGCCGACAGCCGCCGCGCCGCGGCCTCCGCGCCCCGCACGAGCCGCTCGGCGACCGCCTGCGGGCTCAGCGCGCGCCGCCGCGCCTCCTCCACCACGGCCTGGGCGGCCCCGGGCAGGTCGAAGCTCGGGTCGAGCTCCGAGCAGATCGCCTCCATGAGCAACAGCGCCTTGGCGGCCAGCGAGAGCTCCGGCGATACGACGATATGGTGGGTCCACATCGCCCGCAGAGTCCGGGACAGCAGGTCGCCCATGGAGAGCTGCCCGGGCGGCAGGATCTGAAGCCGCGCGATGATCCGGGAGAGGTCAGAGCGAAGGGAGGTGAAGTCGGTCTCCGGGCCCAGGCTGCCCAGGTGGGACATGGTCTCGAGCAGCCCGTCGAGGTCCTGTTGGACGATGCGGCGCACGGCCTCGGCCAGCAGCCGGCGGGTGCGGGGGTCGAGGTAGCCAACGATGCCGAAGTCGAGCAGCAGAAGAGTGCCGTCCTCGGCGAGCAGCACGTTCCCCTGGTGGGGGTCGCCGTGGAAGAAACCATCCACGAAGACCTGCTGGAGCATGCACTGGGCCAGCTCCCTGGCCGCCGCCGCGCGGTCCAGGCCCGGCTCGGCCCCCGTCAGCCGGTCAACGCGGGCGCCGTGCACACGCGCGGTGGTGAGCACGTGCGGCGTCGTCAGCTCCCACACCACCTCCGGGACGCGGACCCGGCGCCCGGCCTCCGTCAGGGCGCGGCCCATTCGCTCCGCGTTGTAGGCCTCGATGGTGTAGACCAGCTCGTCCTCGATCTGGTCGGCGAAGCGGCGCACGAACCCCGGGAGGTCATACCGGCGGAGCTGAGGCACCTGCCGGTGGAGCAGATGCGCGCCATCGGAGAGGATCTGCAGGTCGGCCTCCACCACCTCCCGGACCCCCGGCCGGAGCACCTTGACGGTGACCTCGCGGCCGTCGGGCAGGACCGCGGCATGGACCTGCCCCAGGGAGGCGGAGGAAAGCGGCTCCTGCTCGAAGCGCGCGAAGCACTCCTCGAGGGGCCGGCCCAGCTCGGCCTCCAGCACGCCGCGCACCTGGTCGAAGGGGGCGAGCGGCCCCTGGTCCTGGAGCTGGCGCAGCTCGGAGACCACGCTCGCCGGCAGCAAATCCGCGCGCGCGCTCAGCACCTGCCCGAGCTTGATGAAGGTCGGGCCCAGCTCGGCCAGCGCCAGCCGAAGCCGCCGGGGACCGGGGATGCCGGCGAACTCGGCCAGCGCCTCCCGCCGCCGGCCCACAGGCAGCAGGTTCGCCAGCCCGAGCTGGTCGAAGGCGTAGCCGAACCCGTAGTTGACGAGGACCGACAGGATGTGGCGGACCCGCCGCAGGTTGCGCAGCCCGATGGCGAGGTTCATCGGCGCCCCGGCGCTACGCCAGCGGCCTGCGCTTCAGCTCCTCCTCCAGCTCGGCGACGCGGCGCTCCAGCTCCTCCACCCGGTGGCGCCGCGCGAGGTCCGCCTTCTCGAGCGCCCGCTCCACCACCTCGGAGACGAATTCCTCCATCCGCTCCTTCTGCCCCTTCCCGCGCTCGACCATGTGCGAGACCAGCCGCTGCCCCTCCTCCTTCGTCAGGCTGCCCCGCTTCACCAGGTCGTCCACCAGTTTCTTGAGCGAGTCGGCGGTGAGCAGCGCCGCGCCCAGGCCCAACTCGACGGTCTTCTCGAGCAGCTCCCGCCACGAGCCCGGCTTGTGTTCCTCTGACATGGTGTAACCTCCTATACTTGGTCTCCCGGCGTCCCGGGCCGTCAGACGCCGATGATGGCAACCTCCGCTCCGCAGTGGAGGCAGCGCCCCTCCCGCACCGCGATGCGCCCCACCGAGAAGCCCCGCCGCTCCACGACGACCCGCTGGCAGCCCGGGCACAGGGTGTCCTCTCCCCCCGGGGTCCAGATGTTGCCCAGGTAGACGTAGGGGAGCTTCTCGCGGGCGATCTCCCGGGCGCGCAGTAGTGTCTGCTCGGGGGTGGGCGGCTCGGTCATCTTGTAGGCCGGGTGGTAGCGGGAGAAGTGCAGCGGCACCGCCGGGTCCACGCTCGCCAACCAGTCCACGAGCCCGCGGATCTCCTCCTCCCCGTCGTTCCAGTTCGGGATGATCAGGTTGGTCACCTCCACGAGGCAGCCCTGCTCGCGGGCGATCTCCACAGTGCGCCGGGGCGGCTCCGCGCGGGCGCGGCACAGCTCCCGGTAGAACTCCGGCCTCATCGCCTTGATGTCCACGTTCATGGCGTCCACGAAGGGCAGGAGCTCCCGCAGCGGCTCCTCGTTCACATAGCCGTTGGTGACCAGCACATTCTTGAGCCCGGCCTCCTTGACCAGCTCGGCCGCCTCCCGCACGAACTCGAACCAGATGAAGGGCTCGTTGTAGGTGTAGGCGATGCCGAGGTTGTCCTCTCGCTCCCGCGCCAGCTCCACCGCCCGGCCCACCGAGAGGCGGGTGGTCCCGGTGGCGGCCTGGGAGATGGACCAGTTCTGACAGAAGGCGCAGGCCAGGTTGCAGCCAACGGTGCCGAGGGAGAGGATGTTGCGGCCCGGGTAGAAGTGGAACAGCGGCTTCTTCTCGATGGGGTCGTGGTTGATGGAGGTGACGCGCTCGTAGTTGAGCGCGCACAGGGTCCCGTCCCGGTTCTCGCGCACCCGGCACAGGCCAACCTGGTCGCGGCCGAGGACGCAGCCGTGGGGGCACAGGCGGCAGCGCACTCGCCCCTCGTCGAGCGGCTCCCAGTAGCGGGCTTCCTTGATGCCGGTTCGGGCCATGGCTACCCCCGCCATTCTACGCCGCCTCCCGGCCCACGGCAAGGCGGCAGACGGTCGCCGGCGGGGCCTTTGTCCCCGCCGAAGCTCAAGCGCCCCGCGGGGGCTGCTGAAGCCCCAGGTAGGCGAGCGCCCCCCCGCCGTAGAGGAGGGCCAGCGAGGCCGCCACAATCCCCGAGTCGTTGAGCACCGCGGCGGCGGCCGCGCCCGCAAGACAGGCGATGAGCGCGGGCCCCAGCCACTCCCGCTCCTTGAGGGCCTCCTCGGCCGCCGCCGGACGCGCCAGCAGCGAGACGACCATCACCGCCAGCGCGGCCAGCGCGAGGTTCCTCCACAGGGAGGCGCGCATCAGCAGCCAGTTCAGCGCCAACTTCCTCGCCGCCACCTGGGCGAGGGCCGGCCAGCCGTCCGCGCGCAGGGCCGCCGCCCACCGGCCGATGTGGGAGGCCTCGGCCCCCTGGCCGATGACATCCGCGGCCACCGCCGCGCCCGCCACCGCCCCCGCCACCAGCACCACAACCAGCAGGTCATGCCAGCCCGGCCGCGGCCGCC
>CAYLPT010000115.1:0-6095 GCA_964385645.1 uncultured bacterium
GCCCCGCGCCCTGCTGTGCGCGGCGGCTGCGGGGCTGCTGCTGGGGGCGCTGGGGTCTGAGGCGCGGGCCGACTCGCCCTCCTGGTGGGACACCGGCCTGGGCGACCGCATCCCCCGGCGGCGCATCATCCTCACCTACACCAGCGCGGAGTACCCGGTATGGACGCCCGACCGGTTCCTGCCCTATGTGACCTATGTCAGCGCCGAGGGCGCGCCCCAGGACTGGTTCTTCGACACCTTCCTGGTCCTGGCCTACACCGCCCCCTCGGGCCGCAGCCTCTGCCCGGGCTTCGGCGCCGGCCCCGCCACCCTCGAGGATTGGCGCTCTTATGTGGACCATCGCCTCTTCGGCGGGCCCGGCTACGTTGACGAGCGCCTCTGGGCCCAGCCCGGCGAACTCGGCCACCTCAACGAGGCCGTGCGCATCGCGGGCCGGGCGCTCGGCGAGCCCAACCGGCGCGTCCGGGTTCTGCTCGCCCTCCCCTACCCGCACCCTGAGGCCGAGAGCTTCGGCTCCCTCGACGGCCGGCCGCTGGACCTGAGCCAGCAGGAGGACCGCCTGGAGGCCCTCAAGTGGTACGTGGACTACAGCCTGCGTCGCTGGATGGAGAGCCGCCTCGACCACCTCGTCCTGGGCGGCTTCTACTGGATCCACGAGGAGGTGCGGCCAGGTGATCGCGCGCTCATCCCGGAGGTCTCGGCCCTGGTCCGCCGGCGGCTCCTGCCCCTGTTCTGGATCCCCTGGTTCGACGCGCCGGGGGTGCGCGAGTGGCGGAGCCTGGGCTTCCACGTCGCCCTTCACCAGCCGAACTTCTACTTCTACGAGGTCCCGCCGGAGCGGCTCGGCGAGGCCGCCGAGATCGCCCGCCGCTACCACATGGGGGTCGAGCTCGAGCTGGACCGCCGCGTCCTGGAGTCGGAGGAGCACCGGCTCCGCTACCGGCGCTACCTGGAGGCGGGGGTCGAGTTCGGCTACATCGCCGCCGGCCAGCTCGGCTGGTATGACGACCGGGCGCTGCTGGAGTGCTCCCGCTCCGGCCGGCCCGAGGCGCGGGCGATCTACGAGGACACCTACCGCTTCGTCCGCGGCGTCTGGCGCCCCGCGCCCTGAGGGCACACGGGGGCGGCGGCAGGGAACGGGCGGCGGGCGCTGAAGCGAGCGGCGTGGCGCGCGGCCCGGCCGCGCGAGTGCAAGGAGGTGGCCGCGATGGAGATCACGTGCCCGAAGTGCAAGCAGGTGCAGGATGTGGACATGAAGGTCGCGACCTGCCCGAATTGCCGCACCGTGCTGCGGCGGTGTTTGGACTGCGCCAACTACGATGTCCGCTTGTCGTTCTGCGGCGCGACCAACCACCCGATTGACGTCGGAGAGGCGAGCTACCCGACGTACTCCTCACCCAGCACCTACTGCCGCGAGTACAAGCCGCGGGCTGCCGCGTCCTGAGCGCCCCGAAGTTTGCGCGCCCCCCGGCGGGGGTATCCCAAGAGCGGGATTGTCGGCCTGGCCCCCAGAGAGAGCATCGCGCTCTTATTGGGCTACGGATCGGCACACAAGACGTCTCTGGGAGGTGCAGGCATGGCGCTCAACGCGGCACAGGCTCGACAGGCCTTGAGAGCGAGCGGCGCGCCCGCGGTCACCACGCTGACCCTGGTGTGGCCCTTCGCCACCACGTCCCGAATTCGCGCCCTGCTCCGGAAGCGGCGCGCGGTGCTCGAGAACAAGAACCAGATCGTTGACTACCTCGCGCGGGCACAGCGACCCGCCGCCGAGCTGCGCATATCCCGCCAGGAGCAGTTGGCCACGGCCCTCGACCAGCCCGACCAGCGCCGCGTGCTCCTGCCCGTCGCCGTGAGCCGCGAGATGATCGAGGATGTCCTGCGCACGCGGGCGGGCGCGGAGTGCGGGCGCGCGCTCGATCAGGCGCTCGCCGAGCTGATCCGCGAGGGGATGCTCCTGCGGACCTCGGCCCAGGTCGGCGCTGCCCAGCAGGAGGTGTTCTATCTCGTCCACCTGCGCGGGCGGCCCCACTACAGCCTGTCCGAGATCGAGGCCGTCCTCCAGCAGGACCGCGGCCTCGGAGCGGACCTGCGGGCCAGGCACCGCCGCGACCGCGGCACCGACGTCAGCCGCACCTACCGGCTCTGAGCGGGATCGGCCTGCTCATCCGGCTCGGCCGGCGCCTCACCCGCCTCCGGTCCGGCCTCGTCGGGTACGAACACGAGCCGACGCTCGCCGGGTCGGATGTAGCCCAGCCGGCGCGCCGCCCGCTCCCGGCCGGCCGGTGAGGCCAGCTCTCGCTTGCGTGCCTCCAGGCGCGCCTTCTCCGCCGCCAGCACGTCCCGCTGCGCGCGCAGCGCGGCCAGCTCCTGCCCCTGGCGCCGGAGCTCCCGGAGTGGGTCGGAGAGCTTCGCCGCCCCCCACGTCAGCACCAACAAGACCAGCGCCGCCACCAACCCCGGCCGCAGCCTGAGCCGCCCCTTGCTCACGCGCCCTTCCTCCCCTTCGCCCGTGGTCGTCGGCCCACTACCTCCACCTCGATCATGTTCGTGCCCCCCTCCTGGGCCGCCACCCCCGCGGTGATCACCACCACGTCGCCGGCGCGCACGAGCCCCGCCCGCTCGGCGGCCGCGACGGCGTTCCGAATCAGCTCGTCCGTGTTCCGGCCGCGCTCGGCCAGCAGCGGCCTCACCCCCCACACGAGAGTCAACCTTCTCAGAGTTGCCACATCGGGCGTGACGGCTACAATCGGGGTCTCCGGGCGGTGCATCGCCACCATGCAGGCGGTGCGCCCGGACAGCGTGGCGGTGATGATCGCCTTCGCCTCCAGCTCCCGCGCCAGGTGGCAGGTCGCCTCACTGATTGCCTGCGTCACCGTCTCCGCCGGCCACGCCATGGACTGGGTCAGCCGCGCCCCGAAGTCCAGCGCCGCCTCCGCGTGGCACACCGCCCGCGCCATCACCCGCACCGCCTCCACCGGGTAGTCGCCGATCGCCGTCTCCCCCGACAGCATCACCGCGTCGGTCCCGTCCAGCACCGCGTTCGCGACATCGCTCACCTCCGCCCGGGTCGGCCGCGGGCTGTGCAGCATGGACTCCAGCATCTGAGTGGCCGTCACCACCACCTTGCCCGCCCGGTTAGCCCGGCCGATGATGGTCTTCTGGAGCACCGGCACCTGCTCGACCTCCATCTCGATGCCAAGGTCTCCCCGCGCCACCATAAGCCCGTCGGAGACCGCCACGATCTCCTCCAGGTTCTGCACCGCCTCCTGGGTCTCGATCTTGGCCATCAGCCGGGCCGGCGCGCCCGCGCGGCGGATCGCCTCCCGCAGCGGCTCCAGGTCGCGGGCGCTGCGCACGAAGGACATCGCCACCCAGTCCGCGCCCTGCCCAAGCGCGAACTCGAGGTCCTCGAGGTCCTTGTCCGTCACCGCCCGGATGGCCAGCCGCGCCCCCGGCGCGTGGATGCCCTGGCGGGAGCGGAGCAGGCCGCCGGCCGTCACCGCGGCGCGGATCTCGCTGCCGCGGACCTCCTGGACCGACAGCGCCATGCCCCCGTCGCCCAGCAGCAGCCGCTGGCCCGGGGCCAGCGCGCCCGCGAGCTCCGGCGCCGGCAGGGGCAGCCGGCCGGGCGCGGGTTCGCCCGCGGTGTCGAGCACCACCTCCTCCCCCGCGCGCAGCACCATCTCGTCGCCCGGGATCTCGCCCAGCCGCAGCTTGGCGCCGGAGAGGTCGGCCAGCAGCCCGAGGGGCCGGTCAAGCCTCTCCGAGACCGCGCGCACCCCGGAGGTCATCTGCCGGTGCTCGTCGCGGGAGCCGTGCGAGAAGTTGACCCGCGCCACCTCCATGCCGGCGCGCGCCAGCTCCTGGATCATCGCCTCTGAGGCGGTGGCCGGGCCGAGGGTACAGACGATCTTGGTGCGCCGGCCAACCTCCCTCGCCGTCGTGGTCGCGGGCATCGGCGCCCCCTCCCTCATTCGCGCGGCGGCCCCGCCCCTCGGCCTCCTCGCCTGGGGCGGAGGCGTTCGGGCGAGGCCGTCGGGCTGGTGCAAGGCGGCGCTAGTCGCCCGCGGGCGGCGCCGCGGGTGCCTCCATGGGTCGGCCCTCAGAGGGCGCGCCGGGCTGCTCCCCCGGCTGTGGCGCAGCCTCCTGGGCGGGCCGGCCGCGCCGGCCCCCTCCGGGCCTGCGAGTCGGCTGCTCCTCGCCCGTCGGCGCGGCGCGCCCCCCTCGGCCGCCTCCTCCCGGCGGGCCCATCTGGACCATCTCGACCCGGGTGAAGCGAACCCACAGGAAAACGGCCACGGCGACGACAGCTAGAATCACCACCACCGCCACCAAGGGGTGGACGTTGCGCTGCATCGTCGTCCTCCTTGTCAGCCGCCTCCGGCTGTCGCTCGGATGTGATATACTACCACATCAGCCCGGTTTATGGCATGGCGCTCCGCCCAACCAACCCCCTGCAAGGACACGCCATGAGAGCAGCCCTCTTCCCCGGCCCAGGCCGATGCGAGATCGTGGAGCGCGCGGCCCCTGCGCCCGCCGCCGGCCAGGCGCTTCTCCGCGTCGAGGCCTGCGGGGTATGCGGGACCGACCTGCACATCCACCGCGGCGAGTTCCCGGCGCGGTTTCCCCTCGTCGCCGGCCATGAGTTCGCCGGTGTCGTGGAGGCCCTGGGGCCCGGCGTCGAGCACCTGCGGTGCGGCGAGACCGCGGTTGTGGACCCCAACCTCCCCTGCGGGGTGTGCCGGCCGTGCCGGCGCGGCCTCACCCACCTGTGCCGCGACCTCTCCGCCATCGGGGTCACCCGCGACGGAGGCTTCGCCACCCACTGCCTGGCGCCCGCCTCCCAGGTGCTCGCGGCGCCGCCCGGGCTCTCCTTCGCCGCCGCCGCCCTGGCCGAGCCGGTGGCCTGCTGCGTGCACGGCATCGCGCGGGCCGAGGTGAGGAGTGGCGATGTGGTCGTCATCATCGGCGCCGGCCTCATCGGGCTCTTGCTGCTGCAGCTAGCCCTCGCCCGCGGGGCCTCGGCCGTCATCGTCTCCGAGCCCGAGGAGCGGAAGCGGCGCATTGCTCTCCGCCTGGGGGCCGCCCGCGCCGTTGACCCGCGGGCCGAGGACCTGGGGGCCGTGGTGCGGGAGGCCGCCGACGGCGCGGGGGCGGACGTGGTGATCGAGTGCGTCGGCGGCAGCGACACCGCCCAAGAGGCTGTGGACCTCGCGGGCGAGGGCGGCCGTGTGCTGCTCTTCGGCGTCGCACCCCCGGAGGCGACCATCAGCATCTCGCCCTACGACATATATCGCCGGGAGGTCACCCTGACCGGCAGCTTCACCAATCCCTTCACTCAGGCCGCCGCGCTCGCTCTGCTCGCCTCGGGCCGGGTCGAGGTTGAGTCGCTCATCAGCCACCGCCTGCCCCTGGACGAGCTGCCCCAGGCCCTGGAGCTGGTCGCCTCAGGGCAGGCCACCAAGGTGGTCATCGAGCCCCAGGCCTGACCCGCTCAGGGCAGCTCGATCCCTGGGCGCTCCGGCCCCGGGGCGGAGCGCTCCCGCGGCGCGGCCAGCAGGTGGGGCGCCAGCACCCGCCGCAGCGTGACGTAGACCTGGATGCCCGGCTCCCGCTCTTCGCTCACTGCGCCCGGGCCGCGCTCGACGCGACGCACCCGGGAGAGCATCTCGACGTCCACCTGGAAGAGCCGGTCGGGGCTGACCCAGGTAGCGTGGAGCACATCGTGGCCCCCGTCGCTGCCGCCCCGGCGCATCCAATCCGCGTCCTGCCCCAGCATCTGCCAGCCCTGCTCCCGGAGCACCCGTCGGTACCAGTGGTAGACCGAGCGCGACGGGTACTGCTCCTCGATCTCGAACCAGTACTTGCGCATCCCGAGCGGCTCGGAGCGCTGCTCGGGCAGGCCCTCGGTGCCGGGGTAGCGAGGAAGCGACGGCTCTCCCGGCCGCGCCCCAGCTGAGCGGCTGCGCTGGAGCGTCGCCAACCCCACCAGGACCACCACCCAGGCGACCAGCACCAGCCCCACTATGCGGATCAGCTCTCTGCGGCTGAGGTGCACAACTAGCGGGTTCCCCCCGCGTCAGCCGATCCCTGCC
>CAYLPT010000116.1:0-8652 GCA_964385645.1 uncultured bacterium
GCCTGAGGCCCGCCCCCGCCTGAGGTCGCCGACAGCCCGGACACACCTCCGCCTCAGCCGGGAGCTCCGTCCGGCACCAGGCGCAACGTGCCCTCGCAGCCCCGTCGTCGGTCACTGCGATCACCCCCGGGGCGGGTTCGCAGGCGGCCGCTCGGCTCCTGCTGCCACCGCCGCCCGAGCTGGTGGTTCTGTCCCACATCGGCGACCGGGCGAAAAGGCTGCGGCCCTACCGGTCCCACGGTCCCGAAACGGGTGTTGGCCCGCGCAGCCCCGTGTTAGAATATTAGGGGCAGCCGAGCATGTGCCGCGCTCCGGCGTGCTTCGCGCCGCGCCCACGGGCCGCCAGGGACGGCCCGGTGCACCAGCGGGCCGTCTTGCCGGTCCCGGCTCGGCCGCCCGTCTGTCGGCAAAGGAGAGCGCTATGAGACGAGCTGGCGTCGGCCGCGGGTACCTTCCACGCCTTGCCCTCGCGGCACTCGCGTCGGCCGCCCTGTGCCTGTGGATGGGGTCGAGCGCCGCGGCGGGCGAGGGCGTCACCGCGACCTTCATCAGCACCGGCCAGTTCACGCTCCAGCGTGCCTCCGATGGCGCCTACCTCCTGCACCAGAGCGCGGTCAGCAGCTTCCTGTCGGTCCGGGTGGGCGAGCAGATCTACTCCAACGACGAAGGCACCCTGAGCGTGACCTCAGGCCCCACTTGGGTGACGGGCTCGCTCTGCCGCACGACGTACTCAACGCCCGTGGGAGTGGCGGTCACCCAGGACGTGGAGGTGGCGGGCGACGCGGCCGTCATCACGGTGGCTGTCGCGAACACCACCGCCAGCGCGCACGACGTGGGCGTCCGCTATCTCCTGGACACCAAGGTGGGCGCGAACGACGGAGCGCCGCTCTCCGCCTCGGGCGTCACCGACCCCACCACCGGGAGCCCGGTGTGCACCCACGAGACCGACATCCCAGATCCGGCCTTCGACATGTGGTATGGCTATGACCGCTGGCCCGAGGCCACCCTGGTGGCCGTCGGCACCATCATCTCCCACCCGACGCGCATGATCTTCGCCTACTGGCCCGAGGCGGTCCGCTACTCGTGGCACTACGAGCCCGATCCGGAGCGGGCCTTCTACACGCCGGGGGAGACAACCAGCCCGGCCAGCGATAGCTGTGTGCTCATCTACTTCGAGATCGGGCAAGTGCCGGCTGGGGCATCCCGCAGCGTCGTCACCGCGTATGGGATCGGGCCGCCGGAGACCATCCCCAGCCGCGACCTGGTGATACAGCGGCTGCTGGGGCTTGGCGCCGCCATCGAGACCGCGATGGATGGCGCGGCCGACGCCTATGCTGATCTGCTGGCAGATGCCCACGAGCGCCTGGGCCCGGAGCTGCGCCCGATCGTCCTGGGTGTCCATCGGGCCGCGGCCTCGGGGCGCTACCTGCGGATCCCCCCGGAGCTGGCGAAGGTGGCCGCGGGGCTCCACGGCTCCTGCCAGGCCGCCGGCTGGACCGCACAGAGCCAGCAGTTGCTCGACTGGGCGGCGAGGTCGCTGCTCGCGCCCGGCCTGGAGGGGCTGACGCGCGAGCAGACGCGGGCGCTTGTGCGCGCCCGCCTCGAGGAGGGGGACGCGGAGCACCCCGGCCTCGCCCACCGCAAGGCCCAGGCCGCAGCCGCCATTCAGGCAGTGATAGACGCGCTCCCCGACCCGCTGCCCGAGGCCTACCCGCTGGTGCATGTCTGCGATCAGCTTGCCCGCCTGAGGAGGGAAGTGCTGCTGGCGACCTCTCAGGAAACTATGGTCGGCCTGCCGGGCGGCGACCTCGATGTCTCGCTGGGGCTCGTGCTCAGCCAACAGAGGGTCGTCAGGACGCTGCATGGCGACTACGATGCCCTGGCCTCGGTGCACGCGCTGACGGCCTTGGACCCGTGCGGTCCAGGCGGCCTCCAGCTCATCACCTGGGCCGGGGCGGTGCGGTCCCACACCGCCCCGGATGGCCGCGCAGCCTTGCCGGCAAGGCTCAGGGTCGCCCTGTTCGCCTTCGACGGCCTGCCCACGCCGGTCGAGCCGGCAAGGATGGCGCCCGCGGAGCTGCCGCCGCGCTACTTCCTGGGGCTGGCCGCGGTCGGCGCGGCGCACTCCTTCGAGGCCGAGGTCAAGGGCCTGCTCGCCCTCGCCGGGGCCACCGACGCGTACCTGCCCGCAGCCCAGGCCGCGCTCGGCGGCGGCCTGCCCTGGGGCGGCCCTGAGGCCAGCCCGGTGACCGTCGAGCTGAGCGACCCGGACGATGTGATCCTCAGCGCCGAGCACCCCGTCGGCCAGGTGACGCTGGCCGCCGCCGTGCACAACGGCTCGGCGGCCTCGCTCGACCTGCGGCTGCGGGCCCAGCTCTACACACCGGTGGGGGCAGACGGGTCGCTGCTCCCCGGCGCCCAGCCGGTGGCGACCAGCGCGACCTCGAGCTTCAGCCTCGGCCCCGGCGGCGAGGCGACGGTCTTGGTGGACCTCCCGGTCGCGCTGTCGCAGCTCTCTGGGGGAGACACCTACCTCGCAGTTGTCTCTGTCTACCGCCAGGCCGACCTGGCGGCAGCGCCCGCGGTGTGCATGTTCCGCGCGGGGGCGTCCGAGGTCCTCGGCTCGCTCGCCGGACAGACCCACGCGGTCCTGAGCTCCGGCTGGCTGACGAGCGGCGAGGTGGTGACGCTGCCGCTGGACATCCCTGGGGACGCCGCCGCGGTCACGTTGGCGCTGGTCTCGACGCGCCCGGAGGCCGATCTGCACCTCTACAACGGCGCGGGAGACCATGTAGGCGTCAACTACGACTCGGGCGTCGTCGAGACGCAGATCGCCGGCGCCTCCATCGGCGACTCGGGTGTGAGCCCGAAGGTGATCCACCTCCGCGCGCCGGCCGCGGGGGAATACACGGTGACCATCGTCGGGCGCGCGACGGCAGAGCCCCAGCCGTACACGTTGGCGGCCATCACCACGCCCTCACGGCGGGCGCTGCTCGCCCGCCTGCCCACGGTTGTTGGCCGCGAGCAGCGCAGCGGCGACATCGCCTCCATCGTTCTGCTGCTGCAGGAGGCGAGCGATCAGGACGGGCTGCGCGACCTCGAGATCACCCCTTCTCCGCTCGCCGACGGCTCGGGCCACGCGATCGGCCTCGATCACATTACCTGCGCGCTCGATGGCACGGCCGCACCGCCAGGGGGCGGGGTCCCGGGGCTGGTCGTCATCTCGCTCCCGCCCTCCATCACGCCTGGCCGCTACCACGGCTCAGTGTCGTTGGGCGGGCGGCGGGAGAGCGACGGCGTCGGCGTCGCTTCCCTACTCCCTGTCGCGCTCGACATCGAGTCGTTCTTCCCCGACGTCCCGCCCGACCAGTGGGCTCGACCCTGGATCAAGGCGTGCGCGCGGGCTCAGATCGTGGCCGGCTACCCGGACGGAACGTACCAGCCGGAGGCGCCGGTGACGCGCGACCAGATGGCCGTCTTCATCGCCCGGTCCATGGCCGGGGGCGACGAGCAGGTGCCGGAGGAACCGGGGGGGCCGACCTTCGCCGACGTGGACGAGGATCACTGGGCCTACCGGTACATCGAGTATGTGGCGGCCCACGACGTCGCGCGTGGCTACTGGGACAACACCTATCGGCCCGAGTACGAGGTGGATCGCGGTCAGATGGCGGTCTTTGTCGCCCGCGGCATGGCCGGTGGAGACAGCGGCGTGCCAGAGCCCACGGGCGATCCGACCTTCCCCGACGTCACCCCGGAGGGCGACTGGGGATGGTGCTACAAGTATGTCGAGTACATCGCCTCCCAGGGCGTGACCTCTGGCTACTGGGATGGCTACCATCCCGAATACCTGTGCTCACGTGATCAGATGGCGGTCTACGTGGTCCGCGGGTTCGGGATACTGAAGTAGGGAGACGATGGCGCGGCTGGGACGCCGGAGGAGCGCGGCGAGCGTGGGGCGAGCGCCCTCGAACTGGGCGGCCCGGTGCGGGCCCGCGCGGCCCCCTACATGGGCAGCTCGAAGGCGCGCGTCAGGAAGACGGCCATCTGGTCCCGGGAGCAGACGTACTCCGGGTGATAGAGGCCGTCGCTGTATCCCCGGGTGATGCTGCGGGAGGCGATGTACTCGACATACTTGTGGCACCACGCCCAGGAAGTGGTGGGGGTTACGTCGCTAAAGGTGGGGGCGCCGATCGGATCTGGCACTCCCGCGTCACCGCCCGCGATGCCGCGGGCCATGAAGACTGCCATCTGGCCCCGGTTGACGCTGAACTCCGGGTGGTAGGTCCCGTCGCCGTACCCGCGCACGATGTCGCGATCGGCCGCGTACTCGACATGCCGGTAGGCCCAGTGGCCGACGGGCACATCCGTGAAGGTGGGGGTCGGCGGCCCCGGTGGCACGCCCGCGTCGCCGCCGGCCATGGCGCGGGCGATGAAGACGGCCATCTGGCCGCGGTCCACGGGCAGCGAGGGCTGGTAGTTCCCATCGGGGTATCCGGCCACCAGGCCCGCCTGCGCGCAGGCCCCGATCTGCTCCCAGGCCCAGTGGTAGAACGAGACATCGGGGAACCACCGCCGCTTCACGAAGAAGTCGTAGCGGGTCTGGAGCCCGAACAGGCTCGGGTAGTAGTGGGCGATCTGGACGTAGTATGTCCCCGACCACCAGCACGAGTACTCGATGAGGGAGGCGAACCCAGGGCCGCTGTCATCGTCAGCCGCCAGTAGCGTGGTCCCGTCGGCTGCATAGAGGTAGATGCAGGTGTCAGCCCACATCCCCAGGTTCTTGGTGCCGATCCCGTAGATCAGACCGGCTTCCCCCTCGAACTTGACCCAGTCCTGGTCGCCCGGCTGGTGCATCCAGTGGAGCGGCTGCGTGTACCCGACGGTGGCGGTGGACGCCTGGGGGGCAGTGTCGTCGGGCTCGTAGGCGTCCGCGATGATGCTGTTGCAGGGCCGTGGGGCGCTGATGTGGTCGTCCCAGCGGGTGGCCGACGCGAACATCAGGTAGCGGTACGTCGCGTCGTAGTACTCGGCGAGCGGGTAGTAGATCGAGAGCCCGTGGGCGTTCGCGGCCCACTCACCCACCCGGCCGTTGACGATCACGGCTGCATCCAGGGCCGACAGGACCTCCGCGGCGGCCGCCTGGATGGCGGCGTCGCTAACGTTCTCGAGCAGGAGCAGGGCGAAGTGGTAGAGGTCCCGGTAGTCCCAGTCCGCGTAGGTGTGGGCCGCCGTCTGGCAGGTGAGGATCTCGGGGCAGCCGCTGGCCATGCCGTCCTTGAGGAGCACGCTGAGGGCGTCCACCGCGGTGGCGAGGGCCCCCACCGCCGAGAGGGAGACGCCGGAGAGGGTGACCGACTGGCGCCCCTGTGAGCCCCCGTCGTAGGAGGCGCAGTAGGTCTGCACCAGCGCCTGGCAGACCTGCGCCGGCGCCATGCTGGTGTTGGCTGCGAGCCGGCCGAGGAAGTCATCGTAGGGAAAGCCGTCCCAGGGCACCACCTCTGCGGAGCCGACCTGGTAGTTCACGAGGTCGCGCACCTCGTAGGCCACCTCGAGCATCTGCATGAGGCAGGCGTCGTAGGCGAGCACGTCGAGGTTGCGGCCCAGTGCGGTCTTGATCTGGAGGAGCGACTGGCGCACCTCCTGGACCGTGAGGTAGTCGCCGTTGGTGTCGTCGTAGGCTACTCCCTTGACCGGCCGGGGCGAGGGCGCCTTTCGCCAGCCAGCGCCGTGGTCCCAGATGACGAGCAGGTAGTTGTCGGCTGGGTAGTTGGCGATGCACCAGGTGACGAACGAGGTCAGCACCGCGGGATCGCCCATGTTGACCTCGCCGAGGTCCTGGAGGAGGGTGGAGCCGATGGTGGAGGTGCTGCTGTCCTGGGTTACGTAGTAGCGGCGGGCGCCCGTCCAGTCGCCGTTGCTGCTGTCGTAGCCCGCGATCCGGTCAAACTGGACGAGGATGTTCAGCCCGGCGCGCGATCCGACCCGCTCCATCTCGTTGATGTCGTCAATGCCGGCGCCCTCCAAATCGTTATCGGCGCACAGGTAGACCATAACGGTCCACGAGGCGTGCCCGACGCCGGCCCCCAGCACGAGCAGCGCCAACCCGAGGCACAGCACCACCACAGCGCGCGACAGGAGCGGCCGATGAGGGTTCATCTCCCGTCCTCCTGCTCCCGCAGTGCAGGCGGTCAGCGCCGCCGGGCCCGTGGAGGCCTTCCCGCGCCGCGCGCGGCGCCCCCCCCGGAGCGCCGCGTGCCTTCGGCGCCGCCGGCCGAGCACCTTCCGGGCCGGCTCGGCGCCTCTGTGTCACGGGCGACCAAGCCGTCGGGTGGTCAGGTAAGCGCGCCGGCGCAGCGCGAGCTCCTCCGCGCTAAGGTCGCTGATCAACGCTCCGGCCAGACGCCGCCAGGCCCGGCCCACGGCCGGCAGGTCGGGCAGGGGGGCGCTCTCGCCCCCATACATCGCCCCCGCGTAGCCCCAGGTGAGCACCATCAGCGAGTCGGAGGCCCCGGGCGCAACGCGGCGCACCGTCTCCGCGTACTCCAGCGGCGTCTCGCCCGCCCCGCGCCCGTGGCCGAGCATCTCGGCATAGTTGAGCAGAAGGTGATAGGTGCGGATCACGGCCTCCCGCGGGGAGATGCGGCCCACCAGCTCGGGGTGCTCGAAGATGTCGAAGAGCGGGTCGTCGGCGGGGACTTGGTGGGCAGTCGGGGACGTGGGCGAGGCCGGCGCGAGCCAGCGGCGCACCGCCGCGGCGAGGCGCGCCCACGCGCGGGCGATCTTGGCGCAGGCCCAGGCGACCGCGGCGAGGAGCCAGCGCGCCAGCCGACTGCGGCGGAAGGCCCAGACGGCCACGAGCAGCAACAGCAGCAACAGCAGCAGCAGCCAGAGCGCGAGGATGCCCCGGGGCGCGCGAGCGAGGGCGGAGGCGGCGCTGCTCAGCCCGGCGCCGAGCCGCTGGAGCATCTCCTGGAGCGCGCCGGCCGCCCGGGCCGCCGGCGCCTCGGTTGGCGCCCCCTCGGTCCCCACACGTCGGCCCTCGACCTGCTCCCGAGCGTGCAGGGCGGGCAGCAGGGCTGCTGCCGCGGCCGCGAGCCCAAGCAGCAGCGCGCCGGCGAGGATCCATTTGCGGAACGACCCCTTCGGCATGGACAGGTTGCCCTCCCGCGCCGAGCGCTCGAGGAAGCCCATGCGCTCCACGAACATAAGCCCAAGGGCGAGCAGCGCCAGCGCGACCACCCACAGGGTGGGGTCGGGCGCCCAGGTCTCACCCGGGGCCCAGGTGGCCCCCAGGCCCAGGGTGAGCAACCCGAGTAGCAGTGCGGAGGCGAGCGCAACCCGCGCCGGCGCCGGGCGGCGCCGACCGCGGGAGAGCGGCTGGAGGCCCTCTCCGCCCTGGCTCTCCCCGGCCTGGGCCTCCTGAACCATCCATGGCACGAAGTGCCACACAAACGCGAGCTGGCAGCCCGCGGCCCCACCGCATAACGCGGCCGCGGCCATGCCGGCCCCGTCGCCAAGCCGCGCCACCGCCGCCACCGCGGACCCCACGCCCAGGGCGGCGCCGGCCGCCCTGGGCCACGCCTCGAGCGGCCAGCGGCCGGTCTGCCCAAGGGCCGTTGCGGCGATCAGGACGGAGCCCGCCGCCAGGCCGGCGACTGCTCCGGCCCTGGGGGCCAGCAGGAGCAGCAGGACGGCCGGATAGGAGATGATGCACAGCACGAGCCAGGCCGACCACGACCACAGCTCGGCGTGCACCCGGCGCGCGGCGCCTTGGCTAGATCCCAAGCCCACGGATGTCGGCCTCCGTGACCACGCGAGATGCGCTGATTCTCATCGCGCCGAGGGCCTGCGCCTCTGCAGGCAGCCGCGCCCCCCGGCCCACGAGGATGACGCTTACCTCATACCCACTCGCGCGCAGCCCCAACAGGGCCGACAGCGCCGCCTCGTCCACCCTGGGGGTGATGACCACCACCAGCGATCCCCACGGCAGCTGGTCTTTCTCGCGCCTGATCGTCGCCGGGAGGGGCTCCGCCTCCCCCAGCTCCGCTCGACCCAGCACCGAGAGGATGGCGGCCAACTGCTCCCGCGCCCGGCCCGCGCCGACGCGCAGCCCCCCGCCCTGATCTGCCGCGGCTGGATCCCTGCCCAGCACGAGGAGCGCGGTGCGCTGTCGCTTGTCGAGCAGGTGGTGTGCGATGGAGGCTGCGGCGGTGACTCCCAGCTCCGCGGTCTCGGCTGCGTCGCCGGGGGCGGCGGCGTAGTCCTGCCTCCGCAGGTTGAGCAGCAGATGAGCGTCCATCTGGGCTGTGATCTCGAAGAGCTTGGACTGGAGCTGCCCTGTGTGTGCGGTGGCTCTCCAGTGCACGCGCCGGAGCCCGTCGCCGTGCTGGTAGGGTCGGATGCCGATGATCAGCGTGGGGTCCTCGAGCACCCGGGCGCGCGCCCGCGCCTCGCCGGCCGGCCGGCGGGAGGGGAACCTGGCGTGGCGAATCGCCACGATCCTGGGGAACACGGTGAGATGGGCCGAGCCGCCGCCCTCAGAGTCCCTCGTCACCAGCCCGAAGAGGTCGCCCGTGCGCAGCAGCACAGGCCCGAGCTGGTAGTAGCCCCGGCGCGCGCCCGGGTGCTCGAGGACCCCACGCTGATCATCGG
>CAYLPT010000117.1:0-9386 GCA_964385645.1 uncultured bacterium
GCGCTCCTCCGCTCTCCCCCGGCCCACACCTCGCCCGGCCCCGCCCGCCACTCCGACCTTACCTCATGCCGCCCCGTCCGCAGCCTGATCGCCAGGGAGGCCTGCGACCAGCGCGCCTCTGGCCCACGCGGGCGCGCCTCCAGGATGAGCGCCAGCCAGTCCGGCCAGGCGACGGTCTCGAAGCGGGCGTCCACCGGCAGCTCGCGGCCGGCATGGTCTCGGAAGACCAAGTCGGTGATGTCGGCCCGCTGCAGGAAGCGTCCGCTCTCCACTATGCGGGGGCCGGTGTGCCAGGTGGGTCGTCCACCTTCGGCGCAAGTGTACTCGATGCCATCAACGGTGATGACTAGGTCGAGCTCCGCAGGGGGCAGACCGGCGAAGACCGAGTTGTCCTGCACGAGAGCCTGAGAGTACGGCAGGGGGGAGGGGATCACGCCCAAGTGGGGGATCCTCACTGACTCCACGTCGAGGGCCATGGCATACCGGCCGGTCTGGACAGACCGCAGCCACCTGCCGTCACCAGAGCGGCCGCGGAATCCGTCAGCCCACCACAGGTAGGTGTAGTCCTCGATCCGGGGCGCGCAGGCGATTGGTGAGACCATCTTCAGCTCCTCTGGGTTCGAGTAGATGCCCGGGGCCTCCGGGCCGAGGGTGGCCAGGTCTACGGTCAGACAGAACACGGCCGCCGCCAGCAGCAGACCCGGCCGCGCTGTGCGGTTCGCCCTGCCGGGCATCAGAGAGTCAGCCCCAGCAGCAGGAAGGTGGTCCGCTGGACCCAGAACTGCGTCGCGCTGCCGGCCAGCAGGCCGAGGAAGAAGGGGAGCGCACGCCGGTGGGCCCGGAGGCCGCCGTAGCGCAGCAGGAGGCCCTTGAGCAGCCAGGTGATGAACATCGCGGGCAGCATCCCGTGGATCACCCACCCGAGGGAGATCGGGAGCGCCACCGGGTGCAGGGGCCACCACTGGAAGGTCAGCTTGAGCCAGGCGAGCAGGGCGGTGAGCGCGGCGCCCACACCGATGGCGGCCGTCCCGGACCAGTCGCCGGGGGCAGGGTGGCGGAGGTTGCCGTCGAGTTCCTGGGCGATGTAGCCGGGCACCTGGAGCAGCAGACGGTTGACTTTGCCGGTGCCGATGCCCATCTGATAGCCCAGGTGCAGGCTCGCCCAGAAGTAAGAGAGGATGGCGATGGGCGCGGCGAGGGCGAGGACGAGGGCGAGCCGCCGCCGCTCCATCCGCCCTCCCTCGGCCATCTTCATCGCCTCGAGTTGCGCTGGGGCCTGCTGGTTCCGCTGGTGCCACAGGTACGGCCGCAGCAATGCCAACATCCCCAGGGTGCGCGGGGTCAGCGCCCGCGTGCCCGCCGTCGTGAAGATGATATAGTCCGGCATTCCCTCCCGCAGCTCGTGGCTCGGCGGGCCGAGCTGTGCTCGCACCCGCGTCAGCACCATCAGGATCGAGAAGTACATCGCCAGAAACGCCGCGATCACCCACTGCTGCATCCCGCCCCGGGCCAGCGCCCACCACAGGAAGCCCAGGCCGGCCGCCGCGCCAAGCGCCGCCGCACGATAGCCCAGCGCCTCCTCGCCATCGTCTGACAGCGACGAACGTAGCCCGATCGCCCGCCGGAGGACCTGCGCGAGGTAGCGCCGGTCGAGCCACATGACCGTCAGCCAGAGGGCGAAGAGGCTCCCCGTCGCCTGGCGGTCGGAGTACGGGAATCCGCTCCAGGGGCTGACCGACCAGCCCAGATACCCCGAGGCCACGAACACCGCATCCCACATCAGGCTGGCGAGCATCAGCGACAGCACCAGGTCGAGCGGCATCAGATACGTCAAGCCCAGCTCCCAGGGCCCAAACCTGAGGTCGGTGTAGCGCAGGAACTGCCACGGGTGCCGGTTGGCGACATAGGAGGTGAAGTCGAAGTACGTCGGGATCGAGAACAGGGCCGGGAAGAGGCCGGCGAGGGTGTTCCAGGTCCCCAGGCCGGCGGAGAGGAGGACGGCGAGCCAGAAGACCTTGCTCTTGAGCAGACCGAAGCGCTCGTCGGCGAGCTGGACGGGAAGGGTGGCGAAGGGGAACGGCAGCTTCTCCTCATCGGCCCACCGCCGCCGCACCAACGCCTGCATACACAGGCACGTCCACATCATCGCACCCACCAGCCCGGCCCACCACAGCGCCGGCCCCGCCCATGCCTTGACGATACTCCATCGGTACAGCGATGCCTGGCCCAGATAGAACCCCGACAGCGTCTCTCCATCCCTCACCGTCAGCCACTCCGGCAGGTTGGGCCAGACCAGCCGCTCCCACTGGTTCCCGTCGGTGGCGGCCCAGAACGGGTAGGTGATGTTGCCCACCACCGCGCCACCCACATCCCAGAAGCTGCTGATGAGGCCCGTCGCGATGACCACCGTCACATAGATGACCAGCAGCTCGCCCGGGGCGAAGGCCAACGACGGCCGCCTGCGCCGAAGCAGCGCGTTGGCGAGGACCAGCAGGAAGAGCAGGGCCACCGCGTTGTGCATCAGGCTCTCGGTCCCCGTCGCCCATCCCACCGCGTACAGGCTCTTCATCACCAACAGCGCGTTCAGCGGCAGCAGCGCCAAGGCGATCACCACCGCCCGCGCGGTGATGCCCCGGCCTCGGCGCAGGCGCGCCCGGCCCCCCGCCTCGTCGGGGTGGGAGGCAGGCTCCTGTCCTGCGGGCCGCCTCACTGCGGCAACCTCTGCACGAGTCTCCCCTGAGAAGCCCGGTCCCTGTAGTGCGCCCTTCGCCTTCCCCGATAGACGCGACCGGAGTCCTGCTGATTCGTCGTCGGCGACGGGCCGACCTGCGGCGGTCGAAGCCCGCGGGGGGGCGATCCGCAAGAGTCCTTTGCTGCCCCGCCGGGCCCCTCCTCTCCCGGTGTGCGACTCCCAGCTCGCTGGCCCTTGCCCCCGCTACGTATGGGAATCCGCCGCCCGCGCCTGAGTTCCCCGACGCTGGGGCAGGTGCCAGCGCGACGGCCAGCCGCGGGGCCACTGCCGCTGCCGGGGGCGGACCGTCCAGGCGGCCGCCAGTGAGGGGTTCTGGACACAGGCCCCGGCCTTGCACAGCAGGCCTGGTTTGAGGCAGAATTGGCCGCGAGGGCAGCTGGCGAGTCGGGACGGAGGCGGGATGAGATGGCAGATGTCGGGCTGCGGCCTCAGGACGCACTGCACATCGTGAGCGTCAGTCTCGGTTCGTCGAGGCGGAACCACTCGGTCCACGTGGAGATGCTGGGGAAGCGCCTGCTGATCGAGCGCATCGGCGTGGACGGGGACTACCACAGGGCCTGCGCGCTGATCGCCGAGCTCGACGGCAGGGTGGCCGCAATCGGGCTAGGGGGGACCGATCTCTATCTGGTCGCTGGGAACCGACGTTACGTGGTCGAGCAGTCGCGCCGGCTGGCGGAGTCAGCGAAGGTGACGCCTGTGGTGGACGGGAGCGGGCTCAAGAACACCCTCGAGCGCGAGACGATTCGCTGGCTTCACGCGAGCGGAGAGTTGCGCCTGGAGGGCCGAAGGGTCCTGCTGGTCTGCGCGGTTGATCGCTTCGGCATGGCGGAGGCCCTGTCGGAGATCGAGTGCGAGACGATCTTCGGGGACCTGATCTTCGGCCTTGGGCTGCAAATCCCGATCCGGTCGCTGCGCACCATCCGCATCCTGGCGTGGCTCGCCCTGCCGTTCCTGCGACGCCTGCCGATCAGGCTGCTCTACCCGACCGGCGAGAAGCAGGAGACCGCCATTCCTCGGTATTCCCGCTACTTCCGGTGGGCCGATGTGGTGGCCGGCGACTTCCACTACATTCGGCGCTACATGCCGCAGCACGGGATGGAGAGGAAAGCGGTCATCACCACCACCACAACGTCCGACGACGTCGCCTTGCTGCGCGACCGCGGCGTGAGCACCCTCGTCACCACCACGCCCGAGTTCGAGGGCCGCTCCTTCGGGACCAACGTCATGGAGGCCGCGCTCATCGCGCTGGCGGGCAAGCGCCCCGAGGAGATGGGGCCCAACGACTACCTGGAGATGCTTCGCCAGCTCAGGTGGAGGCCACGCATCGCTCGGCTAGCTACACCCGCCTAGGGCGGCACGCTCCCCCCTGCGCCGCGGGCAGCAGCCGTAGTGCCGGGGATCTGCCCCATCGCGAGAGGGCGCAGGCGCGCTGACCTCCCGATGCCCCGCCTAGAGCTGACGCCCGCTGGCGGCCTCGGGCCGTGAGCGTGCGCACCCATTCTCCAGCAGAAGGCCGCCCTGCGCGCATCCGGCTCCGCTCACTCTCGCACGGGGTTGACGTGGCAGAGCCTGCCGGAGCTGAGGCACAGGCTCGAAGCGCAGGAATCGGCTTCTCGGAGGCGTAGGTCCAACGCGCCCGCGGCACCCAACCGCGCTGTTGCCCGGCGCGCAAGCGCGCTCAGCGATGACTGACGAGGAAGCGTTAACTCGTGAACGAGACCGAGACCGGCGAGGTGACACAGGACCCGTCCGCGGACTCGCTGGGTCGGGCCGGCCGCCGGCACGGCCGTGACCTGACCACAGGCAGCATCCCCCGGCACATGGTCGCGTTCTCGCTGCCCATACTTATCGGCAGCGCGCTGCACACGGCTTACAGCTTCGTGGACGCCATCTGGGTCGGCCACTACCTGGGGAGGTCGGCCCTGGCCGCGGTCACGGTCAGCTTCCCCGTGGTCTTCGTGCTGGTGGCCGTGGGGGGCGGGCTCACCATGGCGACGGGCATCCTGGTGGGGCAGCACTACGGCGCGCGCGATGCACAGCAGATGCGCCGCGTCGTTGACAGCTCGGTCGTCCTCATGGGGGGCCTGAGCGTGGCTCTGACCCTCGGCGGCAGCGTGCTGGCCCCCCACATCCTGCGCGCGATGGACACGCCTGCCGCAGTGCTTCCGCTCGCCACCGGCTACATGCGGATCTTCCTGCTGGGCATACCGTTCGGATTCGGCCTCTTCCTCACTCGCAGCATGCTCCAGGGCATCGGCGACTCCGCCACCCCCCTCTACTTCCAGGGTGGCGCGGTAATGCTCAACATCATCCTCGACCCCCTCCTGATGCTCGGCTGGCTCGGCTTCCCGCGACTGGGCCTGGATGGCGCCGCCTGGGCGACCGTGGTCTCCCAGGGCCTGGCGCTGGCGGCCCTCCTGGTCCACCTCAAGCGCAGGCACAGCCCTGTCGCGCCATCGTTCCACCGCCTCCGTGTGCACTGGCCGACCGCATGGGTCACTGTTCGCATCGGCACGCCGGCCGCGCTGCAGCAGTCGCTCGTCTCCATCAGCATGGTGTTCGTCATCGGCATCGTCAACCGCTTCGGCGAGAGCGCCACCGCCGCCTACGGCGCCGCCTCCCGAGTGGACCAGCTCGCCTTCATGCCCGCGCTCACCCTCAGCCTCGCCGTCTCCACCTTCACCGCCCAGAACATCGGCGCCCACAAGTTTGACCGCGTCCGCGCCACCTTCTGGTGGGGGCTCGCGCTGGCGGGCTCGGTCACCCTGCTCGCCTCGATCCTCGCCCTCACCATCCCGGCCACGCTGCTGCGCATCTTCACCAGCGACCCTGCCGTCATCCGCATCGGCATCGGCTATCTGCGCGTCGTCGGCGCCTGCTACATCTGCTTCGCCGCCCTCTTCGTCAGCAACGGCGTCATCAACGGGGCCGGCCACACTTTTGTCACCGCCCTCATCTCCCTCGTCAGCTTGTGGGTGGTACGCGTCCCCTTCGCCCTCTACCTGTCCAACCGCCTCGGCGACGTGCGCGGAATCTGGTACGCCATCGCCGCCAGCTTCGCCGTCACCATGTGCGCGAGCCTGGGCTACTTCTCGAGCGGGCGATGGCGGCGGCCGGTGGGCCGCGCGAGCCTCCCCCGGGCAGCCGCAGCCGCGGCCCCTTCCGGCGATGGGGCGGACATATGACCGCCCGCGGTGAGGCGTTACGCACTCCCTTAGGTCTGAGGGGACTCACCCGCCGCAGCGGCATCTCCGGACCCTGGAGCACAGACGCGAGGCCGGGCGCGGGAACGCTTCGCGGCACGTCTGGAGCGGCCCTCTAGCCGGCCCATGAGGAGGTGGCCGGGCCCGGTGGGAGAGGCCCGCGTAAGTTTGCGCTCCACAGGGAGGCGAACGGAGAGAGGAAGCAGAAGCACGAGGCTGCACACGTACCCGCCCCCAAGCAGAGGAGCACATGGCCGCGCCGCTGCTGTCGAAGACGCGCTTTGTGTCGGGGAGACAATGCCTGAGGCGGCTGTGGCTGGAGGTGCACCGAGGCGAGCTGCGGCCGCCCCTCGACCCGGTCGCCGAGGCGCGGCTCGAGGCTGGCCAGCGCGTGGGCGAGCTGGCGCGAGAGTGCTTCCCCGGGGGCGTGCTCGTGGAGGCGCCGGCCTGGGACCACGACGAGGCGGTGGCGCGCACCGCGGAGCTGATGGCCGACCGTCGGGCGCCAGCGATCTTCGAGGCCG
This sequence comes from uncultured bacterium, assembly GCA_964385645.1. GTDB lineage: Bacteria > Armatimonadota > Hebobacteria > Hebobacterales > Hebobacteraceae > CAYLPT01. Next base: position 6,480 of record CAYLPT010000117.1, read on the forward strand.
GCTTCCTCCACGACGGGGTGCGGCTGCGCACTGATGTGCTCGAACGAGGCCGCGGCGGCTGGCGGCTGATCGAGGTGAAGTCCTCCACCCAGCCCAAGGAGGAGCACCTCTGGGACGTGGCCGTGCAGCGGCACGTGCTCGCCGGCTGCGGTGTACCGGTGCTGTCCACGGGTGTGATGCACATCAACCGGGACTACGTCTATGACGGCCGGCGCCACGACCCGCGCGAGCTGCTCCTGCTAAGCGACGTCACCCCGGATGTGGAGCCCCTCCTGCCGGAGGTGCCCGGCGCCCTGGCGCTGCAGAGAGAGGTGGTGGCCGATGAGCGTGAGCCTGAGATCCCACCCGGTCCGCACTGCTTCTCCCCCTACGACTGCCCCTTCTTCTCTTACTGCGCGCCCGACAAGCACAAGCACTGGATCGCCTGCCTGCCCGGGCTGCGGCCCGACCGATTCGCGGAGCTCGCCGCGCAGGGCATCGAGGACATCTCTCAGATCCCGGACGACTTCCCGCTGACAGGCCGGCAGCGCAAGGTGCGGGACGCGGTCCGCGCCGGCAAGATATGGGTCTCGGAGCGGGTCGGCGAGTCGCTGCAGCGGCTGACGCCTCCTTTGCTGTTCTTCGACTTCGAGACCATCGGGCCGGCGATCCCCCGCTATGCCGGGGTGCGCCCCTACCAGGCGACGCCCTTCCAGTGGTCCCTGCACATCGTCGAGCGCGACGGGCGCATCACCCACCAGGGGTTCCTGTTCGACCAAGACGCCGACCCGCGCCGGCCGGTGGCGGAGTCCATGCTCGCGGCCCTGGAGCGGGAGGGGGTGATCGTCGTCTACCATGCTCCCTTCGAGATCGGCGTCACCGAGCAGCTTGCCCAGGACCTGCCCGACCTGGCGCCCCGCCTGCTCGCCCTCCTGGATCGCATGGTGGACCTGCTGGTGGTGGTGCGGGACTGCTACTACCACCCCGACCTGCTAGGCTCGTACTCGCTCAAGCGGGTCGTCCCCGCGCTGGTGCCCGACTGCGCCTATGAGGACCTGACCATCCAGCAGGGGGAGATGGCCTCCATCATCTACCTCCAGATGCTGGAGGAGGCTGACCCCGCACGGCGAGACTCGCTCCGGCGCGATTTGCTCGAGTACTGCAAGCGCGACACCTGGGCGACCGTGCGGATCTGGCAGGAACTGTCCCGGTTCGCGGAGGCGAGGGGGGACACGGGGTGAGACCCGTCGGTATGCCCAGTCGGAGGTGAAGCAGATGAGCAGCGGCATCTTTCTCATCCAGGACGACGGGGAGCTGGTCCCCATGACCGAGCAGGACTACGACTCGGAGGACCTGCTGCAGGAGTTGCTGGCGAGGTACCCCGACCTGCTGGCGGGCGACCAGATGAACTCACAGCGCCCCCGGCGGTGGCTGCTGGTGTCGCGCGAGCACGGGGCGCCGGACCGGGAGGGTGGCTATGACCGGTGGGCGGTGGACCACCTGTTCCTAGACCAGGACGGGGTCCCGACGCTGGTGGAGGTGAAGCGCTCAACCAACACCCAGCTCCGCCGAGAGGTGGTGGGCCAGACGGCGGAGGCAGAGAACGTCAAGGGGGAAGCCCGGCACAGGTGGGACGAGGAGACCTTCTTCCAGACACTGAGCAAGAAGGAGGGGAGCAGCGAGAAGGCCGCCAAGGCGGCCCTCTCCGGGTAGGGCGGGCACCCTGCCTGCCCCGCGCTTGAGGGGCGGGGCCCGCTCTCGCCGGCCCCGCCCCGATCAGCTCAGGCTGCGCTCACCTTTGCGGGAGGTGAGACCTTGTCCAGTGCCGCGCCCTTAGGGCTGCGGGTTCGGCTGGTAGAAGGCCGCGATAGGCGGCACCCATCCGCCGCACCAGGCCGGGTAACCGCCGCCCCAGGGCCACATCCCGAAGGGCATGGGGTTGCCCTTGTGGCCTTCCTCGATCACCGCGTTCACGAAGCTCCGGGCCGGCCACCACCTGGCATGTCCGTCGAGGAACCCGATGTTAGAGCCGCCCAGGTGCCGGGTGAAGCCCTTCATGAGTTCGGGGTCCCTGGCCCAGGAGCCGTCCACGGGGGCGACGTACTGCATGAAGCCGCCCGGGCAGTAGTCCCAGCAGTTCCCCCAGTCCGCCCACGCGCACCACTCGCTGTTGCACTCCACCGCGCAGGCGTCGGGGTAGGCGACCATGCCGGGGTTGGTAAAGTCCACCACAGGGCCGGCGTCGTGGACCACGATCACCTTCACCGGGTCCTCAAGCTGGCCCACCATCATGCCGCTGAGGGCATAGTTGGCGGCCACGCTCTGGACGAACACGCCGGCGGTACCGCCGCCCGACAGCCAGGTCTGCGCCTCCCGCCCCTGGAGCACGGTGTCGGTGACATCACCGCCCCAGCCCGAAGGGAACGTGCCGTCTTTGGGGCACAGGCCCGTGCCGGCGCCCCACTGGCCCTCGTAGTACTGTAGATACGCCAGCCAGTCCGGCCAGCCGATGATGAACTTGGCCCCGTGCTGTAGCCGCGCGCTGGGGCACCGCCACACATCGCGGTTGCGTATGTAGGGGTCGAGGGCGACGGGGGCACGCATATACGGGTTGGCGTGCCAGGCCATGTGGCAGGTGTCGAAGCCCTCGAAGACGGTGCCGCCGCCGGGGAACTGGTTGAAGTACGCAATCGCCTCCGCGGTGGCGTGCTCCCCGGTTAGCGGTCCCCTGTCATCATAGTCCGACAGGTACATCTGATAGGCGAGGGCCAGGTTCTTGATGTTCGACAGACACACCGCCCGGCGCGCAGACTCGCGCGCCCGCGCGAACACCGGGAACACCATCGCCGCCAGAATCCCGATGATCGCGATCACGACCAGCAACTCGATCAGCGTGAAGCCTCTCCGATGTCTCACAGGATCGCACCT
>CAYLPT010000118.1:0-5425 GCA_964385645.1 uncultured bacterium
TCCCCGGGCCCACCACGCCCGCTAGGTCGCCCTCGCACACCGCCGCCACCCACCGGCTCCTCCCCCGACTCACCCGGGCCCTGCCCAGCGCGTCCCCGGCCCGCGCGTGCACCGTGCGCCGGAAGCGCGCGAACCCGTAGCGCAGCAGGGCGAGCGATTCCTCGAAGGGGTCGGGGCTGTCCAGCACCACCGCGATGAGCTGCCAGTCTTCCTCCGACCCCGAGGCCACCAGGCACCGCCCCGCCTGCCGCACATAGCCTGTCTTCACCCCGTCCACGAAGTCCGCCCGCCACAGCAGATGGTTGTGGTTCCTCACCACCTGCGTGCCGTTCGTGTCCGGCCGCCACACCTCCGCCCACCGGGTCGAGACCAGCTCCCGGAACAGCGGGTGCTTCATCGCCTCCCGGGTGATAAGCGCCAGGTCGTAGGCCGACGAGTAGTGGTCGGGCTCATGCAGCCCGTGAGGGTTGACGAAGTGCGTGTTCCTCGCCCCCAGCTCCCGCGCCCGCTGGTTCATCAGCCGCGCGAAGGCGTCCACGCTGCCGCTGACGTGCTCGGCCACCGCCACCGCCCCATCGTTGGCGGAGCGCAAGAGCAGGGCCGCCAGCAGGTCCTTCATCTGCATGCGCTCACCCGGCTCCAGGTAGAGCGCCGAGCCCGTGACCCCCCTGACCCCCTCCCCGATCCTCACCCACTCCTCCGGGTCACAGCGCTCCAGGGCGATGAGCGCGGTCATCACCTTCGTCGTGCTCGCCATGGGCCGGCGCTCGTGCATCCCCTTCTGGTACAGCACGGCCCCCGTCGCCGCATCCACCAGCACCGCCGCCTTCGCCTCCACCGACGGCGGCCCCGCCCACGCCCGCGCGCCCCACGCGCTCGCCGCCAGCGCGGCACCCAACAGACACTGCCTAAGCCTGATCCTCGCTGCGCGCTTCATGCTCCTGTGCGCCCCCGGTGTGCCCCGTCTCTCCCTTCTCCCGCGGCCCCACGCCTCCCTCCCCGGCCCCGGCCTCCGGCTCGGGCACAGGGATCGCGTCCAGGCGGGGCAGGTCCTCGATCGAGTTGAGGCCGAACCGGCCCAGGAAGCTCTGCGTCGTACGATACAGCAGCGGCCGCCCCGGCGCGTCCTTGCGCCCGGCCTCACACACCAGCTCGTACTGCACCAACGTGTCCAGGGGCGAGTCAGAGTTCACGCCCCGAATCGCCTCCACTTCCGGGCGGGTGACCGGCTGCTTGTAGGCGACGATGGCCAGCGTCTCCAGCGCCGCCCGCGAGAGCCGGAATCGCTCCGGCTCGTGCAGCTTCGCCACATAGGGGGCATACTCGGGGCGCGTGCAGACCTGATAGCCCCCCGCCACCCGCGCCAGCTGGATCCCCCGCCCCTGGTAATCCGCCTCCAGCCGGGCTACCAGGGCCTCCACCTCCGCCGGCGAGGCCTCCAGGATCTCCGCCAACTCCGCGCCCCCCAGCGGCTCGGCCGCCATGAACAGCACCGCCTCGAGCGCGGCCAGCCTGCCCTGGTCCAGCTCCGCCCCGGGGTCCATCGGCTCCCCCTCCGGGCCCCGCTCGCTCATCCCTGCTCTCCACCTCCCACCCGACACACCACGATCTCCCCCAGCAGCCGCTCCTGCACCACTCGCACCCGCCGCTGCCGGATCAGCTCCAGCAACGCCAGGAAGGTAACGATCACCTCCAGCCGCGTCGCGCCTTCCTCGAACAGATCCACGAAGCGCACCGGCTCCTGGGCCCAGCGCAGCCGGGCCGCCACCCAGGCCATCTTCTGCGCCACCGTGAAGCGCGGCCTCACCACCTCCCCGACGGGGGTCTCCTGCGCCCGGCTGAGCACGCTCTGGAAGGCCGCCCAGAGGTCGAAGGCGGAGACCTCGTTGAGCATCAGGTACCCGGCCGCGCCGTTGCCGTTGCCGTTTCCGTTCCCGTTGCCCTCGTTGAGCTCGCCGCGGCTGAAGATCAGCCGCTGCAGCTCCGCCCGCTCCCGCAGTTCATCCGCCACCACCTTATAGCGCCGGTACTCCAGCAGGCGCGCGATGAGCTCCGCCCTGGGGTCGCCGGCCTCCTCTTCCTCCGGCTCGCCTCGCTCCGGCCTGGGCAGCAGCATCCGCGACTTCATCTCCAGGAGCTGGGCCGCCATCACCAGGAACTCGCCTGCCACCTCGATGTTCAGGGATTCCAGGGCCGCGAGGTGCTCCAGGTACTGGGAGGTGATATCCTCGATGCACACATCGAGCACGTCAATCTCCTCCCGCTCGATGAGGTGGAGCAGCAGGTCGAGAGGTCCCTGGAACAGGGGCAGCTTCACGGGGTGGCCAGTGAAGACCCGGTCGGGGGCCGCGGCCGCCCCGGCCGTCGCCCCGGCGGGCTGCTGGGGCACTTCCATAGCGTTCTCCGGTGCCGTGATCTTGGCTGTGATCTCTGTTGCGTGCGCGCGCCGGCCCCGCGGCCGGCCCCTATGATATGCCTTATCGCCGCCCCGCGCTACACCGCGCCCGCCCTAGGCGGGGCGCAGCTTCATCGCCCTCCAGACGCGCGCCATCGTCTCCTCAGTCTTCGCCCTCGCCCGCCGCGCGCCTTCCGCCAGCACCGCCTCTACGCGGTCGGGATCGGCCGCCAGCGCCGCCCGCCGCTCCCAGAAGGGGCCGAACTCGCGGATGATGGCCTCGGCCAGGTCCCGCTTGTGGTCCACACACCCCAGCCGCCCCCCCTCGCAGTCCGCCTTCGCCTGCGCCGCGGTCTCGGCCGCGTAAGCGACGTGGTAGGCGTACACCGGGCACTCCTCCGGGTGGCCAGGGTCGTGCTTGTGGATCTTGCGCGGGTCGGTGAACATCGAGCCCACCTTCTTCCGTACCACCTCCGGTGGGTCGGACAGGTAGATGCAGTTGTCGTACGACTTGCTCATCTTGCGCCCATCCAGCCCGGGCAGCACCGCGAACTCCGTCAGCAGCGCCTCCGGCTCCGGGAACGTCTCCCCATACAGGTGGTTGAAACGGCGCGCGATCTCCCGGGTCAGCTCCAGGTGCGGGACCTGATCTCTCCCCACCGGCACCGCCGTGGCCCGGTAGACGAGGATGTCCGCGGCCATGAGCACCGGGTAGCCCAGCAGTCCGTAGGAGGGGTTCGCGATGTGGAGCTGCTCCCGCTTCTCCTTGTAGGTGGGCACCCGCTCAAGCCAGCCCACCGGCGTGATCATCGAGAGCAGCAGGTGCAGCTCACAGTGGGCCGGCACTTGGGATTGGACGACGATGGCCGTCTTCTCCGGATCCAGCCCTGCCGCCAGGTAGTCAATGGCCGCCTGGCGGACGTTCTCCAGCACCTCGCCGGTGTCCTCGAAGGCGGTGGTGAGGGAGTGCAGGTCCACGATGCCGGCGTAGAACTCGTACTCGTGCTGGAGCCGCACCCAGTTGCGGAGCGCGCCCTCGTAGTTGCCCAGGTGCAGCCGACCGGTCGCCTGCATGGCGCTGAAAATGACCTTCGGATGATGCTCGGACATGGTGCTCGCCATTATAGCACTCGCCCCAGGCGCCCGCAACGACCGCTCAGCCCTGGGCGTCCTGGGCCTGCTCGATGCGAGACTCCAGCTCGGCCAGCGCGCCCTCGAGGCGCTGCTGGCGGATGGCATTGGTGAGGTCGCCGCGGGTGCGCTCAATCAGGGAGCGGGTCACGTCCGCGGTGCGCTTCAGGCCGCCCGAGATGGCGGGCGGGTAGTCGAAGGACACCAGCGCGTAGTAGATCTCGTCCATCGCCGCCAGCACCCGCTCGCCCCAGGTCATCTCGTTGTGCCGGATGCCATCGAGCGCGTGCCGCCGCAGCTCGCCCACCGCCTCCCCCAGCCCGTTCAGGTAGGCCGCGTAGCCGACCCCGATGGCGTCCGGGTCGGGCAGGGGCTCTGCCCGAACGAGGGCGTAGGTCTGGCGCGCCTCCGCGTACTCCTTCTGCGCGTCGTGCACGAACCCAGCGTAGTACACATCCGGGTGCCGCCCCAGCAACTCGTCCACCTCCCGCAGCAGCCCCGCCGTCTCCCCCATCAGCCCCTCCGCCTCCTCGTACTCCCCCCGATGGATCGCGCGGATGGCGTTGGCGCTGTTGCGGATCACCTCCCGAGAGCGCAGCAGCGCCCGCTCGCGGGCGGCGTCCTTCTCCTCGAACTCGCGCCGTATCTTCGCACAGATGTCTTTCAGCTCCTCGAGTACTCGTTCGCTCATCCCTTGCACCTCCTCAGCCGATATCCAGCTTGCGCAGCGCCCTCATCCCCTCCCTCGCCACCACCTCGGGCTCCTCCTCCCAGTAACGCTCGTTCTCCAGCTCGAGAGAGTAGTACCCCGCGTACCCGTTGGCCCGCAGCGCGGCGAGCAGACTCTCGAGCCCGATCACGCCCCCGCCCGGGTAGAGGCGGTGGCGGTCGCGCAGCTCGTGGCGGGGCAGCTCGGGGGCATCGCAGAGCTGCACCAGGAACAGCTTGCTCGCTGGCACCGGCTCCAGCATCTCGACCGTGGAGCCGCCCACATAGAAGTGGAACGCATCCACCACCAGGCCGCCGTTGTCCGCCTCCGCCAGCTCGACCACCTCCCAGGCCTGGGCCAGCGTCGCTAGCCCCCGCCGTCCGCCCTCGAACTCCAGCCCCACGCGCACCCCCAGGCGGCCGGCGAGCCGGCACAGCTCGGCGAAGCGCCGCGCGGCGGTCAACGCGTCCGCCTCCTCCCCGGAGGGCTGCGCGACCAGCAAGGGACACCCCACCTTCCCCGCCAGCTCGCAGGCCTGCTCGGCCCGCGTCAGGCCCACCAGCCGGCTCGTCCGGTCGGCCTCCATCCACCCCCTGATCCCCACCAGGTCGGAGACCGGCAGCCCCTGGAGGCGCACCTCCACGACTCCGTCCTCGCCCGCCTCCATCATCTCGTCCAGCGCCAGGCCCACCGCGGCGAAGCCGGCCGCCCGCGCCGCGGCGAGCTTGCGGTCGAGGGCCGCCGGACGGATCGTCGCCAGGTTGAGCGACGCACCCCCGGCCCTCGCCCGCCGCATCAGCCGGCCGCCCTCCCCAGCTCCCCCGCGAGCACCTCCGGCAGCCTCCGGAAGTCGCTCTCCAGGGCGTCTATGACGCTGGGCTGGTGCAGCGCGGCGGCGGGGTGGTAGAGGGGGAAGTAGAGGATGCCGCTCTTGCGCCTGGGCTTGCCGTGCTCCCGGCTGATGGAGAGCCTGGGCTCGATGAGGGTCTGGGCGGCGAAGCGCCCGAGGGGGCAGATGATCCGGGGGGTGAGGAGCGCGATCTGCTCGAGCAGATACTCGCGGCAGGCCTCGATCTCATCCTCCTGCGGGTCGCGGTTGCCGGGCGGGCGGCACTTGACGATGTTGGTGATGAAGACCTCCTCGCGCGCCAGGCCGACGCCCTTCAGCAGGTGCGTGAGCAGCCTCCCCG
>CAYLPT010000119.1:0-24053 GCA_964385645.1 uncultured bacterium
CCCTCCGGCAGCCCCCGGCTGCGCGCCAGCGCGCTCACCAGCCGGAAGGCGACCCCGACGCCCGCCAGCTCCTTGTAAGGATACCCACACCCGGGCCTCCACGGGTTCAGCACCGGGCACGCGGGGAGGCGCTCGTCCGGGCGGTGGTGGTCGGTGACCACCACCGCCATCCCGAGCCGGCGCGCCAGCTCCACCTCCCCGGCCGCGCTCGTCCCGCAGTCCACCGTGATCAGCAGCCTCGTCCCCTCCGCCGCCGCTTGCCGCACCGCCTCCTCGTGCAGCCCATAGCCCTCATCCACGCGGTGGGGGATGTACCAGTCCACCCGCCCGCCCAGGCCCCGCAGCGCGCGCACCAGCAGCGCGGTCGCACACACGCCATCCACGTCGTAGTCGCCGTAGATGCGGATCTGATGCCCGCTGGCCAGCGCCCCCTCCACCGCCTCCACCGCCCGGTCCATATCCTGCATAAGGAACGGGTCGGCCAGCCCATCCAGGTCGTCCTCCAGGAATCGGCGCGCCGACTCCGCGTCCGCAACCCCGCGGCAGCACAGCGCCCGCGCGGTGACCGCGCTCACCCCCAGCTCCGCCGATAGCCGCCGTGCCGCCTCCTCGTCGGCCGGCTTCAGCCGCCACCGAGCCCCCGTGAAGCTCAGAGCGCCTTCATCCATCGCCGCCTCTCGCCTCCGCCGAGCGCGCCCGGGCCGGCTCCACATGGATCAACACCTGGACCCCCGGCAGCAGCTCCCGCAGGTCCCGCTCCAGGTGATCGCACAGCGCGTGCGAGTTCGCCACCGACTCCTCCCCCGGCACCTCCAGGTGCAGGTCAACGTAGCGCTCGGGGCCGGCCTGGCGCGTGCGCAGCCGGTGGTAAGCGCTAAGCTGCGGGTAGTGCTCCCTCAGCAGAGCCTCGATCCGGCCGATCTCCGCCGGCGGCAGCGACCGATCCACCAGGTGGTGGTAGGATCGGCGTCCGGTGGCGCCGGCCGCGGGCAGCACGATCGCCGCAATGACCAGCGCCGCCAGCGGGTCCACCACGTGCACCCCGGCCGCCCCCAGCCGATCACCGACCGCGATCGCGATCATCCCCATCAGGACTGCAACCGAGGTCCACATGTCCGCGCGTAGGTGCCACGCATCGGCCTCCAGGGCCACCGACTCGGTCGCTCGGGCGACCTGGAAAAGCAGGCGGGACACCAGGAAGGTCACGAGCGCCGCCGTCCCCACCGCCGCCGCCGCCAGCGCCGGCTGCCGCACCGCGACCCGCCCGGACAGGAGCCGGCCCACCGCGGCCAGCGCGATGAGCCCGACCGCGGCCACCACGAAGGCCGCCACCGCCAGCCCGGCCAGGCTCTCGAACTTCCCGTGGCCGAAGGGGTGCTCGGCATCCGCCGGCTGGCGCGCCTTGCGGATGGCGACCAGGGCCGTGGTCGCGGCGGCCACATCGAGGCTGGAGTGGAGCGCATCTGACAGCACGCTCACCGACCCGGTGAACGCCGCCGCGGCGACCTTCAGCCCCACCAGCGAGATGCTCGCGATGACCGAGGTGCGCGCGGCCCCCACCGCCGCCCTCCCGGCCTCTGCGCCTACCACGGGGCTCATGCGGGCCTCCGGCGCGGCGCCTCGCTCCCCCTCAGAAGCGCCGCTTTCGCTTCTTCGCGCCCGCCCGCAGCTTCCGGCGCGACGAGCGCGGGGGGCGCTGCCTTTCCTCTTCTCCCCCGGCCTGGGCGGCCGTCGGCTCTCGCTGTCCCTCCGCGGGCTGCTGCGCCTCCTCCGGCTCGGGCGCGCGACGCGGCGCAGGCCCAGGCGTCGTCGGGCGCGCCACCGCAGCCCGGCCCCCGGCCGGCTCCCGCGCAGGCCGGCCCGCCAGCGCGCGGCGCCGGACCAGGCCCCGCTCCTCGCGCTCCTTCAGCACTACCAGGAGCTGGCTCGCCGTGAAGATCGAGGAATAGCCGCCCGCGGTCATCCCCACGATCAGCGCGAACGTGAAATCCCGCAGCGACGCCCCGCCCAGGAGGTACACGGCCACCAGCACCAGCAGCACCGTGAACAGGGTGTTGATCGAGCGCGCCATGGTCTCCAGCAGGGAGATGTTGGCGGTCTCGGCGAAGGTGTCGCCCTTGCGCAGGCGCATGTTCTCTCGGATGCGGTCGAAGAGCACGATGGTGTCGTGCACCGAGTAGCCCACCACCGTTAGCGCCGCCGCCACGAAGGGGCTGTTGATCTCCCGCTGCGTGATCGCAAACGCGCCCACCAGCACCAACACGTCGTGCACCAGCGCGGCAACCGCCGAGCCCGCCCATTTGAAGTCGAAGTAGCGCAGTCGAATCCACAGCAGGATAAACACACACCCCCACGCCACCGCCCAGATCGCGTTGCGCACCAGCTCCTGGCTCACCACCGGCGTCACGAGCTGGCTCTCCACCTCCTCGATGCCCGGGAACGCCCCCGACAGCGCCCGCAGCAGTTGCTCCCGCTGCTCGTCCAGCACGTCGCTCTCGCTGACCCCCGGGCCCCTCACGATCCTCGTGCGCACCAGGAGCTGGTCCCGCCGCGCAGCCGTACCCGCGAGCTGCAGGCGCGCATCTATGCCCGCCCCCTCGATCGCTCGCCTGGCCGCGCTCAGCGTCTCGATCTCACGCCCCGCAGGCACGGCCTCCGAGAGCCGATAGGCCACCAGCCCCCCGCCTGTGAAGTCAATCCCATAGTTCAGACCCCGCACCACCCAGAAAACCACCCCCGTCACGATCACCACGAGGGAAATCGCAAACCAGACCTTGCGCGGCCCGACCAGGTCCCATCTCCGGCCCCGAAACAGGTCTACCACCGCTGTTCTCCCGGATCCACGCTTCGCCTCGCCCCCACCACCTCAGGCCCCCTCGACATCGCCCGGCCTCACCCCGAACAGCGCCGGGTTCCGCGCCGCCCGCGTCCCGATCACCAGGTTCATGAGCAACCGGGTCACCGTCACCGCCGTGAACAGGCTCACGAGCACCCCGATGATAAGCGCCACCGCAAATCCCTTGATCGGCCCCGTCCCGAAGTAGAAGAGCACGAGCCCGGTGCCGATGCTGCACACGTTCGCATCCAGGATCGCCACCCACGCCCGCTTGAACGCCGCCTCCGTCGCCGACCTCATCGTCTTGCCGCTGCGGATCTCCTCCTTGAGCCGCTCGAAGATGATGATGCTCGCATCCACCGCCATGCCGATGGACAGGATCACCGCCAGGATCCCCGGCAGCGTCAGCGTCTGGTTCACCAGCCGGATCGCCCCCAGCAGCAGGATGCAGTAGATCACCAGCGACAGCGCCGCCAGCGCCCCCGGCAGACGGTAGTAGGCCACCATGAACAGCAGGACCGCCCCCAGCCCGATGATCCCCGCTCGCAGCCCCGCCACCAGCGCATCCTGCCCGAGCTGCGCGCTTACCGTCCGGCTCTCCACATACTCCAGGTCCATCGGCAGCGCGCCCGCGTTCAGCAGGATGCTCAGGTCCCGCGCCCGCTCCAGCCCCTCCTGCCCCACAAACCCCCCTGAGATCTCCACCTCCCCGCGCGGGATCGCCTCGTTGATGATCGGGCACGACACCATCCGCCCGTCCAGCACGATCGCCAAATAGTGCCGCACGTTCTTGCGGGTGAAATCCTCGAACACCCGCGCCGCATCCGGCTCCAGCCGGAACGTCACCGCTGCCCCCCGCCCCGGCCGCGACATCACCCGCGCCGAGTCCGGCCTCAGGTCCCGCCCCGTCACGATCACTGGCGACTCGTCAATCACCTGCGCGGTCGGCACCTCCTGCCCCGCCGGGTCCCTGAAAGTGAATCGGTGCTGCCCCATCACCGTCGTGATCTCGGGGCCCCGGTCCCCAAAGGCGTACTTGCGCGGCACGTGGCGGAACTCGAGCACCGCCGTCTGCCGAATGAGCTCCTTCGCCTGCTCCGGGTCCCTCACCCCCGGCAGCTCCACGATGATGCGGTCCGGGCGCTGCCGCTGGATTACCGGCTCCGTCAGCCCATAGGCGTCCACCCGGTTCTGGATGATCCGCTCCACCGTCAGCAGCTTGTCGGGCGTCACCTCCTCCAGCCGCTGCTCCTTGCGGTCCACCTGCGGGAACCGCTCCCGCAGCGCCGCCAGGATAGCCTCTCCCTGCCGCCTCACCTCCGCCTCGTTCGCGGCCCGGGTCCGCACCAGGATCCGCTGCTCCCTGACCTCCACCTCCCGCTTCTCGGTGCCGATCCGCTCCACCGGCAGCAGCCGCACGATCTCCCCGTAAAGCGCGGTGTCGTCCTCCTCCGAGCGCGGCTCCGCCAGCTCGGGCGCCGAGAACTCGAACACCCCCTCGCTCTGCGCCTGCAGCACCAGGTGGCTCCCCCCCCGCAGGTCCAGCCCCAAGGTGATGGCGAAGTGCGGCCGGTAGATGCGGACCGGCCCCAGCCGCCGCAGGGGCTCCATCACCTCCCCCGTGTCCGGGTCGGTGCGGTCCCGGAACCGGATTGGCTCCAGCACCCCGATCAGCGAGATCACAACCAGCGCGATGATCCCCACCAGCCACCACCGCATGCGCGCCTGCATGATAAGGCCTCTCGCGTGGCGCGCTCAGGGCGCGCAAAAAAGAGTCCGAAGCCAGACCTCCGCCGGCGGCGGACCGCTTCGGTTCCCGGCATTATAGCGCCCCCTGGGGGGGCATGTCAAACGCTCCGGCGCCGGCGCATACCCCGCACAGGCGAGCTCCCGTCCGCTCCCGCGGCGCCCCAGCATTGACAAGCCCCTGCCCCCGACCTACAATCTCTCCGGCGCCGCGGCCCACCCCGCGGCGCATATGCCGACTCCAGGAGGCGCCTGTGCCTGAGGTCGAGGCGGAGCTGCTGATCAGCGCGCCGCCCGATCGTGTCTACGCGCTCGCCAAGGACGTTGAGGGCCTGCCCGAGTTCCTCCCCAACGTCTCCCAGGTCACCGTCCGCGAGCGCTCTGGTGACCGCACGGTCAGCGAGTGGGTCGGCCTGGTCCCCGAGTTTAAGCGCACCCTCCGCTGGGTCGAGGAAGACCACTGGGACGACGCCGCGCACACCTGCTCCTTCCGACTGCTCTCCGGGGACTGGCACCGCTACGAGGGCGCCTGGACCTTCGCGCCCGAGGGCGACGCCACCCGCGTCCGCCTGACTATCCTCTACGAATACCACGTCCCGCTCGTGGGCCCTCTCATCAAGAAGCTGCTCCACAGGCTGGTGGCCCGCAACGCGCAAGAGACCCTGGAGGCCCTCCGCAGGAGGGCGCTGGAGGATAAGCAGGGTGGCTGAGCTGAAGCAGGTCGCCATCGTGGGCGCGGGGCCTGCGGGAATCTTCGCGGCCCTCGCCCTCTCCGGCGTCCCGGGCGCCCAGGTGCGCATCTTCGACAAGGGCCCGGACATTGACGAGCGGCTCCGCAGCGCCCAGGGCAAGGGCCGCAAGCGCGACCCCAAGTGGCTGCTGTGCGGCTGGGGTGGGGCCGGCGCCTTCTCCGACGGCAAGCTCACCAGCTCGCCCGAGATCGGCGGCCAGCTCACCGAGTACCTCACCCGCCCCGAGGTCGTCGCCCTCCTCGAGGAGGTGGACCGCATGTGGCTGCGTTTCGGCGCGCCCGAGGAGGTCTACGGCGACGACGAGGAGGCCATGGCCGAGCTCGCCCGCCGCGCCGCCCGCGCCGACCTCGAGTTCGTCCCCACCCGCATCCGCCACCTCGGCACCGACCGCGGCCCCCTCGTCCTGCGCGAGATGCGGCGCGCCCTCGGCAGCAACGTGGAGGTGCTCGTGCGCACCCCCATCGCGCGCATCATCGTCGAGGAGGGCGCCGTCTCCGGCGTCGAGACCGCGGACGGCCAGCGGTTCCCCGCCGACTTCGTCATCGCCGGCCCCGGGCGCGAGGGCTCCCAGTGGTTCGCCGAGGAGGCCCAGCGCCTCGAGCTGGGCCGCGCCGACAACCCGGTGGACGTCGGCGTCCGCGTCGAGGTCCCCGCCGAGGTCATGGCCGACGTCGCCTCCACCGCTTACGAGGCCAAGCTCGTCTTCTACTCCAAGCTCTTCGACGACCGCGTCCGCACCTTCTGCATGTGCCCCTATGGCGAAGTCGTCACCGAGCACGGCGACGGCATTGTCACCGTCAACGGCCACAGCTACGCCGGCAAGCGCACCCCCAACACCAACTTCGCCCTCCTCGTCAGCACCCGCTTCACCGAGCCCTTCCACGACCCCATCGCCTATGGCCGCTACCTCGCTCGCCTCGCCAACCTCATCTCCGACGGCGTCATCTGCCAGCGCCTCGGCGACCTCCGCCTCGGCCGTCGCTCCACCGCCGACCGCATCGCCCGCGGCCTCGTCCGCCCCACCCTCTCCTCAGCCACCCCCGGCGACCTCAGCTTCGTCCTGCCCCACCGCTACCTCGCCAGCATCCTGGAGGCCCTCGACGCCCTCGACCACTTCGCCCCCGGCCTCGGCTCCCGCCACACCATCCTCTATGGCGTCGAGGTCAAGTTCTACTCCGCCCGGCCGCGCCTGAGCAAGGTGCTCGAGACCAGGGTTTCGGGGCTGTTCGCGGTCGGCGACGGCGCCGGGGTCGCCCGCGGCCTCGTCCAGGCCTCCGCCAGCGGCCTGCTCGCCGGCCGCGAGGTCCGCCGCCGCATCACCGGCCGCAAGCGCTGAGGACCGGGGCCTGCGCTACTCCCCGGCCGCCGGCTCCTCGTCCGTCGGCTTGCCGGGCCGGCGGGTGAACTCCGCCGCGATCTGCTCGCTCGCCAGCGTCCGCATGAAGCGCTGCGCCAGCAGCGCGCTGGGGCTTCGTCGGTGCACCCCCACGTGCACCGCCACCCCTCGCTGGTCTGTCGGCAGCACCACCGCCACCGCCACCGCCTCTGGCGCCACCCCCGCGCCGACCCACAGCGCGGGACACGGATCGTACACCACGGCCGCCTCCGCGTCCCCCGCGGCCACCGCCCGCAGCGCCTCCAGCGGCGTTTCCCGCAGTGTCAGCTTCGCCTGAATGCCAGACCACACCCCCAGCCGCTCCAGCGCGGCCTTCGCATGGGTTCCGCTCGAGGTCAGCCCTGGGATCGCGATCGTGATCGCTCTCACTCTTGCGCTCAGCAGGTCCTGCGCGCTCTCCACATCGGCCGGGTTGCCGGCCGGCGCTACAATCGCCAGGCGATAACGAGCCAGCTGCTGGCGGGCTGTCCGGTCGAGGAACCCCTCCCGCTCCAGGCGGGCCAGCTCCGCGTCCCCCACCAACACCACCAGATCGGGGACCGCGCCCTCTCGGATGCGCTCGACCAGCTCTCGGGGCTCACCGACCTCGATCTCGACCGACTTGCCAGGGTTCTCTGCCTCGAAGCGAGCCCGCGCCGCCTCCACCGCCGGCCCCAGCCCGCAGGCCGCATAGGTCAGGACCACATTGGGGTCCCGCCGCACCCGCTGCTCCGGCGCTCCGGCCTCCTCCGCGCAGCCACCCAGCCCCACCGCCGCGGCGGCCAGCCCAAGCGCCAGACACCCAGCTCGGATCAGCGATGAGAATGGCCGCCCACAGACCCTCGACACCATGCCGCCTTGCGTCCCCTGTGGAGTACGCCTCTGCCCCATCCCCTTTTTCCACAAACCCGCCGCTCGCGCGCGGCGCGCGCCATCCCTCCTCGTGGTATCGTGCAGCACTACACAACACGCCGGCCGCGGAGAGTGACCCTCGGAAAAGGCAGGCAGATGCTGGCAAAAGCGGCGCGGGAACTCGGGAAGGGCGAACGTCGGGGCGGGCAGATTCGAACTGCCGACCTCGCGGTCCCGAACCGCGCGCTCTAGCCAAGCTGAGCTACGCCCCGGCCGCGAGCATCATAGCACGCCGGCCCCCCAGCGTCAATCAGCCCCGCCTCGACCAGCCCAGCGACAGGCCCGGGCCGGCGGGCCCGGGCCTTGGGGTGACGGAGAGATGATGGTCGGCGGTGCGCGGCGCGCTATCGCCAAAACCGCAGGAAGCTCAGAATCCCGCTGCGCCGCCTCGGCCTCCGGTTGAGCTGGTCCAGCTCGTTCTGCGCCCCCTCGTGACCCAGCTCCTTCGCCCGCACGAAGGCCTCCGCCGCCTCCTGGAGCTGCCCCAACTCCAGGAACGTCTTGCCGAGCAGATACCGGAAGTCCGGGTTCGCCGCATCAATATCCACCAGCTCCTGATAGCAGATCAGCGCCTTCGCATGGTCCCCGCTGCGCCGATAGCTGTTGCCCTGGAGCAGGATCTCGGTGATGCGCGACGGATCGGCGAGCACCGCCACCCGGCGGCTCGCCTGCTCCCTCACCCCCAGGCCCAGGTTCCCCACAAACAGCCCGCTGAAATCGAGCGCCTCCACCTCCGGCAAGAACTGCGCCCGCAGCCAGTCGGACTTGCGGATGTACTCCTTGCGCTCCCCTTGCTGCGGAGGCTGCGCCTCGATCTCGGGCTCACCCTCGGCCACGATCGTAACCAGCTCGCCCGCGACGGGCGCGGCCGGCCGTGCTGGCGGCTCGCTGACCGCCGGGGCCCCGCTCGCGCGCTCGACGGCCGGCGGCTGCGCGACCTCGCGGGGCTCCTGGGCCGCCGCGGGCGGCGGCCCAGGCTCGAGGCGTGGGTGGCTCGCCTCGCCAAGGGCGATAGGCTGGGACCTCTCCTCATCCCCGGGAATGAGCGCCCAGCCTGAGGACCGCGGCCGCTCGGGCGCGAAGGCGCGCTCTGCGGCGGGCGGGCGGGGGGCGACCTCAACCGCGGGCGGGTTCATCACCTCCCGGCGCTCGCGGCCGGCGGGCGCCGCCGCGTCCTGGAGCGGGCGGACCTCGAGGCTGATGCTGATGAAGCTGCTTCCCGCCTCCCCCGTGTGCCGCTCCGCGATCGTCGAGACCGCTGCCTCCAGGTCCACCGCCTGGCCGCCTCCGCCATTGTCTGAGGCCAGCAGCACCTCGGCCGAGCGGGCCGCGATCAGCTCCCGCACCGCCGACGCCGTGGTGCTCTCCGCCTCGAGCTGCGCGCTGGGCACCCCGGCCGACAGCACCGACTGGCGGCTCGACACCCGCTCGATGAGCTGCCGCACGGTGATGCCGCCCAGAATGTCGCGCGCGCTGCCGAAGCGGCAGATCGGCGTCTCCGAGCCCGGCGTGGTGATGGTGATTAGCACCGAGCAGTCCGGGTGCGCCTCAGGCGAGCAGGCGCTGGGCTCTGGCTGCATGTCCATCCTGCGTCCTCCGTTTCTGCGCGCCGCTATCGCGCGGCCGCTTGCGCGTGCACCGGCGCCGGCGCGCCCAGGGCCGAGTCGCCCAGCCGTGCCACGACCTCCCGCGCCAGCGCCCGGTAAGCTGCCGCGGCCGGCGACTCGGGCTCCCTGATGACCGCGGGGATCCCGCCCGCCTCCGCCTCGCTCACCACCACGCTCCGAGTGATGATGGTCGAGAAGATGTAGTCCCCGTACTCCCGCTCGATCCGCTCCTTCAGAAGCCGGTACAGCGTCACGTCCAGCGCCGTGTTCTTGTCGTACATGGTGATGAGAATGCCCAGCAGCTTCACCCAGGCCCCGATCTGCTCGTGCAGCGTCGCCACCATCTCTCCCAACAGGGCCATCCCCTTCAGCGCATAGAACTTCGTGGTCACCGGCACCACCATGTGCGTCGCCGCCGCCAGCGCGTTGACCGTCAGCATATCCAGCGATGGGGGGCAGTCAACCAGGATGTAGTCGTACTTCTCCGTCAGCACGCTGCGGTAGAAATCCCGCAGCTTCGACCGCAGCCGGCCCTCCCGACCCATCTCCATCACCAGCGCCTTGTTGCAGTCCCCCAGCCGCGGGCTCGAGGGTACCAGATCGAGCCCTGGGATCTGCGTCGCGACGATCGCCCGCTCCAGCGGGTACCGGGGCATAGTCAGCAGGCAGTGCGCCTCCCGCTCCACCGCCTGGTCCGCGGACACGGCGAAGGCCGTCGTCGCGTTCGCCTGTGGATCCAGATCCATGCACAGCACGCGCCTTCCCTCCGCCGCCAGCGCGGCCGCCAGATTCACGCAAGAGGTGGTCTTCGCCACCCCGCCCTTCTCGTTCACGAACGCCACTACGTGCGCGCCGCCGTACGGCGCGTGGCCGTTCGCCTCCGCAGCAGGTCCTGCCTCCATGATCGGGTCCTCCGCTTCGCCGGCTGGGGGGAGCGGCTGACGCGCCCAAGGGCCTCCGCCGCGCCCGCCGCCCCAAGCTCCCTGGCAACCAGGGCCTGGTTACCCGCGTTGTTCCATATATCCAGCCTGTTCTGGGCACACCGCACCGGCCGCAGGGACCAGCGCCGGCGCAACGAACAAGGCCCCAGTCGCCCCGGCGGCCTCCCCGCCCCGGCGCACACTACCGCTGTGGAGGCAGCAAGATGGCCCAGCCGCGCGTCGGACTCCAGCTCATCATCTACGGACCCCGCGCCCGCCAAGACCTCGCCGGCGTCCTCCGCGAAGTCGCCGAGGCGGGCTATGATGGATTCGAGGGCGGCGCCCCCGCCGGCCCCGACGAGGTGGAGCTCGTCCGCGCCGCCCTGGACGGTACCGGCCTCGCCTTCGCCGGCGGCCACTGCGGCATGGCTCAGCTCGAGGACGGCGCCCTCGTCAGCCGCATGGCCGGCTCAGTGAAGGCCCTCGGCGGCGACTTCCTCATGGTCTCGGGCCGCTTCGACTCCCTGGAGGGCTACCGGGCCGGCGCCGCTACCCTCAACCAGGCCGGCCGCCGCTGCCGCGATGCCGGCGTCACCCTCTGCTACCACAACCACTCCTGGGAGTTCGAGCCCTGCGACGGCGCCCGGCCCATTGACGTGCTCATCGGCGAGACCGACCCCCAGCTCGTCAAGCTCTGCCCTGACGTCTACTGGGTCCACGTCGGCGGCGACGACCCGGCCGCCTTCGTCCGCCAGCACCACGACCGCTGCCCCTACTTCCACTTCAAGGACGGACAGGGCGGTGAGCGCCACCAGGAGTTCCTCGAGCTCGGCCGGGGCTGTGTTGACCTCCCCGCCGCGCTCCAGGCCGCCCTCGCCTGCCAGCCCGCCTGGGTCGTCGTCGAGCAGGACAGCACCCGCGGCGAGCCCGCCGACTCCATAGCCGTCAGCCGACGCTACCTCCGAAGCCTCGGCCTCTGAGCCGGCCCCATATGCGGCTCTCCCGCCGCGAGTTCGAGGACCTCGTCGCAGAGGCGCTGGACAGCCTCCCCGGCGAGTTCCGCGCCCGCCTCCACAACGTCGAGGTGGTGGTCGAGGAGCGCCCTGCCCCGGAGGACTACCAGGAGCTGGGCATGCAGCCTGGCGAGGTCCTCCTGGGCGTATACCGCGGCACCCCTCTTACCGAGCGCTCGGTCTTCGGCGCCGACCTCATGCCGGACCGTATCGTCCTCTTCCGCCGGCCCATCGAGCGCGCCGGCCGCACCCGCCGCGGCATCGTCCAGGAGATCCGGCGGACCCTCATCCACGAGGTCGCCCACCACTTCGGCCTCTCCGACGATCGGCTCGAAGAGCTCGGCTGCTAGCCACCCGCCGCCGCGGGTTGTGGAAGAACACAGGTGTCGAGGGGCGCCTGCCGCCCCGCCGAGGCAAGAGGAGCATGTCGGCGCCTGTCCACGACACGCAGCCCCCGGGGAAGGGGCGGCTCGCGGAAGCCGCGACCTGCCTGCTGGTGTTCGTCCTCTCCCTGCTCGCTTACCTGCGCACGATGCGGCCCAGCTTCGGCTGGGGCGACTCCAGCGAGCTCATCACCGCCGCCTACCACCTCGGCGTCGGTCACTCCCCCGGCTATCCCACCTGGATGCTCATCGCCCACCCCTTCTCCCGCCTCCCCATCGGCGACGTCGCCTTCCGCCTCAACCTGCTCAACGCGCTCCTTGCCGGGCTCGCCGTCGCGCTGCTCTACCTGCTCTTCCGCTGGCTCTCCGGCAGCCGCATCGCCGCCCTCGTCGGCGCCCTCTCCTTCGCCTTCTCCCTCACCTGGTGGGATGTCACCACCGAGGCCGAGGTGTACACCCTCCACATCTGCCTGTCGGCAGCCATCCTGCTGGTCGCCCTGCGCTGGCGCCGCGAGCCCCGCGCCGTCGCCCTTCCCGTCCCCGAGCCGGCCGACCGCTGGCTGTTTCTCGGGAGCTGGATGGTCGGCCTCAGCCTCGGCAACCATGCCCTCACCACCCTGGTGGCGGTGTCGCTGCTCTACCTGGTCTGGGCCGAGCGGGGCTGGCGGTTCTTCCGCGGGCGCCGCCTGGCGGTGTGCGTCGGCCTCTTTCTGCTGGGGCTGTCGGTGTACGCTTACGTCCCGCTCCGCGCCCTCGCCAACCCTCCGCCCCAGCTCAACAACCCCCGCACCCTTGGCGACTTCTGGACCCACCTCACCGCGCCCGGCGCGCGGGAAGCGATGTTCGACTCCGGGCTGCGGCTCCCCCTGCGCCGCGCCGTCGGCTACCTGCTTCGGCTCACCCTCGAGTTCGGGCATGCCGGGTGCGCGCTGGCCCTGGTCGGCCTCGTCGTCCTCTGGCGGCGAGATCGGCGCCTCGCCAACTGGCTGCTGCTCCTGGCCGCCCTGGATTTGGCCTATTCGTCTAACTTCAGCATCTTCGATATCTACGTCTACTATCTACCCCTCTACCTCGTGCTGGCGGCCTTCATCTCCGTCGGCGCGGGGGCGGCCCTCGACCTGGCCGCCCGCGGGATGGCGCGGCTCCGTCCTCTGGGGGTGCGAAGCACGCCGACATTCCAGCGCGGGCCCGCCGCCGCGCTCCTGCTCATGGTGCCCTTCACGCTCTTCGCAGGGCGCCTGCCCACCGTGGACCGAAGCGGAGACTGGAGCCCGGAGCTGTTCGCACGCGCCGTCTTTCGCCAGGTCGAGCCCGGCGCCCTGATCATGGCTGACTGGTGGAAGATCGCGCCTCTCGGCTACCTCAAGCACATCGAGGGCGAGCGCCCAGACGTGACCCTCTCCGCCGCTCCTTCCCTCCACTGCGAGCAGGCGTTCCTCGAGGTGGCCCGCGCAGACCGCCTCCGGCGCTATCCCGCCGTCTACTTCGCCGAGGCCCTCACGTACCGCGCCGACCTGATCCGCGCACGCTTCCCTGTCGCCCCTGCCGGGCCGCTCTGGAGAGTGTACGTCAAGCGGCCGCCGGCCGACGAGGTGCTGGCCGCCCGCGAGCCGCTCCCTCGGGCCCGCTTCGCCGACCGCGTCGGCCTGGTGGATGTCGAGCTGGAGGGCATCGAGCTCCGCCCCGGCGCCTGTCTCGACTTCACAGTCTACTGGACCCCCCTCGAGGGCTACAACGGCCGGCCGCACACCGCCATCTACCTCCTGGAGGGCCGCGACGGAGAGCGGGTCTGGCAGGTTAGCACCACGCTGGGGCACGGTCTCTACCCAGCGGACCGCTGGCGGCCCGGCGAGGTCGTGCGCGAGCCCCACCGCATCTACCTGCCTGACGCGGTTCCGGCGGGTGAGTATGACCTGAAGGTGCGGGTGCGGGAACAGGGCTGCTCCGCCGCCCTCCCCTGCGAACCCAACGGCCTCGGCGCCGGGGGCCGGGACTGCCTTCTGGCGCGGCTGACCGTCGGGCCGTGGCGGCCGCCTTCGCAGCGCGGCCGCATCCCCGCCGTCGTCGCCCTCCTGCGCCCCTAGCCCTCCCGCCGTCCCCGTGCAGGGCGCGGAAGTCGGCGCCCCGCGCCCCCATCCATCCCTCCGTTCTCCAGGCCAGCGTGTCCGAACCCCGCCCTCCTCGCCGGCCCTTGCGCGCGGTCGCCCGTTTGTGCTAGACTCACCCTGCGAGCCTCCGCGCCACCCTGCGGGGAGGCCGGAGATCACAACGTCGGCGTGCTGCGGTGTCCCAGTCCGCCGCAGGCGGATCGGCAGCGCGCGCCGGGATGGGGCACGCGGCGGGAAAGGGAGTTCACCTTGTCGCTCGTGACCATGAAAGAGCTGCTGGAGGCGGGCGTTCATTTCGGCCACCAGACGCGTCGGTGGAACCCGAAGATGAAGCGCTACATCTACGCCGGCCGCAATGGCATCTACATCGTTGACCTCCACCAGACTCTGAAGCTGCTCGAGGACGCCTGCGCCTTCGTCCGCGACACCGCCGCCGCCGGCGGCTCCGTCCTCTTCGTCGGGACCAAGAAGCAGGCCCAGGACGCCGTCCGCGAGGCCGCCGAGCGCTGTGGCATGTACCACGTGACCGAGCGCTGGCTCGGCGGCATGCTCACCAACTACCGCACTATCAGGCAGCGCATAGACCGGCTCCGGGAGCTGCGCCGGATGGAGGAGAGCGGCGTCCTCGCCCAGCGCCCCAAGCGCGAACAGCAGAGGCTCAGGGAGCTCAAGGACAAGCTCGAGCGCGTCCTCTCCGGCATCGAGGACATGCCCGGCCTCCCCCAGGCCGTCTTCGTCGTTGACCTCCGCCAGGAGCACATCGCCGTCCTCGAGGCCCGCCGGCTCGCCATCCCCGTTGTCGCCATCGTGGACACCAACTGCGACCCCGAGGAGGCTGACTACCCGATCCCCGGCAACGACGACGCCATCCGCGCCATCCGCCTCATAACCGGCAAGATCGCGGACGCTGTCCTCGAGGGCAAGGCCGAGCACGAGTCCCGCGTCGCCCGCGAGGAGGCGGCCGGGGCCGAGGAGGTCCCGGCCGAGTCCAGGGAGCAGGCCGAGCCGTTTGCCTTCGCCGACCTCGGCGCAGCCCCGGCCGGCGCCGAGCCCCCAACCGAGGGAGAGGCCCCCGCCGGCCCCTCCGAGGAGGAGGAGGAGGACCGGGAGCGCCGCGAGGAGCTCGAGGAGCGCGCCGGCGAGGTCGAGCTGACCTGAGCGCCGGCGCCGGGGGGGTGAGGGGTGGAGACCGCGACCTTCAGGAAGGGGAGGCCGACATTGGCGATCACGGCCCAACAAGTGCAGACACTGCGCAGGAAGACCGGGGCGGGGGTGATGGACTGCAAGCGCGCCCTCGAGCAGGCCGAGGGCGATCTTGCGCAGGCGGAGACCCTCCTGCGCAAGCAGGGCATGGCGCGGGCCGACGCCCGCGTCTCTCGCGAGACCAAGGAGGGTGTCATCGCCTCCTATATCCACGCCGGCGGCCGCATCGGCGTGCTCGTCGAGGTGAACTGCGAGACTGACTTCGTCGCCCGCACCCCCGAGTTCCAGGACCTCGCTCGCAACCTCGCCATGCACATCGCGGCCGAACACCCCCGCTGGGTCCGCAAGGAGGAGGTGCCCGACGAGGTCCTCGACCAGGAGCGCGAGATCTACCGCGCCCAGGCCCTCGGCGAGGGCAAGCCCGAGAAGGTCGTAGACCGCATCGTCCAGGGCCGCCTCGACAAGTTCTACTCCGAGGTCTGCCTCCTCGAGCAGCCCTATGTGCGCGATGACGAGCACACAGTCGGCGAGGTCGTCAGGGAGGCGATGGCCAAGCTGGGCGAGAACATCGTCGTGAGCCGCTTCGTCCGCTTCCAGCTCGGCGAGGAGCTCGAGGGCTAGGGGCGGAGCAGCGAGCGTGGCCCGGGAGCCCGAGGTGGCGCAGCCCCGCTACAAGCGGGTGGTCATCAAGCTCAGCGGCGAGGCCTTCGCCGGCGAGAACGGCTTCGGCATTGACCCCGACGTCGTCCACCGGGTGGCCCGCGAACTCAAGGACTGCCACGGCCTGGGCGTCGAGTGCGGCGTCGTCGTCGGCGCCGGCAACTTCATCCGCGCCCGCTCCAGCGCCCTCCACGACATAGACCGCACCACCACCGACTACATGGGCATGCTCGCCGGTGTCCTCAACTGCCTCGCCCTCCAGGCCTCGCTCGAGTCGCTCCAGGTCCAGACCCGGGTGCTCTCCGCCATCGAGATCCGCGAGGTCGCCGAGCCCTACATCCGCCGCCGCGCCATCCGCCACCTGGAGAAGGGTCGCTTGGTCATCTTCGCGGCCGGCACCGGCAACCCTTACTTCACCACCGACACCGCCGCCGCCCTCCGCGCCGCCGAGATTGGCGCCAGCGCCCTGCTCAAGGCCACCAACGTGGACGGCGTCTACGAGCGCGACCCCAGGCAGGACGCCACCGCCAGGCGCCTCGAGCGCCTCACCTACCTGGAGGCCCTCCGCCAAGGCATCCGCGTCATGGACGCCACCGCCATCTCCCTCAGCATGGACACGAAGATACCGGTCATCGTCTTCGGGCTCGCGCAGGAGGGAAACATCCGGCGGGTGTTGCTGGGGGAGCCCATCGGCAGCGTGATCAGCTAACACCGAAGGGGGAGGCCCACATGCCCAAGGACGCCGTCGCGCAGCTCATGAAGGAGGCCGACCTCCACATGGCCCAGGCCGTCGAGGCCCTCCAGCGCGAGTTCGCCATGATCCGCACCGGCCGTGCTAACCCGGCCGTGCTCGACCGGGTGCTCGTCGAGTACTATGGCGAGAAGGTACCCATCAAGCAGGTCGCGAACATCAGCGCCCCCGAGCCCCGCCTGCTCGTGATCTCTCCCTGGGACAAGGCGATGGTCAAGCCCATCATGGACGCCATCACCAGCTCCGACCTGGGCCTCAACCCCCAGTCCGACGGCAACCTGATCCGCGTCCCTCTGCCCCAGCTCACCACCGAGCGCCGCCAGGAGCTCGCCAGGCTCGCCGCCCGCAAGGCCGAGGAAGGCAAGGTCGCCGTGCGCAACGCCCGCCGAGACGCCATCGAGAGACTTCGCGCCATGGAGAAGTCCGGCGAGATCTCTGAGGACGACCTGCGCCGCCACCAGGAGCAGGTCCAGAAGATCACCGACGCCCACATCGAGCAGGCCGACCGCCTCCTCGCCGCCAAACAGCGGGAGATCGTCGAGGGATGAGCCGCCTCCTTGCCATCGGCCGCACCCTCGCCGAGGCCGAGCGCCTCCTCGCCGGAGCGGGGGTGGAGCTGCTCGGGGTGGAGGTCACCCGCCCCCCTGGCGACGCCCCCACCGGCCCTCTGCGCGTCATCCGCGAGCGGTGGGAGGAGGGCGGAATTCGCCTGCTCGTGGCCCCCTCGGTTGCCCTGCGAGAGGAGCGCGGCCCTGCCTGCTAGCCGCCCCGGCGAGACCAGCCCGGAGGAGCTGGCGGCGCGGCTCGACCGCTCCCGCCTGCCCGCCCACATCGCCGTCATCATGGACGGCAACGGCCGCTGGGCCCAGCAGCGGGGCCTCCCCAGGCTCGAGGGGCACCGCGCCAGCCGCCAGAGCATCCGCGAAGCCGTCCAGGCCTGCGGCGAGCTGGGCATCCGCTTCCTCACCCTCTACACCTTTTCCGCCGAGAACTGGCGCCGGCCCGGCCCCGAGGTCCAGGCCCTCATGGCCCTCATCGAGGAAACCCTCCGCGCCGAGGTGGACGAGCTCCACGAGCGCCAGGTCCGCATACGACACCTGGGCAGCCGGGACGGCCTGCCCGCCTCTCTTCTCGAGGAGCTCGACCGCTCCATCGCCCGCACGGCCGCCAACTCGGGCCTCACCCTCCAGCTCGCCATCAACTACGGTGGCCGCCAGGAGATCGCCGCCGCCGCCGCCCGCCTGGCCCGGGAGGCGCTCGAGGGCCGGGTGCGGCCGGAGGAGGTGGATGTCGCCGCCGTGGCCCGCCGGCTCTATCTGCCCGACGCGCCCGACCCCGACCTGCTCGTCCGCACCGGCGGCGACTTTCGGGTGTCCAACTACCTGCTCTGGCAGATCGCCTACGCGGAGATCCACGTGACGCCCACCCTGTGGCCGGACTTCCGGCGCGCCCATCTCTACCAGGCCCTGCTCGACTATCAGGGCCGACAGCGCAGGTTCGGGGGCCTCGACCATGCGGCCTAGCTTCCGCCTCAAGCTCGCCATCAGCGTCCCCCTGCTCGCGGCCCTCCTCCTCCTCGACACCGTCGCCGCCCTCCAGGGGCTTCCCGCCCTGCTGGCCGCCCTCGGCGTCGCGCTGCTCGCCGTCGAGCGCCTGCGCGTCTGGCTCAAGGCCCACGGCCGCGCCACCCTCGCCATGCTGCCCTTCATGGCCGCCGCCCTCGTGCTGCTCCTCGCCTTCTGCCGCGGCCGCAACCTCTCCCAGGGCGTGCTTCTGCTGGTCACCATCGCGGTGGTGTTCGACATCCTCCTCATCGCACTCGCCGTCATCGGCGAGACCACCAAGCGCCGGCTCCGCGGCCTCGCCGAGTTCGTCGGGCTCACCTGCCTCGGGCTGGCGCTCGGGCTGGCGCTCTCCCTGCTCTTTCTGCTCGAGGCGGGGTGGAGGGCAGGCGCCAGCCTCGCGGGACCCTAGCGGCGGGGGCGCTCGTGAGGCGCATCGCGCTGCTCGGCTCCACCGGCTCCATCGGCCTCCAGGCCCTGGAGGTCATCGCGCGCTTCCCGGATCGGTTCTCCGTCGCCGCGCTCGCCTGCGCCTCCTCCGCCGACAGGATCGTCGCCCAGGCCCGCGCCTGCCGACCCCGCTTGGTCGCCGTCGCCGACGAGCGCGCCGCCCGCCGCGCCGCCGCCGCCCTGCGTGACACCGACACCCAGGTCCTCGCGGGCCCGGCCGGCATCGTGCAGTGCGCCACCCTGCCCGAGGCCGATATGGTCCTCGCCGCCATGGTCGGCATCGCTGGCCTTCGCCCCGTGTGGGAGGCGGTCCGCGCCGGCAAGCGCATCGGCCTCGCCAACAAAGAACCCCTCGTCGTCGCCGGCCGGCTCATCACCCGGGAGGCCGCCCGCACCGGCGCCCAGCTCCTACCCATTGACAGCGAGCACTCCGCCATCTTCCAGGTGCTCCAGGGTCAGGACCGGCGCGCGGTGCGCCGCGTGGTGCTGACCGCCTCCGGCGGCGCCTTCCGCGGCCTGTCGCCCGAGCAGCTCGCGCGGGTCACCCCGGAGCAGGCTCTCGCCCATCCGACCTGGAAGATGGGGCCCAAGGTCACCGTGGACTCCGCGACCCTCATGAACAAGGGCCTGGAGCTGATCGAGGCCCACTGGCTGTTCGGGCTCGCGCCCGAGCAGCTCGATGTCGTGCTGCACCGGGAGAGCGTCGTGCATAGCCTGGTCGAGTTCGTGGACGGCTCCGTGCTCGCGCAGCTCGCGCGGCCGGACATGCGCCTGCCCATCCAGTACGCGCTCGGCTACCCCGAGCGCCTCCCACGCGACGAGCCGCCCCTCGACCTCGCCCAGTGCGGCGCCCTGCGCTTCGAGCCCCTGCCCCAGGGCCGCTACCCGTGCCTGGACCTCGCCCGCCAGGCACTCTGCGAGGGCGGCCGCGCGCCCGCCGCGCTCAACGCCGCCGACGAGGTGGCCGTCGCCTGGTTCCTGGAGGGCCGGCTCCCCTTCACCCAGATCCCCCGCCTCCTCGACTGGGCGCTCAGCAACCACGAGCGCGGCCCGGGCGACACCCTCGAGGAGCTCCTCGCGGCCGACCGGGAGATCAGGCAAAGACTCGACCAGGAGTGGGAGAGGTGGACCTCGCCGGCCGCGTGATCGCCATCGCGCTCGCCTTCGGCGTCACTGTCTTCGTCCATGAGATGGGGCACTACCTCGCCGCGCGCCTCGTCCGCATGAAGATCCACGAGTTCTCCATCGGCTTCGGCCGGCCCCTCCTGTTCTGGTTCCGCCGCGGCGACACTCAGTACTCCTTCCGCCTCTGGCCTTTCTTCAGCTACGTCCGCATCGCCGGCATGGAGCCTGGCGACGACCACCCCGACGGCTTCTACCGCAAACGCCGCCCCGCCCAGGCCCTGGTGCTCGTCTCCGGCTGCGCCATGAACTTCGCCCAGGCCGTCCTCATCTACGTCCTCGTCGGCGCCCTCATCGGCATGCCCGCCGTCCTGCCCGCCATCCAGGAGGTCCTCCCGGGCTCCCCCGCCGCCGAGGCCGGCCTGCGCGCCGGCGACCGCATCCTCGGGCTCGACGGCGAGATGAACCTCTCCGTCCGCCAGATCCAGCAGCGCATCCAGGACCGCCCCGGCCGGCCCGTCACCGTCGAAGTCGAGCGCGACGGCGCGCGCCTCAGCATCACCATGACACCCCGCGCCGAGGTGGTCTACGATATGCGCGGCCTGCGCCTCTTCGAGACCGAGGTCGGCCGCATCGGCATCCTCTTCGGCACCCGACTCGAGCGTGCCGGCATCGGCCGCTCCATCCGCGTCGGTTTCGTTCAGACCTACCAGATCGTGCGGCTCCAGGCGGCCGCGCTCGTCGGCATGATCGCCCGCACCGTCCCCGCCGACCTCGTCGGCCCCGTCGGCGTCGTCCACGCCATGTACGGCGAGGCCAAGCAGAGCTGGTTCCAGTTCTTCACCACCTTCGCCGCCATCACCGTCGCCATCGGCTCCCTCAACCTCCTCCCCATCCCTCCCCTCGACGGCAGCCGGCTGGTCATCGTCGGCCTCGAGGCCCTCCGCCGCCGTCCCTTCGACAAGCAGAAGGAGGTCTGGATCCACCTCATCGGCTTCGCCCTCCTGCTCGCCCTGGTGGCGGTGCTCACCCTCAAGGACATCATCCGCATCGTGGGCGGCGGCTGAGCGACTGGAGCGCCTCCACCCCTGTTACACCAGCATGCCCCTCAGGAGGCAAGTGATGACCATGCCACCAGTTGACGAAGCGCGCTACGGCAGCTACGACGTCGTAGTCGCGGGCGGCGGGATGGCCGGGATCGCGGCCGCCATCGCCGCCGGCCGCGCCGGCGCCACCACCCTGCTGATTGAGAAGGCCGGCTGGCTGGGCGGTATGGGCATCACCGGCGCCACCTGCCTGCACAACTTCTACAACATCTTCGGCGCCCACCCCGGCGCCGAGCGCCGCCGCGTTGTCGCCGGCATCGCCCAGGAGCTCGTGGACCGCTGTCAGCAACTGGGCGGCGGCATGGGCCACCTGCCCATGGAGCGCGGCGGGCAGTTCGTCAGCATGGCCACCCCCGTCGAGCCGGAGACGTTCAAGCTCGCCGCTTTCCAGCTCTGCCAGGAGGTCGGCGTCAAGCTCCTGCTCCACACGACCCTCTGCGAGCTGCGCGCCGACGGCGGCCGCGTCGAGGGCCTCATCGTCTGGAACAAGGCCGGCCGGACTCTCATCCGCGCCGACCAGTACGTGGACTGCACCGGCGACGGCGACCTCGCCGCCTACGCCGGCGCCGAGTGCGTTCACTTCCCGGCCTCTGACCCCGGCGCTTACCCCGCCGGCTTCACCTTCCGGCTCTGCAACCTCGACCTCGACCGCATGGAGGCCGACCTCGAGCGGCACGGCCTCATCTGGCACCTCGCCCACGGCGTCAAGCCCGGCACGGGCCGCCGGGAGCTGGTGCGCATGGGCCTCGATATGGAGCGCGCCCGGTCGCTGGTCGGCGGTTGGCTCCCCGACTACTTCTTCGGCGTCTCCCTCCGGCCCCGCGAGCTCACCTACTGCAACTGCATCAACTACGGGCCCAACGACGGCCTCGACCCGGAGGCCCTCACCGAGGCCGAGATCGAGCTGCGCGGCCGCATGTTCCAGGTCGCCGAGGTCTTCCGGCGCTATGTCGCCGGCTGTGAGGAGTGCTATGTCGCCGGCCCCGCACCCTCCGCCGGGCAGCGGCGGGGCCGCGCCATCCGCTGCGAGTACGACCTCACCCAGGACGACTGCACCCAGGGCCGGCAGTTCGACGACCAGGTGGGATGCTTCGGCTTCATTGACAACCCCCGCCACGAGGTGAAGGAGGCCGGCGCGTACGGGATCCCCTACCGCAGCCTCATCCCCAAAGGGCTGGAGAACGTGCTCGTCGCCGGCCGCATGATGAGCGTCGAGCTGGTGGCGCACAACAGCACCCGCAACACCGCTTGCTGTCTGGTCTGCGGGCAGGCGGCGGGGACGGCGGCCGCCATGGCGGCCGCCCAAGGCGTCGGGCCGCGCGAGGTGGATGTCGAGGCGTTGCGCGCCCGGCTGCGCGCCGACGGCGCGCTCCTCGCCCCCCAGCCCGAGCCGTGAACAGGGAGAACGACCGCATGGACCTCGCGCAGATCAAGCCCCGCCTGCTCATGGGGCCGGGGCCCTCAGACGTCAACCCCCGAGTGCTCGAGGCGATGGCCCGCCCCACCATCGGCCACCTCGACCCCCAGTTTCTCCGGGTCCTCAACGAGGTCAGGGAGATGCTGCAGACCGTCTTCCAGACCGCCAGCGACCTCACCCTCGCCGTCAGCGGCACCGGCTCCGCGGGCATGGAGACCTGTGTCGTCAACCTCATCGAGCCCGGAGACCGCATGCTCGTCTGCGTGGCAGGCGTCTTCGGCGAGCGCATGGCCGACGTGGCCGCCCGCGCCGGCGCCGAGGTCACCACCATCTCCGTCCCCTGGGGGCGTGTCTTCGAGCCCGCGCAGGTCGCCGAGGCGCTGCGGGAGAGCGGCCCCTACAAGATCGTCGGGATCGTCCACGCGGAGACCAGCACCGGCGCCGCGCAGCCCGTGCCGCCCATCAGCGAGGTCGTCCACGCCGCCGGCGCGCTGCTCCTGCTCGACACCGTCACCAGCCTCGGCGGGATGGAGGTGGATGTGGACGGGTGGGGTGTGGACGCCTGCTACAGCGGCACGCAGAAGTGCCTCTCCTGTCCCCCGGGCCTCTCCCCCGTCACCTTCAGCCTCGCCGCGCAGGAGGCGATGTCCGCCCGCCGCACCAAGGTCCAGAGCTGGTACCTCGACATGGGCATGGTCAAGCAGTACTGGGGCTCCGAGCGCCTCTACCACCACACGGCCCCCGTCAACATGCTCTATGGGCTGCACGAGGCCCTCAAGATCGTGCTCGAGGAGGGCCTCGAGGCCCGCTGGGCCCGCCACCTTCAGCACCACCGGGCCCTCAAGGTCGGGCTGGAGGGGCTGGGGATGAAGTACCTGGCCGACCCGGAGCATCAGCTCCCCATGCTCAACGCGGTCGCCGTGCCGGCGGGTGTCCAGGAGTCGGCGGTGAGGAAGCGGCTGCTCGATGAGGAGGGCATCGAGATCGGCGGCGGCCTCGGCGCCTTCAAGGGCAAGGCCTGGCGCATAGGCCTGATGGGCGAGAGCGCCACCCGCCAGCACGTGGACGCCCTGCTCACGGCCCTCGAGCGCATCCTGCCCGAGGAGGGCGCGGAGGCCGAGGCCTAGGCCCGGGACCTCACGCCCGCGCCGGCTCCAGCGCCACCGTCTCCTGCACGTCGCCGTGGATCCCGATCCGCGTCAGCCTCACCGGGATCTCCTTGCCCGCGTCCACCAGCGCCTGCTTCACCAGCCGCACCAGCCCCGAGCAGCACGGCACCTCCATGTACACCACCTCGATGCTCCGGATGTCGTTCTGCGCGAAGATGCTCCCCAGCTTGTGCCGGTGCAAGGCTACATCGTCCAGCTTCGGGCACCCCACCAGCAGCTTGCGCCCCGGAAGGAAGCGCTCGTTGAAGTCGGCCAGCGCGAAGGCCGTGCAGTCCGCGGCAATCACCAGCTCCGCCCCCTCCAGGTACGGCGCCGTCGGCGGCACCAGGTGAAGCTGCACCGGCCAGTTCCGAAGCTGCGAGGGCCGCGCCGCGCCCACCGGCCCCGCCTCCGCCTGCGCCGGCCGCTCCAGCTCTCGCGCCAGCGCCGACGGGCACCCGCACGCCAGCGTCTCCGCGGCCGCCTCCGTATGCGCGTGCGCGTGCTCGGCGGGCTCTCTGCCCAGCTCGGCCAGGCGCCGCTGCACCGCCTCCTCGTCGAACTCCTCCGCCTCCCGCACCTCGATGGTGATCGCACCCTGCGGGCACTCCCCGATGCACGCCCCCAGCCCATCGCAGTACGTCTCGCTCACCAGCCGCGCCTTGCCGTCCACGATCTCGATCGCCCCCTCGGCGCACGCGATCGCACACTGGCCGCATCCGTCGCACTTCTCCTCGTCAATTCTGATGATGCTCCTGCGCCTTGCCATGCTCGCCTCCATATACTCTCGTCAGCTCCGACAACCGCGTCCCGCTCAGGTACGCCCTCAGCCACGTGTCCACCACCTGCAGCAGCCCACCCATCACACACTGCTCTCCGGTGCACACCGGCGCCCCGATCAGACACTCGCTTCGCGGCAGCTTCCCCTCCATCGCCTGATATACGTCCAGCAGCTTCACCGCCTCCCGGCGTCGCGCCAGCG
>CAYLPT010000120.1:0-10380 GCA_964385645.1 uncultured bacterium
GGCCCGCCCGGCGCAGCTCCTCCACCTGCCCCGCGCACATCCGTCCGGCGACCTTGATCAGCGTCGCCAGAGCCCCCTCGCCCCCCTGCTCGTGCAGCCACCCCAGCGCGCGGGCGATCAGGTAGTCGCCCAGCAGCACCGACACCTGGTTGCCCCAGGTCGCGTTCGCCGAGCGCCGCCCCCGCCGCGCGCGAGCGCCGTCCACCACGTCGTCGTGCACCAACGACGCGGTGTGCACGACCTCCACGACGCCGGCCAGCGCGATGCTGCCCGGCCCCGCGCCCCCCGCGCACTCAGCCGACAGCAGCAGGAGGCTCGGCCGCAGCCGCTTCCCCCTCCCCGACAGCGCCCGCCGCGCCGCGCGGGACAAGAACGCGCTCTCGCTGGTGACGATGCGCCCCAGGCCGGCCTCGACCTCGGCCAGCATATCCGCCAGCGCGGGATGTAGGCGTGTGAACTCCATCTGGTCGCTCGACCACCCCGATGGATTATAGGCCGAGCCAGGGCGGGTGTCAAACCCGCCCCCGGGCGCGCTCACTCCAGCCGGCGCAGGTGCGACCGGAGCGCGGGGCCGTGCTCGGGGTCGGCCAGGCTCACCTCCAGGAAGGCCTGGAAGTAGCTCAGGAAGCTGCCGATGTCCAGCCGCCGCTCGCCCTCGCGCAGCCGCACGCACATGATCTCCCGCCCCTCTCGCAGCAGGATGCGAAGCGCATCGGTCAGCCAGAGCTCGCCCCCGACGCCGGGCTGGGTGCGCCGGATGGCGTCGAAGATGGCCGGCTCCAGGATGTAGCGACCGGCGGCCGAGAGGTTGCTAGGCGCCTTGTCGGGCGCGGGCTTCTCGACGATGTCGCGGATGGCGAACACCGCCCCGGCCTCGCCCTCCGGCGCGACCACCCCATAGCGGCCGAGCGCCTCCTGGGCCACCTCCTCCACCGCGATGGTGGCCGCCGGACGGTGCTTCAGGTGGGCGGCGATCATGCGGGTGAGCACCGGCTCCCGGGCGCGGGACAGCACGATCGAGTCCCCGAGGGCGACGACGAAGGGCTGCCCCGCGGCGAAGGGCTCCGCGATGCTGATGGCATCGGCCAGCCCCCGCGGCTGGCTCTGGCGGGCGTGGAAGAAGCGCAGCTCCATCCAGGGCTCGACGCACTCCTCATTGGTCGCCAGATCGCGGTCAAGGTGGTCCTCGATAGCGCGCTTGCCCCGGCCCGAGATGA
This sequence comes from uncultured bacterium, assembly GCA_964385645.1. Taxonomy (GTDB): domain Bacteria; phylum Armatimonadota; class Hebobacteria; order Hebobacterales; family Hebobacteraceae; genus CAYLPT01. The sequence goes on from CAYLPT010000120.1 coordinate 1,218, forward strand.
GCAGCACCTCCCGCAGCCCCGCGCCGGCGAGCTCCTCGACGACGTGCTGGATGGCGGGCTTGCGGCCCACCGGCAGCATCTCCTTGGGCTGGGACCGGGTAGCCGGCAGCAGCCGGGTGCCGCGGCCCGCGGCAGGGACGACGGCCTTCGTGATCCTGATGTGCTCGGCGCTCATGCCACGGCCCCCTAGGTCGCGCGCACCCGAATCCAACGGTAGCCTCGGGCCGCGTAGGCCTCCGCGAGCTTCTTCTCCCGGCCGGGCGGATGGAGCAGGACGAGCGCGGCCCCGCCCGAGCCCGGCAGCTTGGCGGGCAGGCCAAAGGCGCGCGCCGTCTCGACGAGGGCGAGGTTGTGCTCGCCCAGCGCCTCGTCGCCCGACAGCCTCCGGCGCAGGTCGAAGTTCCGGTCCATCAGCCGCCCTAGCTCGTCGAGGTCCCGCCGCCGGAGCGCCGCCAGGCCCGCCTCCGCGCACCGCGCGATGCCCCGGATGGCGGCCCGAACCTCCGGGTCGCCGGCCTCCCAGCGGTAGCGGATCTGGGAGTGCACCTGCCCCGACTCGCGGGCGCCGAGCTGGTTCTCGCCCAGATGCGCCAGGCCGAAGCGCGGCAGCGACCGAGAGCTGAGGCGCCTGTAGCGCGGCCTCTCTCCCGAGAAGTCCATATACGTCAGGCCCCCGTAGGCCTGCACCACCCGATCCTGCAGGCCGGCGGCGATGCCCAGCGCGTCGGTCTCCACGCTCAGCGCGAGCGCGGCCAGCTCCGCCGGCGGCAGGCGCCGCGCGGGCAGGCGGTGGAAGCGAGCCAGCGCGCGCAGGGCCGCGATGATCATGGCGCTCGAGCCACCCAGGCCGGACTGCCGGGGGATGTTGGTCTCATACTCGATGGTGAAGTTGGCGGCGCGCAGCGGCAGGCCGCGCTCCGCGCAGTACTCGGCGAAGCGCGTGCAGGCCGCCAGCAGCAGCCGATGCATCCCGTAGAAGCCGTGCCGCCGAACCGAGGTCACCAGATCGTCCAGATCGTCGAACTCGCGGCGGTCGAGCTCGGGGTGGAGGTGGAAGGTCAGCCGCGGGCTCTCCCACAGCCGCAGCTTCGCGCTGAAGTTCCGGATCAGGAACGCGATCACCCGGCCCCCGTACATGTCCGACGGGTTGCCCAGCAGCCCCGCCCGCGCGTGCACCTCAGTCTGTATGATCACCGCCCGCTCGCTCGGCGCGCACGCGCGCGGCCCCGCGGTGGAAAGACACGGTGTCTGCCCTACCGCCCCCGCCCGCACGCGACGCGGTCATTGGCTGGTTCACTTCGGCGGCCCCGCGCCCCTCCCCTGCCGGCGGGAGGCGCCCGCGGCCGGCCCGCAGAACTGGGCCGCGGGAGAGCGACCGGTGACGGAGACTGCCGCAGGCGGTCGCCTGGAGGTGTGCATTGTCTCATGGCGGGCGCGCGAGGTGCTGGGCGCGTGTCTGCGCTCGGTGCTCGCCCAGCCCGAGGTGGCCGGCGTTGTCGTGGTGGACAACGCCAGCGGCGACGGAACCCTAGAGCTGCTAGGCGCCGAGTTCCCCTCCGTCCGGGTGATCGCGAGCGCCCGCAACCTCGGCTACGCGGCGGCGAACAACATCGCCATCCGCGCCACCGACTCGCCCTTCGTCCTCCTGCTCAACCCCGATACCGAGCTGCACGCGGGCGCGGCCGCCGCCCTGCTCGAGGCGCTGGAGGCCGACCCCCGCGCGGCCGCCGCCGCCCCGCAGCTCCGCTGGCCCGATGGGCGCATCCAGCCCTCCTGCCGCAGCTTCCCCGATCCAGCCGCCCTCGCCTGGGACGCGCTCGGGCTCGCCGCGCTGCTGCCGCGGAGCGAGCGCTTCGGCCGCTACCGCATGACTTACTGGGGTCACGACACCCCGCGCGAGGTGGACCAGCCGATGGCCTCCGCGCTCTTGCTGCGGCGTTGCGCGCTCGACGAGGTTGGGCTCTTCGACGAGGGCTTCCCCCTTTACTTCAACGACGTGGACCTCTGCTTCCGGCTGCGCGAGGCCGGCTGGCGCATCATCTTCGAGCCCCGGGCCAGGGTGACCCACCACCACGGCCACAGCACCCGGCAAGCCCGACCGGCGGCCGTGCTCGCCTCCCACCGCGGGCTGATTCGCTTCTACCGAAAGCACTGTCGAGGGCGGGTGAGCCCCCTCGCCTACGGCGCCGTCGTCGCCGCCGCCTGGCTCACACAGTGGCCCCGCGCGGCGGCCGCGTGGCTGCTGGGGCGAGGGTGACGGCGGCCTCGATCTCCGCCGCCGCGCGGGCCGCAAGACCGTACGCCCGGCAGACCGCGCGGTCCATCTCCTCCAGCAGGGCGCGCCGGCGCGCCGGGCCGTTCTCATCCAGCAGCCGCGCGGCACACCCGGCCAGAGCCGGCCACGACACGCGCGGCGGCAGGGGCAGCAGCCTCAGCTTGCTCACCTTCACTTGCGCGAACGGCCGGCCAGCCTCTGGCGCTACCGCGCGGTACAGCGCGGCCGCGGCGCGGGAGTTGAGGACCGCGGCCAGCGCCAGCAGGTCCCACTCCTCCGGCGCGGTGATCGCGATGACGCTGCGGCCGAACCACACGCCGCGGCGATCCAGCGTCGCCACAGGCCGGTCACCGGTCTGGCGCACCAGTAGCTTGGGCGCTCGCCGGTAGACCCTCTCCCGCACCGCTACGCGCGCGCCCGGCGGCACGCGCGCCGGCCAGTCGCCGCGCAGCCAGGCCGAGGAGCCGATCTCGGTCAGCGCGCCGAAGTCCCGCCCGCGCGTGAGCGCGATGTCGCCAGGGCCCTGGCGTCGGCCTTCGTAGATGATGGCCCGGCCGGCCGCCGAGCTCGAGTAGTTCACCCCCACGTCGTGGAACACAAACCGCGCCTGCGCGCCCAGAGAGGTTAGATCGGCCTGAAGGCGTGTCAGCAGCGCCCGGAGCCACTCCGGGGGGACGACCAGGCTGTGGTGCGGCGCCGCGACTGGCGCGTCGCTGCGCGCGAGCGGCGCGGGGGCGGCGAGGGCCCCGGGCAAGGCCGCCCGCCGCACCCGCCGCAGGTCGCCGAAGGGGAACCGCGCGGGCGCGATAGCCCGGTCGGCGAGGCATACCAGGGCCGCCGGGGCGACCGCTCCCGGGAACAGCCGGTCACCGAGCAGCGCGATCCGCAGCGGCCGGAAGCGCGCCAGCACCGCCCGCCGGAGCGGTTCATAGCGGACCTGTGACAGAAGTGAATCGGGCACCAGCAGGCCAATAGCGCCGCCGTCGCGAGCCGCTTCTGCCGCCAGATGCACGAAGAAGAGGCACGCGTCCCGCTGCCCGGCCAGCGGCGGCGGAATCCGCCCGGCGAGGCCTCCCAACGACACCTCCACGCCCCAGGGCGGGTTGCCGAGCACGATGTCGAAGCTCCGCGGGCTGGGCGGAGAGGCCAGCGCATCGGCCGCGGCGATGCGCCCTGCCGGCAGCCGGGCCGGGCGACCAGGGCATGAAGCGGCCAGCCATACCGCCAGCCGGCAGGCCTCGGCGGCCAGCGGGTCCCTCTCGATGGCGAACAGACAGCTCTCCGCGGCCGCGAGGCGGGCCTGCTCAGGCTGGCCGCCTACCGCTTCGACGATCGCCTCCAGCGCGGCCACCAGAAAGGCCCCCGCGCCTGCCGCCGGGTCGAGCACCCGGAGAGCGAGCGCCCCGCCTCCGCCCGCGCCTCGGCCCTCGAGCACCCCCCGGACCGCAGTGCGGGCAATCTCCTCCGCCAGCCACGCCGGGGTGTAGTAGCTCCCCGAGGCCCGCCGTCTCTCCCCACGCGCCAGCAGGTCTTCACACAGCCGGCCCAGGCAAGCCGCCGCCTCCCGCGGGCTGGGCTCGTCCCGGGCGGCGGCCAGCACTCGCGGCAGCGCACCCACGGCCAGCGCCGGCTCCAGGGACCACCTCACGTCACCGGGCCCCAGTGCTGCCTGCGCCTCCGCGAGCCGCTGCTGCAGCTCCGCGAAGGCGCCAGGGAGGGGGTCGGCCAGCGCGCGGTCAAGCGCTCCCGCGACGGTGGCAGGCAGCAGCTCCAGCCGCCGCGCCTCCACCAGCGCGCAAAGATGGAGCGCCACCCGCACCCCCGGGGCGGAGAACGGCCCTCGCGGGCGGCCAGGCATGGGTCAGTCCGCGTCGGCGGAGCGGCGCGAGGCGGCGCGCCGGAGCCGGCCCGCGAGGTCCTCCGGCACCCGCGCGTTCAGCGCGACTCCCTCCTTCGTGAACTCCTCGGCGAGCACCCGGCCCCGCTGATGGGCCTCATCCAACAGGTCCTGCGCGTCCCACGACAGAGTGACCTCGACCGGCAGCAGCTCCTGCTCGAGCCGCTCCCGCACCAGATCGAGCAGCTCGCGCAGCCCATCCCCGCGCAGCGCAGAGATCGCCACCCCGTGGGGCTCCCGCTGCACGCGCGCATCGAGCGCGGCCCGGTCGGCGACCGCGTCTATCTTGTTCAGGGCCATGACCGTGGGCCTGTCGGCGCACCCCAACTCGTGAAGCACGCGCCGGACGGTCGTGATCTGCTCCTCCATCTGTGGGTGGCTGGCATCCACGACGTGCACCAGGACGTCGGCCTGCGCCACCTCTTCGAGGGTGGCCCGGAAGGCGGCGACGAGCTGCGGCGGCAGGTTGCGAATGAAGCCCACGGTGTCCGCGAACAGCACCTGGCGGCCGCCAGGCAGCTCGACCCGGCGGATGGTGGGGTCGAGGGTGGCGAACAGGCGATCCTCAACGAGGACATCGGCGTCGGAGAGCGCGTTGAGCAGTGTGGACTTGCCCGCGTTCGTGTAGCCCACCAGCGCCGCCACCGGCGCCCCCGCCTCCTGTCGGCTCCGGCGCTCCAGCGCGCGCCGCTTGCCGATGCGCGCCACCTGCTTGCGCAGCACGCCGATGCGACGGCGGATGCGCGCCCGGTCCACCTCCAGCTTCGTCTCCCCGGGGCCCCGGGTGCCGATGCCGCCGCCCAACCGCGATAGCTCCGTCCCTCGCCCGGTGAGCCGCGGCAGCAGGTAGCTGAGCTGCGCCAGCTCCACCTGCAGCTTCCCCTCCCTGCTACGGGCGCGCTGCGCGAAGATGTCCAGGATCAGCCCTGAGCGGTCCAGCACGCCCAGGCCGGCCGCGTCCTCCAGGTTGCGCTGCTGCGTGGGGGTCAGGTCGCCGTCCACCAGCAGGACATCCGCACCCGCCTCACCCGCGATCTGGCGCACCTCCTGCGCCTTGCCCTTGCCCACGAAGTACACCGGGTCAGGCGCCTCCCGCTTCTGGGTTACCGTCCCCACGACTTCGACCCCCGCGGTGTCCGCGAGGAGCGCGAGCTCGGCGAGCGACGCCTGCCAGTCGGGGTCGGGCCCCTCGAGAGCGAGCAACAGCGCCCGCTGTCGCGCCTGCTCCGGGAGCGCGGTCACGGCAGCGGCACCTTCTCCCGGATGCGGGAGACCGCCTCCTCGATCCGCGCCTCGGGGTGCGCGCCCTGCACGGTGAGCGAGAAGCGCACATAGCCCTCCCCGCACTCGCCGTAAGCGCTCCCCGGCGTCACCAGCACCCCCGCCTCCCGCAGCAGCGTCTCCGCGACCTCGGCCGCCCTTCGCCCCCCCGGCGTGGGCGCCCACACATAACAGGTGGCCTTCGGCCTGGGCGCCTGCCAGCCCAGGCTCCCCAGCCCGTCCACCAGCAGATCGCGGCGGCGCTGGTAGATGGCCCGCATCTGCTCCACGCAGTCCTGGGGGCCGGTCAGCGCGGCCACCGCGGCGTGCTGGATGGCGAGGAAGGCCCCCGAGTCCACGTTCGACTTGAGCTTCTCCAGCGCCCCCAGCGCCTCCGCGCTGCCGACCGCGTAGCCGATGCGCCACCCCGTCATGTTGTAGGTCTTGGAAAGGGAGTGGATCTCGATCCCCACCTGCTTCGCGCCCTCGACCTGCAACAGGCTGTGGGTGCGACAGCCGTCATAGTAGAGCTCCGAGTAAGCCATATCGAGGCAGACGAGCAGGTCGTGGTCGGCGGCGAAGCGCACCAGCCGCTCGTAGAAGTCGCGCCCGGCGACCGCGCCGGTGGGCATGTGCGGGTAGCACAGGTACATGAGCCGGGCGCGCTGCAAGACCTCCCGCGGCACCGCCTCCAGGTCCGGGAGGTAGCCGGCCTCCTCCTTCAGCGCCAGGCAGTGCACCCTCGCGCCCGCGAACTCGCTCGCGACCCTGTAGACCGGGTATCCGGGGTCGGGGATGAGCGCGTAGTCTCCCGGGTTGAGGACGGCCCACGCGAGGTGGGCGAGCCCCTCCTTCGCGCCGATGAGGCGCAGCACCTCGCGGTGCGGGTCGAGGGTGACGCCGAAGCGCTCCTCGTACCAGGCGGCCACGGCCTCCCTGAACTCCGGCAGGCCCTTGCCCGTCTCGTCGTACTGGTGGGTGGCGGGGTCGCGGGCGGCCCGGGCGAGAGCCTCGACGATGTGGGCCGGCGTGGGCCGGTCGGGGTCGCCGATGCCGAAGTCCACCAGGTCCACGCCCTCGGCCTTCGCCTTGGCCTTCAGGCGCGCCAGCTCTGCGAACGGATACGGAGGCGTCCTCAGCACTCGGTCAGCGGTCTGCATGTCAGGTCACCTCGGCCTACCGGTTTCTGCGGGCGCGCGGCCGCCCTGCCTCCAGCTCCTCGTCCAACCTCGTCTCGCCGACGAACACCTCGACGGCCGGCCCCTCGATGAACACATGGCCGTCCTCCGGGTTCCAGTGCACCTCCAGGTCGCCCCCAGGCAGGTGGACGACCGCGCGCCGGGAGGCCAGCCCGTTCAGGTGCGCGGCCACGAGGGCCGCCGAGGCGCCCGTTCCGCAGGCCAGCGTCTCCCCGGCCCCCCGCTCCCACACCCGCATCGCCAGCTCTCCCTCACCCATCACCTGGACGAACTCGACATTGGTGCGCCGCGGGAACAGGTCGTGGCGCTCGATCTGCGGGCCGAGCTCGCCCACCGGCGCGCGCTGCACATCGGGCACGAAGATCACGCAGTGCGGGTTGCCCATCGAGAGGGCCGTGATCTCGAGCCGCCGGCCCCCCACCCGCAGCCGCTCGCCCACCACACGCGGCGCCTCCGCACCCCTCATCGGAATCTCCGCCCGCGCCAGGCGCGGCTCCCCCATGTCCACGCGGACTGCGGTCACCTGGCCGCCGCGCACGCGCACCCGCAGCCGGATGAGGCCCGCCCCGGTCTCTATCTCGAGGTCCCTCTGGCGCGTGTAGCTCCGCTCGTAGAGGTACTTCGCCAGCAGCCTCACCCCGTTTCCGCACATCTCGGCCTCGCTGCCGTCCGCGTTGAGGATGCGCATCCGGAAGTCCGCCACCCGCGAGGGCAGCGCCAGAATGACCCCATCGGCGCCCACCCCGAAGTGGCGGTCGCACAACGCCCTGGCGAGCGCGCCCAGCTCCCCGGCGGGGGGCGCCTCGCGCACCCCGTCGAGCAGCAGGTAGTCGTTGCCCAGCCCCTGCATCTTGGTGAAGCGTATCACCTCTGTCCCCCTCCGCACAAACACGGAAGGCGCCGCGGGACCCTGGGTCCGCCCCGGCGCCTTGCCTGCTGTCTCCTCGCCGCCTCAGTCTCAGTCGCGTCGTCTCCCCGGACCGGGCGCGCGTCGAGGCAAGGCGGGCCGAGCCGGCCCACCCGCGCGCTTCGTGCGCTTGCCCACGGTCATTCCCATTCCTGCCCGAACCTCTCCACGATGATCTCGGCCGCCCGCTCGGGCCCGCCCACCTGCGACATGTCCACCCACTCGATCCGCTGGTCGGCGCGGAACCAGGTGAGCTGGCGCTTGGCGAAGCGCCGCGTATCCCGCTTCAGCAGCTTCACTGCCTCCTCATAGGTGCAGGCCCCCCTCAGGTGGGCCAGGAGCTGCGCATAGCCCAGCCCCTTCATCGAGACCAGCGTCTCGTCACAGCCCCGCGCGAGAAGGGCCTTCACCTCATCGAGGAGGCCCTCCGCCATCATCCGGTCCACCCGGGCCTCGATCCGCCGGTACAACTCCAGCCGGGGCCAGGTCAGCCCGAACTGGCGGGTATTGTAGCGCGGCGGGGCGGCGGGGTCAACACTATGGAGGGCGGAGATCGGCGCCCCCGTCTGCTCGTAGACCTCCAGCGCGCGGATGATGCGCTTCTCGTCATGGGGGTGGATGCGCGCGGCCGCCCACGGATCAACCGCACTCAGCCTGGCGTGGAGCGAGGCCGCATCGTGGCGCGCGAGCCGCCGCCGCAGCTCCGGGTCGGGCGGCGCCAGGGCGAGCCGCAGGCCGCCGATCAACGCGCGGACGTACAGGCCGCTCCCCCCCACCACCACGGGCTGCCGGCCCCGGGAGAACACATCGTCTATCGCCGCCCAGGCGAGCCTCTGGTAGTCGGCGACAGAGAAGGGCTGCTCGGGCTCGACGACATCTATCAGGTGGTGCCGCACGCGGGCCCGCTGCTCGGGGGTGGGCTTGGCGGTCCCGATGTCCATCCCCCGGTAGACCTGCATCGAGTCCGCGGAGATGATCTCGCCACCCAGCGCCTGGGCCGCTAGCAGCCCGACCTCGCTCTTCCCGGAGGCCGTCGGGCCCACGATCACGAGCAGGTGGTCTGGCATCGCTCAGCGGTTGAACTTGCGGTCTATCTCGAGGTTCGAGATGGTCATCACGATGGGCCAGCCGTGGGGGCAGGTGTAGGGCCGTTCAGTCTCCGACAGCGCCCGGAGCAGTGCGGCCGCCTCCTCCGGGCTGAGGGGGTCGCCGGCCTTGATGGCGGATCGGCAGGAGAGCGCGATCAGCAGACGCTCGCGGCGCCGATCGAGCGAGCGCTCGCCCGTCTCAGAGGCCAGGTCCTCCGCCAGGTCCCGCAGCACCCCGGCGGGATCTTCGCCGGCGAGCTCCGCGGGGAGCGCGCGCACCAGATAGGCGTTGGGGCCGAAGGGCTCGGTCTCGAGGCCCAGCGCGGCCAGCTCCCCCAGGTGCTCGGCCAGCGCCCCGGCCTCCCGCGGCCCGAGCTGCGCGACCGCGGGGGTGAGCAGGCCCTGGGAGGGCGAGCGCGCGCCCGCGCGGGCGCGCTGAAAGCGCTCGTACAGCACCCGCTCCTGGGCCCGGTGCTGGTCCACCAGCAGCAGGCCCTGGGCGCTCTCCGCAAGGATGTAGGTCCCCCGGAGCTGGGC
>CAYLPT010000121.1:0-8186 GCA_964385645.1 uncultured bacterium
ACCCACCTCCCACCACCGCCCAGGACGCGCCCATGCCCGACACCATCTGGCTCAACGGCCGCCTCGTCCCACCCGACCAGGCGCTCGTCTCCATCAACGACCGCGGCTTCCTCTTCGGGGACTCCGTCTACGAGGTCATCCGCAGCTATGCCGGCCGGCTCTGGGCCCTCGAGCGACACCTGCGCCGCCTCCAGCGCAGCCTCGCCGCCCTCGACATCACCTCCGTGGACCTCGACCAGGTGCGCGCCGCCATCCGCCAGGCCTATGCTGCCAGCGCCCTCCCCGATGCCGCCCTCTATCTCCAGATCACCCGCGGCGTCGCCCCCCGCAGCCACGTCTACCTCCCCGGCCTGCGTCCCACCATCGTCATCACCGTCCGCGACATCGCCCCCCTCCTGCGCGGCGTTGACCCCGAGGGCGTCCCCGCGATCACCGCGCCCGACCTGCGCTGGCGCCGCTGCGACATCAAGTCCACCAATCTCCTCCCCAACGTCCTAGCCAAGACCCAGGCCCAGCACCAGGGCGCTGATGAGGCGATCCTGGTGGACGGGGAGGGCTTCATCACCGAGGGCGCCTCCACGAGCGTCTTCTGGGTCGTGGGCGGCGCCCTCTTCACCACCCCAGCGGGGCCCGCGGTGCTCCCGAGCATCACCCGCGAGTTCGTCGAGGAGATCGCCTGCGACGAGGGCCTGCCGCTCGTCTTCGAGCGCGTCGCGCTCGCCCGCTTCCGGGGGGCGGACGAGATCCTCCTGGCCGGCACCGGCCACGACATCTGCCCAGTCATCGCGCTCGATGGTCGCCCTGTGGGTGACGGCCGCCCGGGCCCCATCACGCGTCGGCTGCAGCAAGTCTTCGCCGCCCGCGTCGCCGCCGGCGACGACGCCCCGCGCTGAGCCCTCGCGGCAGGACCCAGCTCGCCCCGGGCGGAACCGAGCGCCGGGAGGGGCGAGGAATGCGCGTCGGCGATCTCATCTCCATCTCCCGCGCCCCAGCCGTGGTTTCGCTGGCGTCGTTGGAGCAGGCGAGGGACAGCCTGGCGGAAGGGAAATCGCTCGACGGGGTGACCGCCGACCTCCTGTCCGGCTACCACCTCGATGACCCCCAGACGCGAGGCGCCTTCGAGGCCATGGTGCGCTCGCTGGGCCGCACCGAGGCCCGCGGCGACGCCTTCCTCCTCCAGGGCGTCTACGGCGCCGGGAAGTCCCACCTGCTGGCCGTCATCGCCCTCCTCGCCGGCCACCCCCAGGCCGCCTGGCCCGCTTTCCTCTCCCGACACTCCCGCTACGCCCGCGCGGCCGAGCGCTTCCCCGCCCGGCGCCTCGTCGTCGCCATCGCCCTCGATGAGTACTCAACGGCCACCCACCCCCTGGAGCACATCGTCCTGTCTCGCCTCGAGCGCGAGCTCGCCCGTCGGCACGGCCTGCGCCTCGCGCTCACCGAGGAGTCTCACCTGCTCGCGCTCGTGGACCGCTATGTCGCCCCACACCTGAGCGATGAGCTCGACGACGCCGCCCGCCTAGTCGGCAGCCAAGACTGGGCGGAGCTGGCCGCCAGCGCGCCCTCCCGCGCCGCCGAGGCCGCTCTGGCCGTCGTCGAGCAGGCCGGCTTCCCGCTGGACTGGCGCCGCTCCCGCGCGGAGGCCTGGGCCGCGCTGCGCGCCGCCCTGGAGCGGCATGAGCTCGACGGCCCCGTTATCTTGCTGGACGAGCTCGGGGCCTTCCTGGCCGCCAAGGACCGCCGGGCGCTGAACGCGGACGCCGCCTTCCTGCAGTACCTGGCGCAGCGCACCGCGCTGGAGCGGTGCTGGATGGTCGGCGTCACGCAGCGCGGCCTCGAGGAGGTCGGCGATGTGGACCGGCGCACGCTCCGGCAGATGCGGGGCCGCTTCCGCCCCGGCTTCACGCTCGACCTCGCCGCGCTGGGCTGGGTGATCGAGCACCGCCTGGTGCGTCGGCGGGATGAGCCGGCCCTCAGGGACACCACCCGGCGGCTCCACGCCGACCTCACTCAGGCCCTGAGCGAGGAGCCCTTCAGCGAGACCGAGCTGGCGCGCTGCTACCCGCTCAACCCGCTCTGCCTCCAGGCCCTCCAGGCGGCGGCCGAGGCCTGCCTGTCACGCACGCGGAGCATCGTGACCATCCTCCAGGAGGGCGCCGAGCGGGGCGGGTGGCTGGACCGGCCGGCCGACGCCCTCATCACCCCGGAGGCTATCTTCGACCTGTTGCGGGATGAGGCCGCGATGAGCGTGTCCGGCCGCCGTCACCTCGAGGCCTACGACGCGGTGATGGCGAACGCCGCGCGCATCGCGCCCGGCTGCGAGCAGAGCCTCCAGGCGGTCGCGCGCACCCTCGTGGTGCTGGGGCTGGGTAACCTCCGGTGGTCCGTGCGCGCCCTCCGCAACTGCCTCGCCGGCGGGGAGTGCCGAGACCTCTGGGAGCGCCCGGGCGCGCTCGAGGATCTCCTGCGCACGCTGTATCGCCGGGGCGAGTACGTGGAGCGCGTGCGGTCGGAGGGTGATCAGGCGGATGCCTACTTCCTCGACATCTCCTCCGGCGTCCCCGAGCGCATCCGTCGCCGGCTCGCCGAGCTGCTCGCCGGTCTCACGCTGGCCGACGGCCGCGTCGCCCGGGCGGCCCTGGAGGCCTGTCAGGACCCCGGGTTCCCGCTCGCCGCGCTGCCCGAGCCCCGCAGCCTCGCCGTTCCCTGGCTCAACGGCCGCCGCTTCGTCAACATCGTGTGCCGCGACATCACCGAGCTGAGCGCGGCCGACCTCGGCAACCTCGCCGCCGCGCTCGCCTCGCCCACCACAAAGGAGGACGGCTGGCTGTTCCTCGCGCTCCCGACCGTCCCCGCTGACCGCCAGCACCGGGCCTGGTCGGAGCGAACGGGAGGCCTGCCCGGCCGCTTCGGGCAGGCGCTGTTGGTGTGGGTGCCGCGGGAGCTCACCGCGGCCGAAAGGGATCACCTCCTCGAGCACGCCGCACTCGCCCGCATGGCTGCGGACCCGACGTTCGCCGGCCGGCGCGACCGAGAGCTGCAGGAGAACCTCCGCGCGCGCTGGGAGCATTCGCAGGCGGAGCTGGCGCGCACGCTGCGCCGCGCCTACCACGAGGGGCGAGTCCTCCGTGCCGGCGGCGCCGAGCTCCTGCCACCCGACCGCCTCGCCGCGCTTGCCGGCCGCTGGGAGGAGACCCTCGCCGAAACCTTCGCGCCCATCTTCGCCCAGCTCTTCCCGCGGCATGGCTCGGTGGCGCCCGCGCGCCGGCTCGCCGGCCGCGCCCACACCAACCAGATCATCGACGAGTTCATCCGCCCCGGGCAGGTGCACCTTCCGCTCGCCTCCGCGCTGGAGGCACACCTCGACGCCTACGCCCGGCCGCTTGGCCTCATCGCCGGCGAGGGGCGCCACCTCGGCCTCGCCCTGCCCCACCGCGAGCTCCTCGCCGCCGCCCTCGGCGCCGCCCCAGCCCGCCTGGGGCGCGACCAGATTGAGCCCGCCGAGGTCATCACCTATGGCGAGCTGGCGGGCGCGCTCGCCAAGTCCGAGTGGGGCCTGCGCGAGCAGAGCGAGCTGCTCATCGCCGCGCTCATCAGGCTCGGCTACCTGACCCCGCTAGACGCGTTCCTGCAGCCGCTGCGGCTGGACGCGGTCGCCGCGCCCCTCGGCGACAACCTGCCCTACCTGATGCGCGCGGAGGCCCTCTCCGGCCCCGGGGCGCAGGCCGCGCGGGCGCTCTGGGTGGCGGTCGGCGGTGAGGCCGCGCCGGAGTGGGACCTGCCCACCCAGGAGCGAGCCTGGGGCGACCTCCTCGCGTGGGCCGCTCGGCTGCGCGACAGCGCCCCCGCCCTGCGGGCGCTCATCGGCCGCGCCGCCGAGGCCACGGCGACACCGCGCGAGGCCTGGGGGGCCGCCGACCAGGCGCTCGCCAGAGCAGAGGCTGTCGCGCACCACGCAGACCCCTCGCTCACCTCCTGGGCCGGACTGGGCCGGCTTGTTGCGGCGGTCGGGCGGCTCCCCGGTGGTCTGACCCAGGTCGCCCGCGACCTCTCCGCGTGGCGCGCTTGCGAGCGCTTCTTCGAACAGGGCCTGGCCGAGGCCGCCGCGCTTCACCGGCTCGTCGCTGACCCCCGCGTGCGCTGCCCCCAGGGCTCCCTTCTCGCCCGCGAGCGCGAGGCCCTCCTCGCCGCCCTCCGGTCTCCGGAGCGGCTAATCTCCGACTGGCCCGGGGTGAAAGCTGACGGCGAGCGCTGGCTCTCCGCCTACCGGCGCCACTACCTGGCCTGGCACGCGCAGGTCCACGCCGCGGGCCGCTTCGCGGCCCTCGCCGCGCTCCGCCAGTCCACCACAGTGGAGGCGGTGCGTCGCTTCGCCCGCGCCGGCCTCGCCCCCGAGCAGGCAGCGCCCGTCGAGGCCATGCTAGCCCGTGCCATCGGCAAGCGCTGTCTCTCTGGCGACCCACTGCCTGGGGGGAGCGTCATCTGCCCCACCTGCGGCCTCGCGCTCGGGGAGCCGGTCGAGGTTCCCGATGCCGGCGAGCTCGAGGCCCAGGCCCGCGCCGCCATCGCCAGCCAGCGCGACCAGCTCGCCGCGCACCGAGGACTGCTCACCCGCCGCCTCCGCGGCTGCCCCGAGCGAGCCATACAAACGGCGATCGCGCGCCTGCTCGCCGCCGACCCGGACACGCCCCCGACCGGGCTGCGCGATCTCCTCAGCGACCCCGTGCTCGAGTGGCTGCGCGCCCAGCTCGCCCGACCGACCGCGCGGCGCCGGGACCTCAAGGACCTGGAGGCCGCCCTGCGCGGCAAGGAGCTGACCCGCGAGGAAGTCCTTCGCATTGTCGAGGAGTGGCTGGGGGCGGGGGAGGGGGAGGTCGTGGAGGTGGTGTGAGAGGCCCTCCCGGCAGGTCGCGCGCGCCTCGCGTCGAACATGCTCCGGTATGAGCGAGGGCGTGGAGAGCGGGGAGCAGCCCCGGGAGCTCGGGGGCGTCGTCGAGCAGGTCCGCCACCACAACGAGGAGGACGGCTGGACTGTCGCGCGCCTGCGGGTCGGCGAGGGCTACGAGGGCGCCGGGCAACTCGTCAGCGTCGTCGGCAACCTCGCCCAGGCGGCCGAGGGGCTCGAGGTCCGCCTGTGGGGCGAGTGGGCCACGCACGCCCAGTACGGCGAGCAGTTCCGCTTCGTCCGCTACGAGGTCCGTCTGCCCATGACGGGTGAGGAGATCGAGCGCTTCCTCGCCAGCGGGGCGGTCAAAGGGATTGGCAAGAAGCGCGCCGCGCAGATCGTCAAGCTCTTCGGCGAGGACACCCTCCGCATCCTCGACGAGGAGCCCGAGCGCCTCGCCGAGATCAAGGGCATCGGCAAGAAGAAGGCCCGTGAGATCGGCGAGGCGTGGCGCGCTCACCGCGAGGCTGACCAACAGGGCGTGCTAGCGCAGCTCCAGGGCATGGGGATCACGGCCGCCCAGGCCATCCGCATCCACCGCCACTTCGGCGCCCGCGCCCCGGCCGTGGTCGAGGAGAACCCCTACCAGCTCGCCATGGAGGTCCCGGGCATCGGCTTCAAGACTGCCGACCGCATCGCCCGCACCCTCGGCATGCCCATCACCTCCCCCCTGCGACTCCAGGCCGGCCTCGCCTATGCCCTCGAACAGGCCGCCCTCCAGGGCCACTGCTTCCTGCCCCGCGCCGAGCTGCTCGAGCAGGCCGGCCGCGCCCTGGAGTCCGGGGACCCCGACTCGCTCGAGGCGGCCTACGACGCCTTCATCGCCAGCGGCTGGGCGGTCGTCGAGGAGGGCGTAGACATCAGGTTCACCCCCACCGAGCCCAGCCACGGCGTCGTCACCGCCGTCTACTCACCCCGGCTCTGGCGCGCCGAACACGAGGTCGCCAGACACCTGCGCCGACTCCGCGGCGCCGAGCCCTCAGTCCGGCCCACCGAGGAGGCCCTCGCCGCCTGGCTGGAGGGCAGCCGGGCGGTCGGCGAGACCACGCTCTCCCGCCAGCAGGCGGAGGCCGTCCGCCTGGCCCTCACCGAGAAGACCCTGGTGCTCACCGGGGGGCCCGGGGTGGGCAAGACCACCGTCACGCGCGCCATCGTGGACATCTTCGAGGGCGCCGGCTGCCAGGTGCTCCTGGCTAGCCCCACCGGCCGCGCGGCCAAGCGCCTGGCCGAGGTGACCGGCCGGCCCGCCAAGACCATCCACCGCCTGCTGGAGATAGACCCCGTCGCCTGGGAGTTCCGGCGCAACGAGGAGCGGCCCCTGGAGGGCGACGTTGTCATCGTGGACGAGGCCTCCATGATTGACCTCGAGCTGATGTGGTCGCTCGTGCGCGCGGTGCCCGACCCGGCGCGGCTCATCCTCGTCGGCGATGTGGACCAGCTCCCCTCCGTCGGCCCCGGGCTGGTGCTGCGCGATCTGCTGCTGTCCGACGCGGTCCCCGTGGCGCGCCTGCGCGAGATCTTCCGGCAGGACCGCGAGAGCCAGATCGTCATGAACGCCTACCGCGTCAACAGCGGCCGGCCGCCCGAGTTCCGCACCCCCCCGCGCCCCGACGACGACTGCATCCACCTCGCCGAGTACGATCAGGAGGCCCTGGTGGCGCGGGTGGTTCGGCTGCTGCGCGAGGAGCTGCCGGCCCAGGGCTTCGCCCCGGCGCAGATTCAGGTGCTGACCCCTATGAACAAGCGCCTGCTAGGCACCATACGGCTGAACTCGGTGCTCCAGGCCGCGCTCAACCCCGCCCACCCCAGCCGCCGCGAGCTCAAGCGGGGCGAGAAATGCCTCCGGGAGGGCGACCGCGTCGTCCAGATGGTCAACGACTACTCCAAGGACGTCTTCAACGGGGATGTCGGCACCGTCCTAAGCGTGGATCCCGCCGCCCGCACCCTTGTCGTCCAGTTCCCGGACCTCACCGCCTCCTACGAGTACGAGGAGCTGGATGACCTGGAGCTCGCCTACGCCATGACCGTCCACAAGGCCCAGGGCAGCGAGTATCCGGTGGTCGTGCTCATCTGCCACACCAGCCAGTACATCATGCTCCAGCGCAACCTCCTCTACACCGGGCTGACGCGGGCCCGGCGCAAGTGCGTTTTCGTGGGCGACCGCCAGGCCATCTGGACCGCCGTGCGCAACAACCGCCCCGCCCGGCGCTACACCCGCCTCCGCCAGCTCCTGACCCAGGACACGCGCTCGCGCCTGTAGGGCGGGGTCTCCGAACGCCGCGCGGCGTTGGCGCGGGGCAGGCGGGGCGGCTGCCCTAACAAGAGGCGGCGCGCATGCGGAGACGTGCTCGCCCCACAGCCGCGGCAGGGGGCGCCCGGCGCGCCGCCGAAGCCCCATGCCAGCAATTGGCACCATGGGACGCGCCAAGAACCAACTCAACGACCTCACCGGCGCCGAGTGGATCAAGCTCACCCGCACTTGGTTCATCTGCGACTCCCCGCGGTACTGGCGGAACAAGCCCACCGAGCTCCACCCCGCCCGCTTTCCCGAGGAGGTCGTCGCCCAATTCCTGCGCTTCTTCACCAAGCGCGGCGGCGCCGTGCTCGATCCCTTCCTGGGCTCCGGCGCCACCCTCGTGGCCTGCGCCGAGGAGCATCGCCTCGGCGTCGGCATCGAGCTCAGCGAGCGCTACGCCCGCGCCGCCCGGGCGCGCGCCGCCAACCTTTCCCCCCCACAGACCGTCATCCGCGCCGACGCCCGCGGCCTCGCCCGCGCGGAGTTCTGGCGCCCCCACCGCCCGGACCTCGAGGCGGCCGGCGTCAGCTTCCACCGCGGCCTGCCCCGGTTCGACCTCGCCATCACCTCTCCACCTTACTGGCGCATGCTCTCCACGAGCCGCGGCGGCGTCTTCTCCAAGCACAAGCGGCGCGCCGCCGCCGGCCTCGACACCACCTACTCGGACGACCCCGCCGACCTCGCCAACATCTCTGACTACTCCGACTTCATCGAGGCCCTCGGGCGGGTGTTCGACGCCCTCAGGCGATGTGTGAAGGATGAGGGACACCTTGTGGTGATCGCCCAGAACCTGCGCGACCCGGAGGGCGAGGTGAGGACTCTCGCCTGGGACCTCTGCCGGCGCATCGGCCGCCGCGCCGGCCGGCGCGGGTGGCGCTTCCAGGGCGAGCGCATCTGGTGCCAGAACACGAAGCCCCTCGGCATCTGGGGCTACCCCAAGGTCTTCGT
>CAYLPT010000122.1:0-37028 GCA_964385645.1 uncultured bacterium
CACTCAGCCCTCCTGCACCCAGACCAGCATCTCGCCGACGCCCCGGTTGCCCCACAGGGCGTAGGGGATGGCCCGCACGCGGCTTGCCGCGCGCCTGGTCGGCCCCGGGCGGTAGAGTGCCTCGCCCCACCGCCCGGCGTCCCGGCGGCGGCCGCGCCCCGTGATTACCACCGCGCCGCCGAGCAGCTCCCGATCATAGGCGGCGCGCAGAGGCCGGTCCGCGAGGAGCGCGACATCGTCGAGCTGGGGCCCGTTGTCCGCCTGCTCCAGGCAGTAGACGAGGGGCCCGCGCTGGAGCGCGACCCGCCCGGCGTTCATCCACACCCGCGGGTGGGCCTCGACGCGGACCACCTTCATGGGCAGCGTCACCTCCACCCGGTCGCCCGGGCTCCACCTGCGCCGGAGGCGCGCGTAGCCCTTGCGCACTACGCCCCGCAGGTCGAGGGGCTCGCTGTTGACGGCCACGCGCGGCTCGGCGCACCAGCCCGGCATGCGCAGCGCGAGCGTCCAGGCGGCGGGCCGCTCCGGCTCGACGCTGATGCGCACGCGCTCCTGCCACGGGTAGTCGGTGCGCTGGGTCAGCGCGACCCGCTGCCCCGCGACCTCGAGGTCGGCCGCGCTCTGAAGGTACAGGTGAACGCTCGCCTGGCGGGGGCCGGTCGAGTAGGCATACTGTCCGAGGGAGGCCAGCAGGCGGGCGAGGTTGGGCGGGCAGCAGGGGCAGACGAACCATTCCTGGCGCTCGGGGGCGAAACCGGTGGGGTGGTCGCCGCCGGGCCGGGGGTGGACGGCCAGGGGGTTGGCATAGGAGAAGCCCACGCCGTCGGCGGAGACGCCGCTGAGCACGCCGTTGTAGAGCGCCCGCTCCATGACATCCGCGTACTCGCCGTCGTCCTCGACCTGGAGCATGCGGTGGGACCACAGCACCAGGCCGATGGCGGCGCAGGTCTCGGCATAGGCGCTGTCATTGGGCAGGTCGTAGTCGAAGGTGAAGCGCTCGCCGTGGCGGCTCGAGCCCACCCCACCGGTGAGGTACATGCGCCGGCCGGTGACATTGCTCCACAGGCGCCGGGAGGCCGCGAGGAGCGTCTGGTCGCCGGTCTCGACGGCGACGTCCACGAGGGCGCTGAACAGGTACATGGCGCGGACCGCGTGTCCCTCCGCGGTCTGCTGCTCCCGCACGGGGAGATGAGCCTGGAAGTAGTCAAGCCCCGCCCAGGGGGGCCGCGTCTCGCCGCGCGCCTTGGCTTCTTGCTCGAAGTAGTGCGGCCGGCGGCCGCGCTCGTTGATGAAGAACTCCGCCAGCCGGAGGTAGCGCCGCTCGCCGGTGGCGCGGTAGAGCTTGACGAGCGCGAGCTCGATCTCCTCGTGCCCCGGGTAGCCCCGCTTCTGGTTGCGGCCGGGACCGAAGGTGGCGGCGATGTGGTCGGCGCAGCGGCACATGATCTCGAGGAAGCGCGTGTTGCCGGTAGCGGCGTGGTAGGCGACGGCGGCCTCGATCAGGTGGCCGGCGCAGTAGAGCTCGTGCATATCGCGCAGGTTGGTCCAGCGGTTCCGCGGCTCGACGAGCGTGTAGTAGGTGTTCAGGTAGCCGTCCTCCCACTGCGCCCTCGCGAGCAAGTTGACGAGGGAGTCGAGGCGCCTCTCGAGGGCAGGGTCAGGGTGAGTCATGAGGGAGTAGGCGGCGGCCTCGAACCACTTGGCGACGTCGGAATCGCGGAACTGCGGGACGTGTTCGTTCGGCCGTGGCCGGCCCTTCAGCCGCCAGGCGTCAAGGGTGCCGACCCGCTCGAGCTGGCGCTCGATGTGGGGGAGGGTGGCGGTGCGGTTCAGGGCCAGGCGGGGGCCCCAGAAGCCGCCCTCGATGGTGACGTCGCGGATGCCGGCCGGGCTGAGGCGGCGGAGCGTATCAGGCATGGTGGTCCTCCTGCGGTCCTCGCCCCGCCTGTTCGAGCAGCAGGAGGCGGGTCCTCCAGGAGGCGCGGCCGGCGCTCAGGCTTCGGGGCGGCCGGGCTCGCGCGGGGCGCGGTTGCCGGGCGCGGCGGTGATGGCGAAGGAGATGAGCGCGCAGGCGATGAGCGCGCAGCCCGCGATGACGCGGGGCGAGGGGATCTCACCGATGAGCAAGTAGACCCAGATGGGGTTGAGGATTGGCTCGAGGAGGATGATGATGGCGGCCTCGACCGCGCGGGTCTGCGCCAGGCCCCGCTGAAAGAAGTGGTAGGCGAGGGCGAGCTGCCCAACGCCCATGCCGGCAAGGAGCGCGATCTCGCGGGGGGCGCCGGGGAGGGGGACCCGGAGGGCGAGCGCGGCCGGAAGCAGCAGCGCGGCGGCGCCCAGATTCGTCCACAGGTGGATAGCGGAGGGGGAGGTGGGGCCGATGGCCTTGAGCACCAGGATGAAGGCGGCGAAGGCGACGCCGCTGCTGATGCCCAGGAGGAGGGACTGCTGGTGGGCGCGGCCCTCGCCCCCGGTGACTATGAGCCCGACGGCCAGCCCCGTGAGCAGGGCGGCGAAGGTCTCGGCGGGGCGGAGGCGCTGGCGCAGGACGAGCCAGGTCCAGAGCGCGACGAGGGCGGGGGCGATGTACTGGAGCCAGATGCCCTGGGCGGCGGTGCCGAGCTGCATGGAGCCCATGAGCGCGCTGACCACGACGGCATAGAGGAGCACCGCCGGCGCGAGCAGCCGCGCGGGCGGGCGAGCCAGGCGCAGGCCGGGCAGGAAGAGGAGGCAGGCGAACAGCGAGCGCACCCCCGCGATGGCCAGCCAGTGGACACCGGGGAGGCTCTTCAGGAAGACGCCGTTGGTGCTCCAGAGGAGGGCGCTGAGGATGAGCTGCAGGCGCGCGATGGTGGGCGGCGGCATGGGGGCTAGATTCGCAGCGGCGGGGCGAACGCCTGCCGCGGGGGAGCCGGGGGCCGCGGCGCCGAAATTGACGCTGGCGGGCCGGGCGGTGTATAATCGGGCCGGACTCCTTCTGCCCCTCGGGACACGATGACATATCTCCGCGAACTGTGGCGCTACCGGGAGGTGCTGTGGAACCTCATACGGCGCAACCTCAAGGTCCGCTATAAGAACTCGGTGCTGGGCTTCTTCTGGTCCCTGCTCAACCCGCTGATGCAGATCGGGGTGTGGTGGTTCGTGTTCAAGATCATCCTCCAGAACCCGGAGCCGAACTACATGGCCTATCTCATCACCGGGTTCTTGCCCTGGCTGTTCTTCTCCCAGACCGTGCTGGACAGCACCGCCTGCGTGACTCAGGAGATGGCGCTCGTGAAGAAGGCCTACTTCCCGCGCGCCCTGCTGCCGCTCTCGGCGCTGATGTCGAACCTCATTCATCTGGGGCTGGCCTTCGTGGTCCTGTTGGGCCTGTTCGCGGCCTGGCGAGTGGATGTCAATGTGTACTGGCTGTTGGTGATCCCCTCCACCGCGCTCATCGCGGTGTTCGCCTACGGGCTGTCCACTATGCTGGCCGCCTGGAGCGTGTTCTACGCCGACGTGAAGTTCATCATCGGGAACCTGATGGGGCTGTGGTTCTTCCTCACGCCGGTGC
Organism: uncultured bacterium; assembly: GCA_964385645.1. Taxonomy (GTDB): domain Bacteria; phylum Armatimonadota; class Hebobacteria; order Hebobacterales; family Hebobacteraceae; genus CAYLPT01. The sequence goes on from CAYLPT010000122.1 coordinate 3,554, forward strand.
TGTATCCGGTGTTCATGGTCCTGCGCCGCGTCGAGATGGCGGGGGAGAACTGGCTGGTGAGGATGCTGGAGCACGCCCTGCCGGCGATCAAGATGGCCTACCTTGCCGACCCGGTGGCGATCGGCATCCTCGGGTACCGGAGCGCTCTCCTGCACGGGGGGGAGAACCCGATCATGGTGCCCGGGGAGCCGGCGATGGAGGCCGCGCTGCGGGCGCAGTACCCGATCGGGTGCTACGTCGTCGCCGCGGTGCTGATCGCGGTGGTCGTGGCGGTGGCGGGCCAGTTGGTGTTCAACCGGCTGGCGGATCTGTTTGCGGAGCGCGGGTGAGCTGGGCCTGTGAACGTCATCGAGGTTGTTGACCTCTGGAAGCAGTATCGGCGCCCCCACCAGCGTGTGACCACCCTGAAGGAGGCGGTGCTGGCGTTCCTGCGCGGCCAGACGGGCTATGAGGAGTTCTGGGCGCTCAAGGGGCTCTCGTTTTCGGTGGGCCCGGGGGAGACGATCGGGGTGATCGGCCCCAACGGATCGGGCAAGAGCACACTCCTCGGGCTGCTGGCCGGGGTGCTGAAGCCGACCCTCGGCCGGGTGCAGGTGAACGGCCGCATCTGCCCGCTGCTCGGGCTTGGCACAGGCTTCCACCCGGACCTGACCGGCCGGGAGAACGTATACCTCAACGCGAGCCTGCTGGGGCTGGGCCGGCGCGAGATCAGGGCCTGCTACGACGACATTGTCGAGTTCGCGGAGCTCGAGGACGTGATGGAGGCGCCCCTGAAGACCTACTCCACCGGCATGATGGTGCGCCTCGGCTTCTCGGTCGCGGTCCACCTCGATCCTGACCTGCTCCTCATTGACGAGGTGCTCAGCGTGGGCGACGAGCACTTCCAGCACAAGTCCTTCGACAAGCTGATGAGCCTCAAGGAGCAGGGCAAGACCTTCTTCGTCGTCTCCCACGACCTCAACGCCCTGCTGAAGCTGTGCGACCGCGCCCTCTGGCTGGACAGCGGCAACATGGTGGCCGACACCGGCTGTGAGGAGGTGATCACGGCCTACCGGCGGGTGGTGGCCGAGGGCGAGCAGCGGGCGCGCGAGGCGAGGCTGCGCCAGGGCTCGGGATGAGCGGCCGGTCCGACCTCATCAGGACGGCGGCCAACGTGTTTCTCACAGAGGTCCGCCTGGAGGAGGTCGCCGCCTCGGGCTGGCGCCGGGCGCTGCTGGCCGGGGCCGGCGACAAGGGGCCGCGGCGCGCCGCGGAGGCGGAACTGCGCCGCGCGGCCCCCGGCCTGCTGCTGGACACCCTTGGCGCCCCCGGCGCGCCTGGCGGGGTGCGCGCGGCGCGGCGGCGGGGGTATGACGTCGCTTGCTTGCTGCTGACAGGCGAGGGGCGACGGCGCGAGAAGCTCACCGCGCTTCTCTCCGGCGCCCCCGACGTGCTCGCCCGCGGCCGGGGCGGGCGTTGGTACCGCGTGCGGCTGCCCGAGGTCGAGCCGGCGAGCCCACGCTGGTGGGCCAGGGTGGCCCTCGCAGGCCTGCTGTCAGTGGCCTACTGCTGTGCGGTGGCGGCGCTGACGCTGGTGGACGCGGCGCGCCGCCTGGCGCCTCTGCCCGCGGCCCCGCCTGACCCCGGCCCGCCCGCGGGGAGCGAGACGACCTTCATCGTGCCGACCTACAACCAGCGGGCGCTGATGGACTTCTGTCTGCCCCCGCTGCTGGCGGAGGCGGGACGAGAGCACCCGGTGCTGGTGGTGGATGATGCGAGCGCCGACGGCACCGCCGAGTACGTGCGGCGGGCCTACCCTAGTGTGCGGGTAGTGCGCCTGCCGCGCAACCGCGGCTTCGCGGGCGCGGTGAGGGCTGGGGTGGCGGCTAGCTACACGCCGCTGTTCGCGCTTATCAACAGCGATGTCCAGGTGCGGCCGGGCTTCCTGCGGGCGATGCTGCCGCACTTCTCCCGACCAGACACCTTCGCGGTTTGCTCGCGCATCGAGATGCCGGGCGGCTCGCAGGTGGAGACCGGCAATGCGGTGGGCGACTTCTGCGGCATCCTCGAGCCGCGCTACGCCCCGCCGGGCGCGGAGCCGGGGCCCATCCTCTATGCCAGCGGCGCTTGCTCCATCTTCCATCGGGCCCGCTATGACGCGCTCGGCGGCCTCGAGGTCATGTACAGACCGCTGTACTGGGAGGACACCGAGCTCGGCTACCGGGCCTGGAGGCGGGGCTGGCGGTCACTCCTGGAGCCGCGGGCGTCCGCGCTCCACCAGCGGCGGGCCTGGATCGGCCGGCGCTTCGGCGACGCCTACGCGAACGAGATGTTCCTGCGGAACGCGCTGCTCTTCGTCTGGAAGAACGTCCACGATCCAGGGATGCTCGCCGAGCACCTCGTATACGTGTGCGCCCGCCTAGCGCGGGAGCTTCCCTCCGGGGAGGCGACGATGTGCCGCGCCGCGCTGCGCGCGCTGGCGCTGCTGCCGCGGGCGCTGCAGAGGCGCTGGGCCGAGCGGCGGCGGGGCGACCTCGGCGACAGGGAGATCCTCGCCATCTCCCGGCCGGAGGCTGCCGACGTCGGGGTCAGAGGGTGAGGATACTCTTCGTCAGCCCGTTCGTCCCCTACCCGCCCGCGGCCGGTGGCCACGCCATGGTCTGGTCGTGGCTGCGGCGGCTCGCGCCGCGCCACACGGTCGCCTTCGTGGGCTTCTGCGAGCGGGAGGGGGAGGAGGCGGGGGCCGAGGAGCTGGCGCGCCACTGCGTCGCGGTTCGCGTGCGCCTGCGCCGGCCGGAGCCGCACGGGTATGCCTCCATCGCGCAGACGCCCCGGTGGGTGGCGGAGTTCTATTCGCGGGAGGTGGCGGCGGACGTGCAAGCGGTCGCTCGTTCGGTTCGCCCCGAGGTGGTGCTGTTCCTGAGCACCAACATGGCGCAGTACCGCAGGTTCGTCGGCGCCGTGCCATGGGTGGTCACCGCGCTCGACATCTCATTCGTAGTCCACCGCCGGCTGATCCCGGCGACGTCCGGGCTCGCACGGCTCAGGGCGCGGGCGGAGTGGGCGCGGATGCTGCGCTACGAGGTGGCGCTGTTTCGCCGCGCTCAGCGGGTGATCGCGGTGTCCGAGCACGACGCGCGCATCATCCGGCGGGTGGCGGCCGAGGCGGCCGTGACCGCGGTGCCGCCCGGCGCTGATCTAGACCGGTATGATTCGGGCGGGCGGCGGCCCGAGCCCGGCACGGTGCTCTTCGTCGGGCACATGGAGCACTTCCCGAACCTGGACGCGCTCATCCACCTGTGCCGGGACATCTGGCCGCGGGTGAGGGCCAGGGCGGCCGGCGCGCGGCTGATCGTGGCCGGCCGCGAGGCGCGGGAGCAGTTGGGGCGCGCGGCGCCTCAGGTGCTCGCGGCTGTGGAGCGAGACCGCAGCATCGAGCTACGGGGCTGGGCGCCGGACCTCGGTGAACTGATGGCACGGAGCGCGGCCCTGGCCGCCCCAGTGCGCCTCGGCGCGGGCGTGCGGACGAAGGTGATCGAGGCGATGGCCGCCGGGCTTCCTGTGGTGACGACCCCGCGCGGGGCGGAGGGCCTGGAGGCAATCCCAGGGCGGGAGCTGCTGGTAGCGGACGGGCGCGACCGCTTCGCCGAGGAGTTGGTGAGGCTGCTCGGCGATGAGGCCCTTCAGCGGCGGCTCTCCCAGGCGGGCCGCGCGCGGGCCGCGCGCGACCATGACAACGAGCGTCTGGCCAAGCGGCTCGAGGGGGTGCTGGCCGCAGTGGCAGGGGGCAAGCGGTGAGGGACCTCGTGCGATACCTCGCCGGCTATGCGCTCGATTCCTTTCGCGAGCGGGTGACGGGCCAGGACTTCCGAGACGCGGGGGTGCGGCGTCTCCTCGTCGTGCCAGGCCCGGGGGGAGCGAAGGAGGCGGCGCGCCGGCTGTTCCCGGGCGTGGAGGTGAGCGAGCTGCGTCGGCCGGCGGGGCTCTGGGAGATCCGCCGCGGGCGCTTCGACGCGGTCCTGATCCCGATGGCGGGAGGGGGGTGGCGGAACCGGATCCTCGGCTTGCTGAGCGGCGCGCGACACAAGGTCCTCGTCCCTTCGCCCGACTACTGCTACCGCCTGGGGATGAGGCGGGGGCCGCCGGTGCTGCTGTGGACGATAGTGGATCGCTTCCTCGTGGCGCCGCTCGCGCTGGCCTGGCTGGCGCTGGCAGCGCTGTGGCTCCACACCTCCGGTGTGGCGGGCAGGGCCCGGGAGGCGGAGACGCTCGGCCGGCCGCCGGCCGGGGTGCTGCTCATCCGGCTGCTGCCGGCGGACCAGTTCCTGGCGCTGCTGCGGCGGGTTCGAGAGCGTTGGCCCCAGGCGCGGGTGTCGGTCATGCTCGCCTCCGCGGAGGGGGAGGCCCAGGTGCGCGCGGCGGCCGATGAGGCCATCTGCACCAGCGGGATGTCCGCGTGGCAGGCGCTGCGGCGCGTCCGCGCCGCAGCGGCGGACCTCGTCCTCCTCGCGGGTGGGGCCGCCTACGCAGGCCGGCCGACGCTGTGGAAGGGATTGCTGGCGGCCCGCCTGTCTGGCGCGCGGGTGCGGAGGAACTGGGAGGTAGGCGACGACCTGGCCGGTCGCCCACTCGGCGAGGTGGCGCGGCGTGAGCTCGCGGGGGCGCCGCGTCGGCTGTGGGCGCGGGGGCCGGGCCGTGTGACGGCTGCCCTGGGTAGGCTGCGGGCCAGGCGCGCCTACCGCCGCAGGCCCCGGCGCGGCCCGGAGCTGGTGCAGGTCGGCATCACGGCGGCCTGCAACTACCACTGCCTCATGTGCCCGTTCCACAATCCGGCGGTGGACCCGCAGCACCGGGAGTCGGAGCTGCCGCGCCTGTCCTGGGAGGCGTTCGCTCGCCTGCTGGGCGACCTGCGGCGGATGGGGACGGAGGCGGTGGACATCTGCGGGAGCGGGGAGCCGCTGGTTCACCCCGACGGGATGGACATGATCGGGCTCGCGCGCGAGCTCGGCTTCCGGGTCACGCTGGCGACCAACGCCGCCCTGCTGACGGAGGAGCGCGCTCGGCATCTAGTGGATATCGGGCTGCTCCGGATGCATGTGAGCATCAACGCGGGGACCCCCGCCACCTATGCACAGATGCACCCGGGGGCGGAGCCGGCCACCCTGGAGCGGATAGTGGGCCGCCTGCGGGAGATGGCCGAGTACGCGGACGCGCAGGCGAGGCGCCGCGTCGAGGTGGAGTACTCGGCGGTCTTGACGCGGCTGAACATGGGCGAGATCGTGGAGATGGTGCGGGCTGCGGCCCAGGCGCGCGCGGCGTGGTTCATGCTGATCCAGATGGGCCGGCTGACCCTGCCCCCGAGTGAGGAGCTGAACGAGCTGCTGCTCCCCAGGTCGGAGGACTGGCCGGCGGTCAGGCGGCAGGTGGCCGAGGCGGCCGCGCTGGCCGCCGAGTTGGGGATCCAGACGAACCTCGAGGCCCTGCTCGCGGGGGCGAGCGAGGCGGGGACGCGGTCGGTGTACGAGCGGGTGCCCTGCTACATGGGGCACGACTTCGCGCTGGTGTTGGCGGATGGGCGGGTATTCTTCTGCTGCCACTGCTCGCGGCCCCTGGGAGACCTGCGCGAGGAGGGCTTCGCCGCGATCTGGAACTCCAGGACCTACCAGCGGGCGAGGCAGCAGGCGATGGCGCTGCCCAGGACGCGGAAGGCGCCACCCGCCTGCATGTGTTTCCACGCCTGCTGTCACGTGGCCCAGAACCTGGCGGTGCACGAGAGGCTGCACGGGCGCCAGGCGGTGGAGGCGGCGCTGTGAAGCACGTGCTCATCTGCGGCGCGGCCGGCTTCACGAACCTCGGGGACGACGCCATCCTCTGGGGGATGCTCACCCAGCTCGGCGAGGCGGCCCCCGGGCGGCCCGTCGTCGTCGCCGGGGGACCGGAGCTGGCAGGGGTCACGTCCCCCTTTGGGGCCCGCGCCCTGTCGTATGAGGCGCGGGCCGAGCTCGCGCGAGCGATCGAGGACGCCGCGCTGGTGGTGCTGGGCGGCGGCGGGATGCTCTATGATTTCGGCTACGACGCCGACCTGCGGCGCTTCCTCACCGACCCGCCCGATCGTCAGTGGCTGTACGAGCTCGCCAAGATCGCCGCCGCCGCGAGGGCTGCGGGGCGGCCGGTGATGCTGTATGGCGCAGGGGCGGGGCCGCTGCACACCGAGGCGGCGCGGCGCGCGGCACGCTTCCTGTGCGAGCAGGCGCAGGCGATCACCGTGCGGGACTGCGGTTCGCGGGAGGTCCTGGGCGCCTGCGGGGTGCCGCCGACGCGCGTGCACATCTCGGCCGACCCGGCAGTGGTGGTCGAGCCGGCCGCCACGGAGGCCGCTGACGCGGTTCTGGGACGCGCCGGCGCGGCCGGTTTACCTCGGCCATGGGTGGCGGTGAATCTCCGGCCGTGGTACCGCTTCGCCGGGCCGGAGTCCGCGGCCGAGGAGCGAGGGGACGAGCTGGATCGGCTGATCGCGCGCGCCGGCGCGCTGATCCGCGGGGTGCGAGAGCGCCTGGGGGGCGCCGTGCTGCTGCTGCCCCTCCAGCGGATGTATGACGATGACCGCGTGGTGCTGGAGCGGGCGGCGGCGGCAGCGGAAGGGGCGGCCGTGACGCTGGAGCCGCCGACCTCGCCGCCGGAGCTGGCGGCCTTGATGTCGCGCTGCGACCTGGTGGTCGCCATGCGGCTCCACGCGCTCGTGCTGGCGCTGAGCGCCGGCACGCCCTTCCTCGCCATCTCCTACGGCCGGAAGGTCGAGGAGTTCGCCGCAGCGGCAGGGCTGGGTGAGCACGTCATCTCCGCCGATGACCTCGATGTCGAGCGAGCGCTCTCCTCCTGTGAGCGTTTGCTGAGCGATCGCGCATCGGCGGCCGCGGCGCTGGCCGGCACGCGCAGCGAGCTGCGGGAGGCGGCCAGGCTGTCGGCAGAGCTGGCTGGGCGTGTTCTGGCGGGCGACGCGGCAGTGGGCCGCGCGCACGTCGCGCACAGAGTCGCCCCGGCGGCAGGCGGGCCGGAAGCGGCGAACCCACGGGTGCTCATGCAGACCCGGCCGGACTACCGCGAGCGGCCAGGCGGCGATGTGCTCCAGCTGGAGGAGGTGCAGCGGGCCCTGCGCGGGCAGGGCGTCACGGTGGATCTCAGCGCGCAGCAGTCGCCCGACCTGGGCCCCTACGACCTAGTGCACGCGATCAACCTGGACCGGCCCGAGGAGGCGTACCGACACTGCCTGAACGCGCTGGCGCAGGGCCGGCCGATCGCCCTCTCTCCGGTGCACACCGACATGAGCGAGTTCATGGAGTGGGGCGATCCCGACTACTGGCACCTGCCCGACCCGGCCGAGGGAGCGCCCGAGCCGCGCCCCGCGCCCCCCCAGGACCCCATCGAGGAGCGGCGGCGGGCCTTGCGCCACCTCCAGCGGCAGCTTGTCGTGGACTGGGCGACCGTGTACCTGCCGAACGCGCAGTCCGACGCGGAGTACCTCAGCCGCACCTTTGGGATGGACCTGACGCGGACGGTGGTGGTGCCGCACGGCGTCCGCGGGATGTTCTTCGAGGCGCGGCCGGAGCGCTTCGTCGCCCGCTATGGCCTGCGCGACTTCGTCATGTGCGCTGGCCGAGTGGAGACGCGCAAGAACCAGCTTGGGCTGGTGGCGGCCCTGCGAGGAACGGGTATCTCTCTGGTGATCGTGGGGCAGGCTAACCCGGAGGAGTACCGCGAGCTCTGCCGGCGCTACGCGGACGAGCGCGTCGTGTTCCTGGACGCGCTGCCCCAGGAGGAGCTGGCCTCGGCCTACGCCGCCGCGAAGGTGCACGCTCTGCCTAGCTGGTTCGAGGTCCCGGGGCTGGTGAGCCTGGAGGCGGCGGCCGCGGGGTGCAACGTGGTCTCGACCGACCGGGGCTCCGCGCGCGACTACCTCGGCGACATGGCCTGGTACTGCAATCCGCGGGACATCGGCTCCATCCGGGCGGCCGTGCTGGCGGCCTACGAGGCCCCGCGGTCGGAGCGGCTCCGCGAGCACATCCGCCACAGCTTCACCTGGGAGCGCGCGGCGGAGCGGACCCTGGAGGGCTACCGGCTCGCTGTCGCCATCCACGAATCGCGGGCCGAGCCTGGGCGAGAGGCGGCGGCCGCGGCCGCCCTCCGGCAGCATGCCGACTGGGTGGCCCGACTGGCGGCCGACCGCGCCTACGAGGCCCAGCGCGCGGCGGACTGGGCGCGAGAGGCCGAGGAGTGGGCGCGGGCCGCGGAGCGCAGAGGCCGCGAGTTGGAGGAGCGGCTGGCAGAACTGGCGGCGGAGCTGGACCGGGTCACCTCGCGGCGGCTGTACCGGTTGTCGGCGGCGGTGGCGCGCGCCGGCTGGGGGGTGTTGCGGCGGCTGGGGTATAGCAGGGGCGGGCAGACAGGCGGCGGGAAGGTGGTGCCGTGAAGATAAGCGTGGTCGTGCCGACACACAACCGGAGCGAACTCCTGCGGCGAACGCTCGCCGGCCTGCTGGAGCAGAGCGCGCCGGCGGGCAGCTACGAGATCGTGGTGGTGGACGACGGCTCGACCGATGACACCCCGCAGGTGATCCAGGAGAGCGCCCGCCTCGCCGCGGGGCGGCTCCGGCAGCTCCGGCAGGACGCCAAGGGCCCCGCCGCCGCCCGCAACCTGGGGGTGAGGGAGGCCAAGGGTCGGCTCATCCTGTTCACGGGCGATGACTGCCTGCCGGACCGGCGGCTCATCGAGGAGCATCTCAAGGCCCACCGCGAGGAGGGCGACGTGGGGGTGATCGGCCACATCACCTGGCACCCGGACCTGGAGGTCACGCCCTTCATGGCCTTCCTGGAGGACGGCGTGCAGTTCGGGTTCAGGAAGATCAAGGACCCGCACGATGTCTCCTTCTGGCACTGCTACTCGTCCAACCTGTCTCTCTCCCGCCGGTGGCTCGAGAAGGTCGGCGGCTTCGACGAGGATTTCAAGCACGCGGCGTGGGAGGATATTGAGCTGGGATACCGCCTGCACCAGCGGGGCCTGCGGCTGGTGTACCGGCCCCAGGCCGTCACATACCACCACCATCCGACGACGCTCGAGCGCTACCTGGTGCGGCAGCGGATCGCGGGCCGGTCGGCGGCCCTGTTCTACCGGAAGCACCCCGAGGTGGCGGAGGACCTGGGCATCGCGCACGCGGCGCGGCCCATCGCGGGCAAGCGGTTCTACCTGGTGCTGATGGAGTACGCCTTCGCGGTGGGCGTCCGGGAGGGGCTGCTCGGCGAAGGGGCGGAGGTGGAGGACGAGTCCGCCGCCCTGTGGCGGGACCCGGGCTTCGCGCAGAGCGGCCGCGCCTGGATCCACGAGGTGTTCGGGGGCGACGACCCGGTGCGGATGGAGCTGGTGCGGGCGCGGCGGGACCTGGAGGAGCTCCGCCAACTCAGGCAGGAGTACGAGGCGGTGACGTCGCGGCGGCTCTATCGGATCTCGGAGGCGGTCGCCAAGGCCGGGTGGAGAGTGCTCAGGGCGCTCGGCCTGGGCCGCCGGCGCAGGGCGGGCTGATGCCGGTGGTCTCGGTCGTGGTGCTGAACTGGAACGGGGCGCACCTGCTGCCCACCTGCCTGGACTCGCTCAGGGTGCAGACGCTGCGGGACCACGAGCTCATCGTCGTGGACAACGGCTCCACGGACGGCTCCCTCGAGCTGCTGGCCGAGCGCTACCCGGAGGCGAAGGTGATGCGGTTCCCGCGCAACATGGGCTTCTGCATCGCCATGAACGCCGGGATGCGCGCGGCCCGGGGTGAGTTCGTCTTCTCCCTGAACAACGACACCGAGCTCGATCCCCGCTGCCTCGAGGAGACGGTGGCGGCGATGCGCGCCGACCCGGGGCTGGGGATCGCGGCCACGAAGATGGTCTACTACGACGATCCGGGGCTCATCAACTCGGCCGGGCATGCCTGCAATGGGGAGGGCATAGTGGTGGACATCGGCCGCGGGCTGCCCGACAGCGAGTGGTTCAGCCGGCCCCGCGAGGTGTTGGGCGCCTGCGCGGGGGCCTGCCTCTACCGTAAGGCCATGCTCGACGAAGTGGGCCTCTTCGACCCCGACTTCTTCATCAGCTATGAGGACATTGATCTGGGCTGGCGGGCCCAGCTCGCCGGGTGGCGGGCGCGCTACGTCCCCACTGCGCTGGTGCGCCACCGGGAGGGGGTGACCCGGCGCATCCAGAGCCGCGGCTCCCTGTTCCTGGCGGCCAGGAACAACGTGTGGGTGTGGACGAAGGACTGGCCGCTGACGATGCTGCTGCGGCATCTGCTGCCGATCTGGCGCGGGTGGCGGGCGCGGCTACGCTGGTTGGTCGCCTGCGGATATGGGGCCTCCGCGCCGCTCGCCGTGGGGAGCGCGCTGTTGCTGAGCCCTCGCATGATCCTGCGTCGCCGGCGCATCCAGGGCCGCCGTCGGGTCGGGGTAGAGCGCTTTGCCGAGCTGCTCTCGCTGGGGGAGCGCCACACCCGCACTCCCCCGGAGGACTGAGCGTGGGCCCACGGATCGGTGTCATCGGGCTGGTGCCGGCGCGGCGGTTCGCGCGATTCCTCGAGGGGCTGAGGGCGCGCTACCCGCAAGCCGCGTTGACCGCCATCATCGGCTCCCCGGAGCTGCGGGTGGGCGACGCAGCGCAGGAGTACCTGCTCTGGGGCGAGCTGGGCGCACGGGGGCTGGTACGGGAGGTGCGACGCCGCCGACTGGACCTGCTTGTGCTCGCCTACAACCGGGACTACGCTGGCACCCTGACCTACTGGAAGGCGCTCGCCCTCGTGCTGGTCTCGCGCGCAGGGGGGCTGCTTTTCTGCGAGGACGCCCGGCTGCCCGACCCGGCCTCTCTGCAGGCCCTGGGCCGGCCGCGGGCGCTCGCGCACGCGCTGCTGGGGACGGCCTGGACCATGGTGGCGCAGCCCCTGGCGTACCTGGCCCGGGAGGCCGCGATCATCGCGCTGAGCCTGCCGCTGGGGCTGGTGCTGCTGGCGATCGTGGCCGTAGACCTGGCGGATGCGAGCGTGGGAGCCCTCACCCGCCGCAGAAGGAACCTCGTCCGGCAGCGATGAACCTACCCGACAGATATTGGCACCGAGGGCATGACCTATGCGGGTGGTGGTGACCGGCGCCGCGGGCTTCATCGGGAGCCATGTGGCCGAGGGACTGCTTGCGGCCGGCCACCAGGTAGTGGCCATAGACGACCTGAGTGGCGGGTTCAGGCGCAACATCCCCGCCGGGGCCCATTTCCGCCAGGTTGACCTGCGGGACGCCGAGGCCACCGCACGCGCGATCGCCGACGACCCACCCGACCTCCTCTGCCACCTGGCGGCCAACGCCCGCGAGGGCGCCTCCCAGTTCCAGCCGCGGGATGTCTGTGGCCGCAACCTGATGGCCTACGCCAACGTGCTGGTGCCGGCGATCCGCTCAGGGGTGAAGAAGGTCGTGCTGTACAGCTCCATGGCGGTCTATGGGGAGCAGCCTCCGCCCTTCGACGAGCGGCTGCCGCGGCAGGCCGTGGACATCTACGGGGTGAACAAGGCGGCTATGGAGCACATCACCGAGATCCTCGCCGAGGTCCACGGCTTCAGCTACACGATCCTGCGGCCGCACAATGTCTTCGGCGAGCGCCAGAGCCTCCGCGACCGATTTCGCAACGTCGTCGCCATCTTCATGAACCGCATCATGCGCGGCGAGCCCGTGCACATCTACGGCGACGGCGAGCAGCAGCGGGCCTTCAGCTACATCGGCGACTCGCTGCCCGCCTTCCTGCGGGCGGCGGAGCTGCACCCCGAGCTGGACGGCGAGATCGTGAACGTCGGCGGCAAGGACCCGGTGACGGTGAACGAGCTGGCGAGTATGGTCGCCGCCGAGTTCGGCGTCACCCCCGAGATCGTCTACCTGCCCGACCGCCCTCGCGAGGTGAAGCACGCGTACTGCACGTGGGAGAAGTCGGTGCACCTGCTCGGCTACGAGGAGCGCTTCGGCCTCGGGGAGGGGATCCGCCGCATGGCCGCCTGGGCGAAGGCCCTCGGGCCCCAGCCCTGGGCTGAGGAGGAGCTGGAGCTGCCCAGCGACAAGGCGCCCCGCATCTGGCTCGCCGCCGAAGGCGCTGCCGAGGAATCCAGCGAGCCGTGAGCGAGCCTCCGGCCAGCCTCATCGTCTCGACCTGGAACGGCCGACACCTGCTCGAGACCTGCCTGCCGCGGCTGCTCGAGGCCGTCGCCTACGCCGGCGGCGACCACGAGATCATCGTCGTTGACGACGCCAGCCACGACGACACCGTCGAGTTCGTCCGGCGGGAGTTCCCCCAGGTGCGGCTGGTGGCTCTTCGCCGGAACTTGCGCTTCGCGGGAGCGAACAACGCGGGAGCGCGGGCGGCGCGGGGTGAGGTGCTCGTCTTCCTGAACAACGACGTCATCCCCGACCGCGATTTCCTCCCCCCCCTCCTGCGCCACTTCGCCGACCCCTCCGTCTTCGCCGCCACCGCCCACATCCGCACTCCCGAGGCCGACCGACCCGGTGGCCGCTCCCGCGAGACCGGCCTGGTCAGACCCCGGTTCGAGGACGGCTTCTTCGCCCTCCGCCACGAGGAGCCCGTGTCCCGGGAGCCTGTGCCCGTGATCTACGCGGGCGGCGGCTCCAGCGCCTACCGGCGGAGCGCCTTCCTGCGGCTCGGCGGCTTCGACCGGCTCTTCCGGCCCTTCTACTTCGAGGACCTGGATGTGACCTATCGGGCGCAGAAGGCAGGCTTGCGCGTGCTCTTCGAGCCCCGCAGTCGCGTGCTGCACAAGCACCGCCAGACGAACAGCCCCCGGAACTTCCCCGGGGGCTACGTTGACCGTATGTTCGAGAAGAACCAGCTCCTCTTCACCTGGAAGGTCCTGACCGACCGGGAGTACCTGAGCGCGCACTTCCGGTCGCTGTGGCGGCGGCTGATGCGGCCCCGCGACCACCCCCACCTGGTCGCCTCGTTCCTCCGCGCGGCGCGGCAGCTCCCCGAGCTGCTCATCAAGCGCCACCGCGCGCGGCCCCACATGCTGCGGCGCGACCGCGACATTGTGACGCGCGCCGCCCCTCTGCCCCAGGAGCTGGCCGCCGACGCCGGCGCTGCCCCCCTCGGCTCCCTCGGTACCGGCCGGCGGGTGCTGGTGCTGGGGTGCGCGCCGCTGCCCTTTGAGGGCGAGCAGCGGCTCTCGGCGGGGTGCGCGCGTACGTGGCAGATCGCGGCCGCGCTGCTCGCCGACGACCACCGGGTCACCATCGTCGGCTGGCGGGTGGAGGGCGGATACGAGCGGGAGCGCGATAGGCCGGCCGCGCTGCGGTTCCGTGGGCAGCACTGCGACTACTACTCGCTGGTGCAGGAGCTCTTTGCGCGAGGCGAGCTGCTGGCGCAGATCGCGGCCTCGGCGCGCCCCGAGGTGATCGTCGCGGTGGGTGCGCTGGCCGCCGCGGCGGCCGCGCGGCTGGAGACGGAGGCGCCCCTGTGGGCCGACCTGAGCGATGCCGCGCTGGCGGAGGCGCAGGCCCGCGCGGCTCGCGAGGGCGACGACGCGGCGGTGGCGCAAGCGCTGGAGTGGCAGTGGGCGGCCCTCGCCCGCGCCGACGTGCTGTCGGGGCCGACGCTCAGGCGCAAGTGGGAGTTGGTTGGCGAGCTGGCGGCCCGGGGGCGACTGCGGGCCGAGGGCTTCGGGCGAGACGTGGTGAAGTGTCTGCCGCTGGCCATTGAGGGGGGCCGGCGGGAACGGCGGCCGAGGGTGCTGCGGGGACGGACGGCCTCCGACGAGGACGTGATCGTGCTCTGGGCGGGCCAGTACGACGCGTCAGTGGACGCGGATACATTGTTCGCGGGGGTGACCGAGGCGATGCGCCGGGAGCCGCGCCTCCGGTTTGTCTCCCTGGGCGGCGCCACCTCGCCGGGGGCTCGCGCGGCCCTGCATGACCTCGAGCGGCGTGCTCGGGAGAGCGGCCTCGGCGAGCGGTTCACCTTCTTGGGCTGGACCTCCCACCACACCACGCAGGACTGCTACGCGGAGAGCGATATAGGGGTGAGCGTAGACCTGCCGAGCTACCAGTCGCTGCTCGGCGTCCGCTATCGCGTCCTCGACATGCTGCGGGCCCGACTGCCGGTGATCGTGACCGAGGGCAGCGAGCTCGCCCACGCGGTGAGCGAGCAGCGGCTGGGGCTGACATTCGCGCCGGGCGATGCCCAAGGGCTGCGAGATGCGATCCTGACGCTCGCGGCCGACGTGTCGCTGCGTCGGCGCTGTGGGGCGCGGGGCCGGGAGTATGTGACGGTCCACCACCTCGCGGAGGAGGTGCTGGCGCCGCTGCGCGCCTGGGTGCGGGAGCCGAGCCCGGGGCCCGACCGGCTGCCCTTGGAGGGGATCGCGCCCCCGTCGGCCCGGTCGGCGCTCGGCCGCTGCGCGGAGGCCTGGGAGGCGAAGGGGCCGTGGGCCGGGGCGCGCTGTGTGCTGGCCGGCCTGGGGGCGGCCGCGGCCTGCCTTGCCGTGAAGGCCTTCGTGCGCCGGCGAGCCACCGCGCGCTGGGGCATCGATCCGCGGGAGCCGGTGGAGCGCGCGCTGATCATCCGGGCGGGTACGGCAGAGCTGACGTGGGAGGTGGCCGAGCGCATCCGGCGCCACTACCCCTCGGCCGAGGTGGTCGCCCTCGCGCCCTCCTCCGCAGCCGGGCAGACAGGCGCCGGCGCAGACCTGGAGGTGATCGCGGCGCGGGAGGCGGGCGGGATGGGCTGTCGCCTGGGGCTGGCCCTTGTCCGGCGACTGCGGGCGCGAGGGTTCGACACCGCGGTGGTGGCCGGAGAGGGGAGCCAGCGCGCGGAGCTGATCGCCCTCCTCGCCACGGGCATGCGCAGGGTCGAGGTGCGTGAGGACGGCGCCGCCCACGTGTTCTGGCTGGCCCCATATAAGCCGCTGCTGGTGCTCTTCTCGGCCCTCCTGGGCGCGGTCGAGCGGCTTACGCTGTCGGCGCTCGTGGCGGCGGTGTACGGCTCCCTTCGGGCGGAGGGGCTCGTGTGGTCGCTCCGGCGCTGCGCAGCGAGCGCCCGGGGCGCGCTGCTACCGCGGCGGAGGTGAGGCCGTGCCGGCGCGGGCTGCGGTGTTCCTCGATCGCGACGGGACGCTGGTGCGGGAGGTTGACTACCTCACCTCGGCGGCCCAGCTCCGGCTTCTGAGGGGAGCGGCGGCCGCGCTCCGGCGGCTCAACGAGGCAGGCTTGGCGGTGGTGGTGGTGACCAACCAGTCGGGCGTGGCGCGGGGATTGCTGAGCGAGGCGGAGCTGGAGGCGATCCACGGGGATCTGCGGCGGCGGCTGGCGCGACACGGCGCGCGCCTGGATGGCGTCTACTACTGCCCCCACCACCCCGAGGCCCCGCTCCCGCGGTATCGGCGGCGGTGCCAGTGTCGGAAGCCCGCGCCGGGGCTGCTCAGGCGCGCCGCGCGCGAGCTCGGGCTCGACCTGGGGCGCTCATTCGCGGTCGGGGACAGCGCCCGCGATCTAGAGGCGGGAAAGCGGGCCGGCTGTCGAACCGCGCTGGTGCGCACCGGCTATGGCGCGGCGACCGAGGCCGAGCTGAGGCAGCGCCCAACCCTCGCCGACCATGTGGCGGACGACCTCTCCGGCGCGGTCGCGTGGATCCTCGGGGTCTGCGGGCCGGGGCCGAGGCGGCGGTGACCGCGACGCTCGTGATCGCGAACTACAACGGCTGGAGGCTGCTGGCCGACTCGGTGCCGGCCGCGCTCGAGGCGGCCCGGCGCGCGGGCGGCCACACAGTCGTCATCGCCGACGATGGCAGCACCGACGGCAGCGTGGACTTCGTCGGCGCCCACTACCCCGATGCCGCTGTGCTTGCGCTGCATCACCGGGGGTTCGGAGAAGCGTGCAACGCCGCCGTGCGCCGGGCCGACGGCGAGGTCGTGGTGCTCCTGAACAGCGACGTGGTCGTCGCGCCCGACTTCTTGCCCCCGCTGCTCGAGGACCTGGGTGAGCCGGACGTCTTCGCGGTCGGGTGCCGCCTCACGAACCCCGACGGCACCCTCACCGGCGCCCTCGGGAACCGCACCCGCGGCGAGTGGCGGGGCCCCCTGCTCGCCATCCACCACGAGACCGACCCCGCGCGCCTGCGCGAGACCTGCCCTCAGCTCTATGCCAACGGCGGCGCGATGGCGGTGCGGCGCGACCGGTGGCTCGCGCTGGGCGGCTTCGACCCCTTGTACCGGCCGTTCTACTGGGAGGACGTGGACTTGGGCTACCGCGCCTGGGCGCGCGGCTGGCGGGTGCTGTACGAGCCGCGCTCGGTCGTCGCCCACCGCCAGGGGGGCACCATCGCCCGCCTGCACGGCCGGCGTCGCGCGGAGCTGATGTCCGCGAAGAACGGCGTGCTCTTCACCTGGAGGAACCTGCTCGACCCGGTGTTGCTGCGCCGCACCCTGGCCGCGCAGGCCCGGTGGGCCGCCGACGACGTGCTTATCGGCGGGCTGCCGCCCCGGGCGCGGGCCCTGCGGCTGGCCCTGCGGCAGCTGCGAGAGGCCGCTCGAGGGCGGGCGAGGGAGCGGCGTGAGCGCATGGTGGGGGACTTGGAGATTCTGCGCCGGGCCGCGGGGGCGGGAGGATGAACGCGCCCGCACGCGCCGTCCTGGTTCTGACCTTCGCCCGGCGGGGGGAGGAGGGGGCCATCCGCGCGGTTCTCGACTGGGTGAGGCAGCAGGCCCCGGCCGCGCGGATCGTCGCCCTCGCCACCCCCGGCTCCGCAGACCCGCTCAGGGCGGCCGGGGTGGAGGAGCTGCTGCTTGTGGGCGCGTCTCCCTCTGTGCGCGAGGTGGCGCGGGCGGTGCGCGCCGCGCGGCCAGAAACGGCCGTGATCCTGTACGACACCGAACGCCTCTCCGGCCACCTCAAGCTCGAGGTGGCGGCCCTGGTGAGCGGGGCCGGCGACATCTGGCGCTGGGGACCGGGTGGCGCCGGCCGCCGCGTGGGCCAGGTGGCCCTGGCGGCAACCGCGGCGGCCAAGGCGGCTGCCGCAGCCTGGCTTCTGCTGACTGGCGCGATGGTGTCGCTTGCGGCCTGGGCCTGCCTGCGGTGGGCCGAGGCGGCGGGAGGGCGTGGTGCGCGTCGGGTTTGACGCACGGGCCCTGGGGGCCGAGCGGCCCTCGGGCGTCGAGCGATATGTGGTGAACCTCCTTCGCGCCCTGTCCCACCTGCCGGACGGGCCGGAGGTCATCGCGTACACCGACCGGCCGGTCGCCGAGCCCGGCCTCCGGAAGGGCGGCCCGGTGAGGGTATGCGTGGTGCGCGCCCGGCGGGGCTGGCTGCGCGCGGCTCTGCCCTGGAGGCTGTGGCGGGACCGGGTGGACCTGGTCCACCTGCCCAGCACCATCCTGCCCCCGCTCCTGCCTTGCCCGGCGGTGGTTACGGTGCACGACCTTGCCTGGCACTACCACCCCGATACCTATGCCCCCGCCGACCTGAGGATGCAGCGACGCGCGGGGCGGTCGGCGCAGCGAGCGGCTCATGTGATCGCGGTCTCCGAGAGCACGGCCCGGGATGTCCGGCAGGTGCTCGACGTGCCGAGGGAGCGGATCTCGGTGACCCCGTTGGGCGTCTCACCCTCCTTCTCGCCCGACGGGCCGCGCCTGGCGGCGGACGCCTTCCCGGGCGCGGAGCGACTGAGCGGCGGCTATCTGCTGTACGCGGGGCGGCTGGAGGCGCGCAAGAACCTGCTGCGACTCGTGGAGGCCTACGCGCAGGTGCGACGGGCCGCGGGGGCGCCGCCGCTCGTGCTGGCCGGGGCGCTGGGCGACTACGCCGACGAGGTGGCGAGAGCGGCGCAGCGGGCCGGGGTGGGGGAGGAGGTCATCTTCGCGGGCTACCTGGCGGAGGAGACGCTAGCGGCCGCCTACCGCGGGGCGACGGCGGTGGTGTACCCCTCGCTGTACGAGGGCGTGGGGCTGCCGTTGCTGGAGGCGATGGCGTCCGGCGCGCCCGTGGTGACTGCAAACCGCTCCGCGATGGCCGAGACGGCCGGGGAGGCGGCCCTGCTGGTGGACCCGGAGAGCGTGAAGGCGATCGCGGAGGCGCTGTGCCGGGTGCTGAGCGATGCGGGGCTGCGGGCGAGGATGGCGGGAGCAGGCCTGGGGCGCAGCAGGCTCTTCACGTGGGAGCGCACGGCTCAGGAGACCGCCGCGGCGTGGCGGCGCGCGCTTCACGGGCCATAGGCAAGCGCGAGAGCGCCCACAGGGCTGAAACCGATGTCAGGGCCTATTCGTATGAAGAGGCGATGGCGACCACCGGAGCGATGCTGATGGCGGGGCCGGCGCAAGCGGCGGAGGACGAGATCCTCGTCCAGCGCTGCCTCGACGGCCAGGCGGGCGCCTTCGATGCCCTGGTTGCGAGCCATCACCGGCGCGTCTACAACCTCGTGTACCGGATGGTGGGGAATGCAGAGGACGCGATGGACCTGACCCAGGAGGCGTTCTTGCGGGCCTACTCGAAGCTGCACACCTTCGAGCGCGGCCGGCCCTTCCTCGCCTGGCTGCGGCGGATCGCGACGAACCTGTGCATTGACCACCTGCGACGGCAGGGCTCGCCGGATGTCTCGCTCGACGAGCGAACGGAGTCCGGGGCCCAGCACGCCGACACCAGCCCCGGGGCCTCCCCGGAGGAGGCGCTGGAGGTGTCGGAGGACGCGCGGCGGGTGCTCGACGCGGTATATCGGCTGCCGCCCAGGCAGCGGGCGGCGCTCGTGCTGCGCTATGTAGACGGGATGAAGGTGGCGGAGATCGCCCGCGCCCTGCGAGTGCCCGAGGGCACAGTGAAGACGATGCTGTTCCGCGGGCGGCAGGCGGTGCGGGAGATGGTGGGAGAGCTATGAACATGAGACGAGGGACGATGAGCTGCTCTCGGGTGCGGGGGCTGCTGGAGGAGTACCACGAGGGCTCTCTGCCTGCAGGGGAGGAGGCAGGGGTGGCCGCGCATCTGTCGCGCTGCGACAGCTGTGAGAGCGAGTGGCGGCAGATCGCGCGCTTCGCCGCCGTGCTGGGCGGCCTGCCAGCGGCTGATCCGGGCGCAGGGCTGGTCGGCGCCATCTCGGCGCGGGCGGCCGCTCTGCCGTCGCCCAGGGAGCGGTGGCTGGCAGAGCTTGGCGGACGGCGGCTGGCGGCCGCAGTGGGGGTGTGCGTGGTGGCGCTGGCGGGCGTGCGCTATCTCGCCGCCCTGGGGCTGGAGCCTGTGGAGGCATGGGCCGCGGGGCTGGTGAGTTCCGCGGTGGGATGGCTGGCCGCGGTGGTCTCGGCAGGCGGGCCGCTTGCGCGGGCGCTGGCAGGGGTGGCGGGCGCGTTCCGGCTGGCGGCCGACGCCGCGGCTCCCACCGTCGGCCTCTACCTGGCGGCCGAGGTGGCCGCGGTGGCGGCAGTGGTGCTCGTGTTGTCCTGGGCCCGGGTACGGGTCCATGGGCGCGTGGTCGGCCTCGTGGTGTGAAGGAGATGCCCCGATGAAGACGGAGAGAGCCTGGCCGCGTAGAGCTCGGGCGAGCCTGGTCTGGAGCGTGACCCTGGCGGCCTGCATGGCGCTGGCGGCGGCGCCGGCCGCCGCGCAGCGGAGCGTTGACCTGACCGGCCGATGGCTGTTCAAGGGAGACTGGCTGGAGAGCGGTTTGCACGAGGGTTGGCAGGACCCGGACCACGACGACTCGGCCTGGCGGCCGATCGAGGTGCCGGGGGCGTGGGAGGAGCAGGGGATCACCACGAGCAACCCGCGCTACCCCGCGGTCACGCCTGAGGACGGATACAATGGGGTGGCCTGGTACCGTCGCGGCTTCACGGTCCCGGCCGAGTGGGGCGACTTCGAGGCGCGGCTCCGGCTGGGCAAGGTTGATGACCGCGCCGACGTGTACCTCAACGGGCAGCACGTGGGCTCAACCCAGAGGCTGGAGGAGCAGCGCGCGCCTAACGAGTTCGCCATCGCCGCGGGCGTCCTGAAGCCGGGGGTCGAGAACGTCATCGCGGTGCGTGTGCTCGACACCGGGGGTGAGGGCGGGATCGTGCAGGGGCCGGTGGAGCTGGTGCAGGGCGGACGGCAGCCGGAGGAGACCGCGACGGCGCGTCACCGCCGTCAGAGCGATATGGTGCGGGTGGGCGGGAGCGTGCAGGTGCCCGCGGATATGGTGGTCGAGGGGGATGTGGTTGCGGTGGGCGGTTCGGCTGATGTCCGCGGCCATGTCAAGGGCGATGTGGTGGCGGTGGGGGGAAGCGTCCACGCCCGCGCGGGCTCGCGCGTAGACGGCGATGTCACCGCCGTAGGCGGCCGGGTGCAGCGGGAGCCGGGCGCGGAGCTCGGCGGGAGTGTCGTCGAGGTGCCGATGCTGCCCTCCAACCTCGTGGAGCGCATCGTGCAGGCCGCCGGGGGACGGCCGCGGGCCCACTGGTGGCCCTTCGGCCTGGGACGCATCGGGTGGCTGGGGCGGGCCAGGTCGTTCGTCGGGACCTTGGTGCTCTACGCCTTCATCTCGCTGATCGCGGTGCTCGTGTTCCCGAGGCGGCTCGAGGTGATGGCCCGGGCGCTGCCGGCCTTCCCGGGGCACGCGGCGGCCTATGGGATCGGGGGCTTTGTCCTCGCGCTGCCCGCCGTCGCGGTGCTGGTGGTGGCGGTGGCGTTGGTCTCGGTGGTGCTGGTCATCACCGTGGTCGGCATCCTGGTGCTGCCCGCGGTGCTGGCCGCGATCCCCGCCGCCCTGCTCGGCCTGGTGGTGGTGCTCGCGCTCGGTGTGGCCGCGGTGTGGCTGAGCCTGGGGCGTGGGATCGCGAACCAGACGGGGCGAGGCGACCTGCGCGCGATCTGGGCAGCCCTGCTCGGGGCCGCGGTCGTGGCGGTGGCCGCCGAGCTGCCGGTCGTCGGGCCGCTGGTGGTCGTCACCGTGCTGATCTTCGGCTTCGGGGCCGCGCTCATGACCGGTGTGGGATCAGAGCGCAACTGGACGAGCAGGCGGCTGGGAATGCAGAGTGCCAGGGCGGCAGACGCGACCCCCGCTGAGGAGCCCTCCCCAGCCCCAGAGGCAGAGCAGCAGCCAGCGCAGCCCGGGCCCTCCGTCGAGCTAGACCAGCCCGAGCAGCCCCAAGCGCCCGACGAAGGCGGTCCGCCGGGGCCGCCCGCCGGCTAGCCCTCCGGCCGAGCGCCCCCCTAGTACCGACCCAGCCGCAGCACCTGCCGGCGGCCGGCCCGCTCGAGCGTCACGGTGCTGTCCGCGATCTGGACGACCCGGTAGGCCCCCTCGAGCGAGTCTCCCTCTCTCACCAGGTAGCGGTTTTCACCGCGGCGGATGAGCGCCAGCTTGGGCTCGCCCTGTATTACGCCAGACAGCCACAGGACGCCCGGGGGCGGCCCGACAGGCTCGCCGGGCCCGGCCAGCGCGGCTGTCAGGGGCGGCAGCAAGTCGGGCGACACGGGCTGGGCCCTGGGGGCCGCAGGGAGGCGGGCTGGCGCCGGAGGCGGTGTGGGTTGGGGAGCCGGCTGCGCGGGCGCGGCGGCCGGCTCGGCATCGCCCTCCTGCTCCTCCGCGGCCATCCCCTCCGGCTCCGGGGCAGGCGGGGGCATCGGGGTCGCCGGCTCGACAGAGGCGAGCGTGGCGGTGGCGCTGGTGTCAACCTCTGCGCTCCCCGTCAGCAGGACAGCGCCGACGAGGGCGGCGAGGACGCCGCCGAAGATCAGGACCTTGGTGAGCTGGGCGCCGCGCACAGACATGCTTGCTCTCCCTCCCGGATGCTGCCTCGGCCGGCCGCGGCGCGCGGCCGCGGCGGGCGGGGGTGGCCCCAGGGTCCTCATTCCACAGGGGCGGCTGCCGTCCACAACCGGGGCCGGCCGCTGCCAAGGGGGACTGTGGAATAACCCCAGAGGGACCGCCGCGGGGCGTGAGAGCGCCCCGGGCGCCAAGTTGTGCGTGCCTGTTGTGCCGGGCCCCCGTGCCCGGGGCTGATGTGTGGCGGCGCACTGCCGGAGGGAGTTGGTGACAGCGACGAAAATCGGGGACGAGCGCGACCTCGATCGGCAGGTCCGGCGGATGCTGCGCCGGGAGCCGGATTCGCTCCGCTTCGCCGAGTTCGCAGACTACTTGCGCCGACACGGAAGAGTGGCCGAGGCGCGGGCGCTCTGCGAGCGCGGCCTCGCCCGCCACCCCGGATATGCGACCGGCCAGGTGGTGATGGGCGAGATACTGCGCGATCAGGAGGACCCGGCTAAGGCCGAGGAGCTGTGGCTCGAGGCGCTGCGGCTGGACCCACTGCATCCGAGAGCCCATCTGCGGCTGGCCGAGCTCTACCTCAGGCGGGGCGATGTGGAGCGCGCGGTCGCCGCGATCGAGGCGGTGCTGCTCGTGAGCCCCGGGCTGCCAGAGGCCCAGGCGCTGGCGGAATCGGCCCAGGGAGAGGTCGCCCGCGCGGCGCGCCCGGAGGCGCCGGGAGCAGCTCGGCGGCCTGCCCGGCCGGCTTGGCTGACCGCCGAGCGATTCGAAGAGCTGGTGGGCGTGGTCGAGAGCTGCTCGGCGGTGGAGAGCGTTGCGCTGGTGAGCGCCGATGGGCTGGCGCTGGCGGGAGGCGTCGCTGCGTGCGCGGACCCCGCAGGGGCAGCCGCCGCGGTGGCCGAGCTGGTGGGGCAGGCGGGCCGGCTGCTGACGCTGATCGGCGGCGGCCTGCGGGGCGCCACCATCTGCTGCCGGCTGGGCCCGGCCCGGTGTGTGCCGCTTGGCGATCTGACGCTGCTGGCGCTCATGGCGACTGGCGCGCAAGTGGGGAGCTTCGACGTGGAGATCGGGGAGGCGATCGCGCGGCTGGCAGCCCGCGGCCAGCCAGAGCGCGATCGCGGATCTCAGGAGACGGAGGAGGTTGACGGATGGGTGAATCCTCAGACGGAGCGGGAGGTGGGCGGCGCTTCGACCGTCCGCTAGAGATACTGACGCGAGTGCGAGGCGTCCTCGGGGGGCTGGTGGCGACCGGGGACGGGCTGCCGCTGGCGGTGCACATGCACGGCGATAGGAACGGCGAGGTGCTGGCCGCCGCGGCGGCGGCGATCGGGCGGCTGGCGCGGCGGGCGAGCGATCGCCTGGGCCGGGGAGCGTTCGAGCTCGGGGTGTTCGATGGACCCAGCTACCGGTTCCTCGTGCAGCCGCTGTCGGTTGGGTTCCTGCTGGTGGTGGCGGAGCCGGAGGCGAACGTGCACCTGATCTCGACGGAGATGAGCTCTAGCGCAGCCGCGCTGAACGAGGCCGCGGTGTCGCTGGCCGTCGGGCGGGCGAGGTGAGGGCATGCAGACGACCGACCTGGTGATACGGGAGGAGGAGCTGAGGGAGATCGGCTGTGCCCTGGAGGAAATGGCGCGGGAGTCGGGGGCCAAGTGCGTGCTCCTGATCGGCCGAGACGACGGCAGCCTGCTGGCGACGCACGGGCGCCTGGAGGCGCTGGACACGGTGTCCCTGGGCGCGTTGGCTGCGGGCGCATTCGCCTCCGCGCGGGAGATCGCGCGCCTCATCGGCGAGCCGGAGTTCAGCGTCCTGTTCCACCAAGGGAAGCGAGAGCACGTCCACGTCAACCTTGCCGGCGAGCGGGGCCTGCTGATGACCCTCTTCGACGACACCA
Organism: uncultured bacterium; assembly: GCA_964385645.1. Lineage (GTDB taxonomy): Bacteria > Armatimonadota > Hebobacteria > Hebobacterales > Hebobacteraceae > CAYLPT01. Next base: position 27,213 of record CAYLPT010000122.1, read on the forward strand.
CAACCGTGGGGATGGTGCGGCTCTGCGCCCGTCAGGCCTGCGCCCGCATCGAGCGAGTGCTCGCGCCCGAGTGAGGTCGTGAGACGCGCGATGCGGCCCCGCGCGCGGGGCCGCATCGCAGTCTCGACACCTGCGGCCGCTTCTACTGCTCGCTCCAGGAGATCGCCTCGGCCGGGCAGCTATCAATCGCCTCCTGGATCTCACTCTCACTCGCGCCGGTGGGGTTCTTCACATAGGCGATGTCGTCGTCGCCCATCTCGAAGACATCCGGGCAGATCTCGGGGCACGTGCCACAGCCGGTGCACAGATCCGGGTCAATGACCGGCACCTTCATGTCAGCTTTCCCTCCGCAAGTAGGGTTTCCAGACCCGCGCGCCGCCGGCGCGCGGGTCTGGTTTCGGTGGACAGGGTCTCGGCTCCTGCCGGCGCTCCCGCGGGCGCCGTACAGCGCCGCGCCGGCGCCGGGCCAAAAGAAGAGGCCGTCCCGGAGGGGGTTCCTCTAGCATTCGACGCCCTGTCGAGGAGGCGAGGTATGACCTATAACGACTCAAGCCGGGACGGCCGGGAGTAGTATACCCCATCCAGGCCGGCAAGTCCAACGGGGCAAGGGGCCCCGGCGGGGCAGATGTGCCATTGGGCCCACAAGGAGCGCACAGAGCCGCCCACGTGGGATTCTGGGCTGGTGGCACCGGCTGGATTCGAACCAGCGACATGGCGGTTATGAACCGCCCGCTCTACCGCTGAGCTACGGTGCCCGGCAGCTATTGTAGCCGCTGGGGCCGGGGCCGGCAAGAGGCGGCCCCTACCCCTCCCGGAGGGAGGCCAAGTACCGCTCGGCCAGCACCACGGCGACGTAGTCGTCGTAGGGGCGAGGCGGAGTCTGGAGGGTGACCGGCAGCAGGCGCCGCCACCCCCGGGGGGGGTTCTCCTCGAAGTAGCGGCGCCGCCCCTGCTCGCTCGAGCGGTGCTCGTCCACCAGCACGGCCCGCACACCGATTGGCGCCGCCGCCAGCCGGCGCGCCACCTCCTGCGCGCCCGTGCGGTTGCCCACCACCACGACCGGCCCGCGATGCTCCATCAGCAGGCGCGATACCGCCGCGGGCAGCTCCTCCGTGCCCACCACCGAGCGGTGCAGCACGGAGCCCTCGCGATCCACCACCGCGAGCCCGCACTTGCCTCGCCCCGGGTCCACGGCGATGACCGGCCCGGCGCTGAGCTTAGCCTGGCTCACCGTCTCGGGACCTCAGGGGCCTGCTCTGCGAGGCCCCTCACCTCGGCGACCCCACCGGCAGCCGCTCCACCTCCAGCCTCACCTCCAGCGGCCCAATCGTCCAGGTGTCGGCCGCGGCCAGCGCCCTCACCCGCACCGGCGCCGCCGCCCGGCGCACCTCCTCCATCACCGCGAACAGCTCCTCGAACCTCATCTCCCCCACTGCCGCCCGCGGCGAGCCGAACACACCGCTCTCGCCGAGCGCCACTCGGGGCATTATGTTGCGCTGCCGCGCCACCGTGCCCACCTCGTCGCGCAACAGCCCCACGAGGGCGGCCATCACCGCGGGCTCCGAGAGCCGCCCGTCAACGATGGTCACCGCGATGGTCTCCCCCCGGCGGAACACGAGCTGGTTGCGGAACAGCTCGAAGTCCACGTGCACCGGCTCGCCGGCGTGGGTGTTCAGCACCGAGAAGGCCTGCACGATCACCGGCCCGGGGCTGGTCCGGATGCGCTCCGCCACCGCGTCGAGCACCTGCGCCGTGGTCGCCCATGTCACTGCATCGGTGCCGGGGTCGCGCACCGGCTTGCGCACGACGACCGCCGCGTCGTCCCCGGGCAGCGGCCGCGCGCCGGCCGCCCGCGCCACCGCGTCGAGCCGCTGCACGAACGCCTCCAGCCGCGACACCACCTCCGCCTTGGGCCGGCCGCCCTCGATCAGCTCCACGCCGAGGGGCTGCTGGGCCGTCAGCAGCACGGGCGTCGTCCGCTCCAGGATGCCGCTGGCGACCTGAGCGCGCAGGCCCTGGATCTGCCGGCGGAGCTGTTCCTCGCGCTGGGACAGCCGTTGGAAGGCCTCCGCGGCGTTCCGGAGCTGCGCCTCCGCCCGCTCCCGCTCCGCCGAGGCCCGCGCCAGCGCCTCCTGCTCGACCACCAGCTGTTCGCTCACCTGCGCGAGCTGCGCCTTGGCCTCGTCCAGCTCCCGCTGGCGCTCTTGCAGCACATCCTCGGCCGCCTGCCGGGCCTGCTCGAGGGCGGCCGCGCGTTCGTTCAGGGTCTCGATCTCCTGCACGAGCCGGGCCTGCCGGCGCCGGAGCTCGTCCACCCGCAGGAACCCCTCTCGCACGTTCTCGGACACCGCCATCGCCACCGCCAAGGTGACGACGGTGATGCACATGCCCGCCACCACTGAGACCGCGATGGCAGTGTGGCGTGGCCGCAGCCCGAAGAGGCTGAGGCGCTTGCGCCCCATGCGTCGGCCAACGATGTCCCCGATGTAGGCGATGGCGCCGCTCACCACCACGAGCGCGCCGATCAGCATGATGCCGGAGAACCCTGCCACGCACTCCCGCTCCAGGCGTCAAGTGCCGCGCCGGGGCACACCCGCGCCCGCGCCGGCGCGGCTCGCTTCCGCCGACTGTTCCGGCGCCCCTGGCGGGGCCTTCTGGGCCATTATAGGCGCGCCCGCGCGCCCCCGTCAACTCGCTGAGGCCCGCGAGTGCGGGGCGGCCGCGCGCGCCTCACGCAAGCGCGGCCCCAGCAGCGAGCCCAGCGGCCGCAGCGGGGCCCAGCGCCCGAGCACGTCCTGGCAGCGGCCCAGGTAGTAGTGGAACCGCTGGAGGTGGTGTTCACCCCCGAACTTGCCCAGGAAGTTGGCCGCCGCCCCCGCGTACACGAGGCACTTGAACAGCGTCGCGTAGGCGACCGCGCGCTCGAGCTGCCCGGCCCTCGTCACCGGGAGGCCCGACTCGGCCGCGCATAGCCGGTAGTGCTCCACCATGGCGGCCCAGCCCTCCGGGCCGAGGTCGCTCTCTGGCTGTGCGAGGAGGGCCGCCAGGTCGAAGGCCGCCGGCCCGATGGTCGCCTGCTCGAAGTCGAAGATGCGCAGGCCCTGGTCGGCGATCAGCAGGTGGTGGGGCGTGAACTCGAAGTGGATGAACCCTTCGGGGCGGCTCGCCAGCAAGTCTACCAGCGGCCCCGCCTGCTCGGCGACCTGCTCCCAGTCATGTCCTGTCAGGGGCGAGTTGCCGAGGGAGGTGATACGCTCCAGCGCAATCCGCAGCGCGCTCAGGTAGTAGGGCGGCCCCAGCCGCTCCTTGTCGAGCTTCCGGATCTCCGCGGCCAGCTCGTGAAGATGGGCGTGTCCCGCGGCGTGCAGGGACACCAGGGCGGTCACCGCGGAACGCAGCCAGTGCTCCTTCGCCGGCGCCTCGGAGGTCTCCAGGCGCTCGGCCAGTGTCTCGTCGCCCAAATCCTGCAGGAGAAGGATCGCCTGGTTCTCCCGCAGCTCGCCACCGTACACCCGGGGGACCGCGCACTCGTAGCGCCTGAGCAGCTCGAGCACGCCCCGCTCACGCCGGTAGCAGGCAGAGAAGAAGGCGATCCGCTCCGCGGAGTAGCGCTTGGCGATCACCGTCGCCGGCCCCGCGCCGGCCCAGGCGAGGTGGAGGCGGAACACCGTATTGCGGGAGGCCTTCGGGTGCACTGCGGCGCGCACCACCTGGGGCTCGCCCTCTCCGGCCGGCCGGAGCAGTGCGAGCAGCTGCTCCCGGTCCAGCTCCAGCTCTCGTGCCGCCCGCTCGGCGGGGTCGCCGGCAGGCGGGCCCGCCTCCTGGGCGCGGCCCCGCAGCTCCCGCGCAAGGGTGGCGAGCGCCTGGTCGAGCCCGCGGATGCGCTCCAGCACCGCGTTGCGGGTCCGGCGCAGGAGCTCCCGCCTTGCGCGCGCGGCCTGGGGATCGGCCGGCATCCCGCGCAGCCGCTCGCGCTCGTAGATGAGCAGGGACAGCAGGTCCTGGTTGAAGCGCCGCGCGGCCAGCAGGTGGGTCTCCAGCCGCCCCGAGTACTCGCCCCGGCGCGCGGCGGCCGCCATCATCCGCATCGCCTGTCTATGGGACTTGCCTGCCAGATCGGCGAGGCGGACCTTGGCGCTGCGCACCACCTCCCGAAGGTTGGGCATCTCCGCCAGCCGCGATCCGGGGAGCTGCTCCCAGAGCTTGATCGCCTCCAGGAGCCGGTCGCGGCCGTAGTAGATGCGCGCCAGACGCAGCACCACGCTCGGGCGCAGCAGGAGGTTGCGCGTTGGCACCTGCTCCCACTCCCGCAGCGCCTCGTCGAGGAGCTTCTGGTCGGCGTAGATCTTGCCCAGCACCACATGGGCCTCGATCTCGGTGATGGGCCGCCAGAGGATGCTCTCCGCCGTCGCCCCCAGGAGCATGCCCTCGGTGATCGGCGTCTCGTAGTGCAGTCGGAACAGCGGCCAGCCCAGCAACTGCACCGGCAGCCCCCGATAGAGAGCCAGGACAGAGGGCTCGTTGGGCCGGGAGCGCAGCCCCAGGAAGTAGTTCGCGCGCAGCAACTTCTGGAGAGCCGCGCCGAGCAGGAACAGCCCGAGGCCCATCAGCCCCAGCAGCCAGGCCCCCCGCGACCGGAACGAGGCCACCGCCCAGGCGGACATCGCCGCTCCCAGCCCCCAGAAGAGCGCCAGCACCTGCCAGTCGCTCCACCCGAGCCACTGGAAGTGATGGTGGAGGGGGGTGCACAGGAAGGGCCGCGCGGTCTCGGTCGTGCGGTGTCGAAGGGGCCGCACGGCCCGCCACAGTCCCCGCACCGTGCCCATCTGCACCAGCACGGAGGCGGCGTTCACCACGAAGGGCGCGCCCAGCAGCACCAGCCAGAACTCCGCTCGCGCGAAGATCCCCAGCGCGGCCAGGGCCGCGCCCAAGGCCAGCGCGCCGGTGTCGCCCATGAGCAGGCGGCCGGGGGGCAGGTTGTACACCAGGAAGCCCAGCACCGCCCCCAGCAAGGGCCAGCAGAGGGGGCCCACCGCGCGCATGGGCTCCACCAGCCCGAGGGCCGCCAGCCCGAGCAGCGCGATCGCCGCCGCGCCCCCAGCCAGCCCGTCCACGCCGTCGGAGAGGTTCACCGCGTTGGCGGTAGCGACGATCACCAACATGGCGAACACCGCGTAGAAGGGCCCCAGCGCGACGGGATCTCTCGCGAAGGGCGCGTAGACCGCGTACAGCCCCAGGTAGCGCCACAGCAGCAGCCCGAAGGCGAGCCCGACGGCGACCTGGAGCGCGAGCTTCGTGCGGTCGCCCATGCCCCGGCCGGCGACCTTGCCCATGTCGTCGGCGAGGCCGATCAGCCCGTAGGCCCAGGCGAGCGTGACCACCCACAGCACTCGGCCATCGGGCGGACGGCGCCACAGGAGCGGGACGAGCAGGAAGGCCCCGGTCGCGCCCAGCAGGATCGCCAGCCCCCCGCCCAGCGGCCGCCGCGGCTTCGGGAACAGGCGATGGATTCTTTCCTTGCCTACCTTGCTCTCTCTCGAGGTCAGCCAGTGCAGGCTCCGCCGAAAGGTCCGCGACAGCGCGAGGCCGAGCGCGAAGGCGAGGCTGAAGCCGGCGAGCGCGTGGTGCAGAGAGCCCATCAGGAGTACCGGAAGATGAGCCGGTAGATGCCCACCCCGATCTCATCCCGGTCGTGCAGCAGCTCCTCGCCGATCACCGGCTCCCGATTGAGGAGCGTGCCGTTGGTGCTGTTGAGGTCGAGCAGGTAGAAGTGCGCGCCCTCCCGCCTGATCTGCGCGTGCCGCCGGGAGACGGTGCTGCTCGGGAGCGGGATCTCGCAGTCCGGGCTGCGCCCGACGACGGTCACCTCCCCCCGGAGCTCGAAGGCCCGCGAGATGTGCTCCCCGTCCGGCTCCAGCAGCCACACCCTGGCCCGCCGCTCCACGGCCTCCTCGGAGCGCTCGTCGAAGAGCCGCAGGATCAGGGTGTCGTCGTCGCGGTCCTGGGGCCCGGGCGCGTTGACGGGCGCGCCGCAGTGCTTGCAGAAGCGGCTCTCCTCATCGTTCGGGCGGTCGCAGCTCGGGCAGCGAGGCACCCGCACCCCCTTTCGGCGCTACCTGGGATTCTACGCGAGCCGCGCTCGGGCTGTCAACGCCGCCCCCCGGTCACGGCGCGAGGCTGGGCGCCCTCCCCGCCACGAACTCCAGCACGCGGCGGGCGATCTGGCGCGAGCTGAGGCCCAGCGCGTCGAGCAGCCGCGCCCTCGCGCCGTGCTCGACGAACGCGTCGGGCAGCCCCAGCGCGAGCATCCGCGCCGTCACGCCGCGGGCGTGCAGCAGCTCCGAAACCGCGCTCCCCAGCCCGCCGGTTAGCGAGTTCTCCTCCACCGTGACCACCACGCCGGAGTCGGTCGCCAAGTCGCAGATCAGCTCCTCATCCAGGGGCTTCACGAAGCGTGCGTTCACCACCGCCGCCTCCAGGCCCTCCCGCGCCAGGGCCTCGGCCGCGGCCGCGGCGGGCTCCACCATGGAGCCCACGGCGATGATCGCGGCCGAGGTCCCCGGGCGCAGCAGCTCCGCCCGGCCGACCGGCAACGGCGCCACCAAGTCCGCCGGCGGCCGCGCCGCCTCACCCCGCGGGTAGCGGATCGCCGCTGGCCCGTCGTGCTCCAGCGCCGTCCTCAGCATGGCCGCCAGCTCCTCCAGGTCGCGGGGGACCATCACCACCAACCCCGGCACTTGCCGCAGGTAGGAAAGGTCGAAGGCCCCATGGTGGGTCGCCCCGTCCTCGCCGACCAGCCCCGCGCGGTCCACCGCCAGGGTGACGGGCAGCCGGGGGAGCGCCACGTCGTGGACGATCTGGTCGTAGGCCCGCTGGAGGAAGGTCGAGTAGATCGCGGCCACGGGCCGCAGGCCCTCTGCCGCCAGCCCGGCGGCGAAGGTGACCGCGGTCTGCTCGGCCATGCCCACGTCGAAGAAGCGCTCGGGGAAGCGCTCCGCGAAGGCGCTCAGCCCGGTGCCCTCCTTCATCGCCGCGGTGATGGCGACGACCCGCTCATCGCGCTCGGCCAGCCGCACCAGAGTGTCGCCGAAGACGTGGGTGTAGGACAGCCCGCTGCTGGCGCTCAGGGGCTCCCCGGTCTCGATGTCGAAGGCCCCCGTGCGGTGCCACTTCGCGGCGTCGTTCTCGGCGTGTACGTAGCCGCGGCCCTTCTGCGTCACCACATGGATCAGCACCGGGCGCGCCAGCGCCCGCGCCTGGCCGAGCGTCTCCACCAGCGCCTCCAGGTTATGCCCGTCTATGGGCCCGAGGTAGGTGAAGCCCAAGTCCTCGAAGAGCATGCCCGGCAGCAGCAGGTGCTTGACGCTGTCCTTGAGGCGGTCAACGGCCTCAATCACATTGCCGCCCAGGGGCAGCCTGGAGACGAGGCCCTCGAAGTCGGACTTCGCACGCAGGTAGTGAGGAGCGAGCCGGAGTTTGCTGAGATAGTGGGACAGCGCGCCCACGCTGCGCGAGATGGACATCTGATTGTCGTTGAGGATGACGATGAGCGGTGTCTGCAGATGCCCCGCGTAGTTGAGGGCCTCGAAGGCCATGCCACCGGCCATGGCGCCGTCGCCCACCACCGCGACCACCGCCGAGTCCCGGCCCCGCAGGTCCCTGGCCTTCGCCATGCCCAGCCCGGCCGCGATGGCGGTGCTACCGTGCCCGGTGTCGAAGGCGTCGTGCTCGCTCTCGCAACGGCGCGGGAAGCCGGAGACGCCTCCCTCCTGGCGGAGGGTGTGGAAGCGGTCCCGCCGGCCGGTAAGCAGCTTGTGCGCATAGGCCTGGTGGCCCACATCCCAGATGATCTTGTCCCGCGGGCTGTCGAAGACGTAGTGGATCGCAATCGCCAGCTCCACTGCGCCGAGGCTCGCCGCCAGGTGCCCGCCCCGCCGCGCCACGGCCGCGATGAGCCGCGCCCGGATCTCCTTCGCCAGCTCGCCCAGCTGGTCGCGCCGGAGCCCGCGCAGGTCGGACGGCCCGTCAATCCTATCGAGAAGCTCGGCCACCGCCCCGCTAGTCCTCCTCCTCTTCGTCCTCTCCTGCCCCCGTCTCCATCGGCTCGAGGCCGACTGACCCCATTCGCTCCACCAACAGCTCCACCTTTTGCTCGGCGACGTCGAGCTGTTGCTCGCAGTGCCGCGAGAGCTTCAGGCCCTCCTCCGCCAGCGCGATCGCCTCGGCCAAGGGAAGGTCGCCCCGCTCCAGCAGGTCCGCGATCTCCTCCAGGCGCGCCAGCGCCTGCTCGAACGTCAGGCTTTCCTCCGGCGCCGCCTCGCCCTTCCTCGGCTCTCTGCCACCCACGCGGGCACCTCCCTTCCCCCGCTATGATACCAGATCGGGCCCCACTCGCGCGCCGGCTCTGCTCTTTTGGCTGCCGGACCTCGATGTTGCAAACGCTTGACAGAGGAGCGAGACAACGCAGGAGGGGCGAGCGAGGGGACGCCCGAAAACACCAGACGCCGGGGCGTCCTGTGACCCCCGCGGCCGGCCCTGGGCGGCGGGGGCCCGGGCGTGCAGGCCGACGAGTGCCGCCGGGGTCCCGGGTGCGGCCTGGGAGTGCGCCGTGTAGGCGCGAGTCTGCGATATCAGGAGGCAGAGAATGAGAGGATGGGTCTGTCTGTTCGTGGTCGCCGCGCTCGCGGCGCTCGCCGCGCCGGCGCTCGCGGCGCCGTCGTTCTTCGGCTACACCGGGCTGGTGCGCACGCCGAGCGCGGATGCGCTCAACGAGCGCGACTACAACGCCGCGGCCTTCGCGCTGGAACTCGAGGGGGGCGTGGACGCCAACGTCTACGCCGCGAACCTGGGCCTGGCGAGGGGGCTGGAGGTCGGCTTCGCGCGAGTGCGGCCCGATGTGGGTGAGAGCGAGACCTTCATCAGCGCCAAGCATACCTTCGCGCGGGAGACCGCGGCCCACCCGGCCATCGCCGCGGGCATCATTGACCTGACCGACGAGGCCGAGACGACGGCCTACGTGGTGCTGAGCAAGAGCCTGGAGCGGCGCTACCAGACGAAGTATGGCGAGGTCACCTCCCCCCGCCTCCACCTCGGCGTAGGCGGCGGGCAGCTCGGCGGCGTCTTCGGGGCGCTGTCGTTCGCGCTGGGCGACCGGCTGATGCTCATGGTCGAGCACGACAGCGAGGTGGTCAACTTCGGCGCGCGCCTCGCCGTGAGCGACGAGCTGCGCGTTCACTTCGCGGGCTTCGACGGCTTCGACGACATCGGCCTCGGCATCAGCTTCAACAAGGCCTTCTGAGCGGCCCCGACTCAGGAGACTGACCATACGCGGGGCAGGGCTGCGCCCTGCCCCGCGCTCGCGCCCTGCGCCCCTTCGGCCCAGGCGAAGAACTGCCGCCGGGCATGGATGACGGCCAGCGTGAAGACGTTCACGCCGAGCGCGAGGAACATATGGACCAGGGGGCCGAGCGACACACCTGTGCCGCCGACCGCGCCCAGCAAGGCGATGAAGGCGCCCAGCGCGCCGAACCCCGCGCCGAGCATCACCAGCACATATCCCCACCAGGTCAGCGCGAGCAGGCCCCACAGCACGATGGCGTTGAGCGCGGCCCCGATCCACGCTCCGACCAGGAAGGCGACGAGCGCCAGCAGCGCCAGCATCCCGAGCACCACCCCGAATAGCGGGTCGGCGCGCACGATCGCCTTGATGTAACGGAGGCTCCCCACCCTGTCCTCGCCGGGCGCGGCCGGGGGCAACGGCTCGACGCGCCAGGGGTCCTCGTCCTGCCGGTCGGGCGGGCGCGGCCGGGGTGGGGG
>CAYLPT010000123.1:0-47245 GCA_964385645.1 uncultured bacterium
GGAGACGAGGGCGCCCGCCGCCCCGCCCGCCAGGGCCGCGGCGACGAAGTCGTGCCCGTCGTGACGCTCGCCCCGCAGGGCGACGAAGAGCTCTCCGCCCTGCATGGACCGGGTGTCGGTGGACACGCCGCGCACCATCACGTGGCCGTCGCCCACCAAGCGTCCGGACGTTATCTCGGCCACCGCCTGGAGGGAGAGCTCAAGCACTGCCGCCTCCCTCAAGCTCCCGCAGGGCCGCCTCCGCCTGCTCCCGGTCGTCGAAGTGCAGCCGGCGCTCGCCGATGATCTGATAGTCCTCGTGGCCCTTGCCAGCGATGAGCACCAGGTCCTGCGGCCCCGCCTCCGCCACGGCGAGCCGGATCGCCCGCGCCCGGTCGGGCTCGACCAAGCAGCGGTCTCGCGCCTCCGCCGGGATGCCGGCCGCAATCTCGGCGATGATCGCCTCGGGGGGCTCGCTCCGGGGGTTGTCGGAGGTGATGATGCAGCGCTCGGCGAGCCGGCTCGCCAGCTCGCCCATCACCGGCCGCTTCCTGCGGTCGCGATCGCCGCCGCATCCGAAGACGACGATCACGCGGCCGCGGGTCAGCTCCCTCGCCGCCTCCAGCGCGCGGGAGAGCGCATCCGGCGAGTGGGCGTAGTCTACGACCACGTTCCGGCTGCCGGACGGGACACGCTCGAAGCGCCCGCGCACGGGCTCCATAGCCTCCAGCCCAGCGCGGATCTGCTCGGGCGGGAACCCCAGCCCCGCCGCGGCGGCGGCCGCCGCCAGCGCGTTCGACACGTTGAACCTTCCCACCAGTCGCATCTCCACCGGCCCGCCGCCGCCTGGCAGGGTGAGGCCGAACCGCGTCCCCTCCGCGCTGAGCTCCACCCGCTCGGCCCGGCAGTCGGCCAGCGCCTCGAGGCCATACGTCAGGGTCCGCCCCCGCGCCCGGCGGGCGACCTCTCGGCCGGCCGGGTCGTCGAGGTTCACGGCGTTGACGCGCTCGCCGGCCCGGGGCAGGAACTGCTCCTCCTCAAAGAGCCTGGCCTTGGTCGCCAGGTACTCCTCCATGTCCCGGTGGAAGTCCAAGTGCTCGGGTGTGAGATTGGTGAACACGGCGGCCGCGAAGCGGCACCCATCCACCCGGTGGAGCGCCAGCGCGTGGGAGGACACCTCCATCGCGGCATGGGTCGCGCCGGCCTCCAGCAGCTCGGCGAGCAGGCCCTGCAGGTCCACCGCCTCCGGGGTGGTGTGCACCGGGCGCCGCCGCTGGCCGCCGATGCGATACTCGATGGTGCCGATGACACCACTCTCCCGGCCGGCCGCGCGGAAGATCGCGTCCAACATCAGCGCGGTGGTCGTCTTGCCATTGGTGCCGGTGACCCCGGCGAGCGTCAGGCGGGAGGAGGGGTCATCGTAGAAGGCGCGGGCAAGCTCCGCCATCGCCTGTCTGCTGTCCCCCACGACGCCGATCGCGCCGCCGGCCGGCGGGCGCAGGCCCTGCTCCCGCCCCGCCTGCACGACGAGCGCCACGGCGCCGCGCTCAAGGGCCTGGGCGACGAAGTCGTGCCCGTCCGCGCGCTCGCCCCGCACGCAGATGAAAGCATCCCCGGGGGCGACCCGGCGGGAGTCGTACGCCAGGCCGGTGATCCTCACCGCGCCCTCGCCGATGACGCGCGCGCCTGGCACCGCCTCGAGCAGTGACGAGAACGGCTTCGCCCGCGCCCGGCCTGTTCGCTGTCCTCCCACGGCAGTGCGCGCCCCCTGTCGCCATCATTATACTACCGCGGCCCTAGCCGCGCCGCTCGGCCGCCGACCGCCCCGCGAACTCCGGCGACTCCGGGGGCACCCGCAGGTGGGTCAGCGTGCGCTCACAGATCGCCCGGAACACCGGCGCCGCCACCAGCCCCCCATAGTACTGCCCCTGGGGCTCGTCCACCACCACCAGGATCGCCACCCTGGGCCGCCGCACCGGCGCGTGGCCCACGAAGGAGCTCACGTACTTGCCCGGTGCGTAGCCCCGCCCGGGGAGCGCCTTCTGCGCGGTGCCCGTCTTGCCCGCCACCCGGCGGCCCTCCACCGCCGCCCGCGTCCCCGTGCCCTCCGTCACCGCGCGCTCGAGCATGGCGTTGACGCGCCGACAGGTGGCCTCCGACAGCAGCCGCTCCCCCGGCTCCGGCTCCCGGCGCGTCACCGTGCCGTCGGCCTCCCGGACCAGGGCGACGATATGCGGCCGCACCCGCAGACCGCCGTTGGCGACCGCGCAGTAGGCCGACAGGAGCTGCAGCGGCGTCACGCTGACCCCCTGCCCGAAGCCGACGTTCGCCAGCTGCACCTCGGACCAGCGCTCGGGCGGAGACAGCAGGCCGGGCGATTCGCCGGCCAGCTCGATGCCGGTGCGTACACCGAAGCCGAACCGCCGCGCCCATTCGTGCATCCGCTTCGCCCCCAGGCGCAGCGCCACCGTCGCCATGCCCACGTTGCACGACTTCACAACCATCGCGTCAAGGTCCACCTCGCCGTGGGCGCGGGTTCCCGCCTGCATCGTGCAACTGATCGTTCTCCTGCCCACCGAGCGGGTCCCCGTGCACCGGTAGCGTTCCCCCGACGACATCAGGCCCTCCTCGAGCGCGGCGCAGGCGGTGAACACCTTGAACGTCGAGCCTGGCTCATAGGGGGCGACGACGGCGTCGCTCACCCAGGTGCTGGGCGGGTACTCGGCGTACTCGTTCGGGTCGAAGCCAGGGTATGTCGCCAGGGCCAACACCTCGCCGGTGGCCGGATCCATGACCACCGCGGTGCCGCCGCGGGCGCCGGCCGCCTCCACCCCGCGGCGGAGTTCCTCCTCCGCGATGGCCTGGATCTCGAGGTCAATGGTGAGCACCACGCTGGCGCCGGGGGTCATGTCCTCGGTGACCATGGTGAGGCTCGGGATCGCCTCCCGGGAGCTGGGCCGGCGGCCGTCGAGGACCACGTGCACCTGGCCGTCCACGCCGGAGAGGCGCGCGTCGAGGGCCGCCTCGATGCCCGCGAGGCCCTTCATGTCGCGGCCCACGAACCCGACGACGGGCCCCGCCAGCGGGCCGTGGGGGTAGGCGCGCTTCCAGCCGCGCTGGACGATCAGCCCTGGTCGGTCGAGGCCCTTCACCGCCTCCGCGAGAGGCTCGTCAACGGTCTCGCGAAGGCTGACCCAGCGCGCACCGGGGCGGGCCCGGAGCTTGTGCAGAATCTGCGTGGGGGGCTGCCGCAGGAGGGGGGCCAGCTCAGCCGCCACCTTGTCCGGGTCCCGGATGAGGGCGGGGTCGGCGGCGACGGAGAAGAGCTTGAGGTTGAGGGCGAGAGGGTTGCCGCTGCGGTCGTAGATGTTCCCGCGGGGGGCGGCGATGGGCCAGCGGCGGCCGCTGGTCTCATCGGCGCGGCGCCGGTACTGCTCGTGGTCCACGACCTGGATGCACCACAGGCGCCAGGCGAGGGCCCCGAAGGCCGCGAGCGCGAGGAGCGACCAGCCGATCCCTCGTCGGGCGATCTGCGCACACGCCCTGTCGCTCATGCCTCGCCCTCCAGGGGAAGGGCGCTCACGGGCGGCGGTCCGGCTCCAGGCTCCCCGTGGCGGCGCTGACGCCGCTGGCCTCCGCCCGCCCTCGCACGGCGACCACCTCGGCCGCCATGGCGGCGAGCGCAGTCGCCACCCCGCGCTGGGCTTCTCCCAGGGCCACCTCGCGCGCCTCCCGCTCGCCGGCAGGCAGCACCACGTAGTCCACCTCGGCAGCGGGGTCGGCCACCCTCATGCCGATCCGCGCGGCGGTCTGCTCGACCCGCTGGCTCGATTCGGCATGTCGGATGTAGTATTCGAGAAGCGCCGCGTCCGCGCGCAGGTCCTCGATCTCTCGCCGGAGCGCGGCCGCCGCGTAGCCGCCCTGCATCACCAGCGCGCACACCACTCCGTATCCCAGGGTGAGGGAAAGGAAGAGGCCGGCGAGCACCACGGCTGCCAATCCTGGTGCGATCCCCACCGGACGCTTGCTCGGGAGGCTGCTTGGCTGTTGTCTGGAGGATGTGGGCAGCTCCCCGATCCGGCCTTGCCACAAAGCGTGCTGCGATCCCATCGTGCTCACCGGCCCTCTGCCTCGGTTATGTGCTGGTCTCGGACGCTGCCGACTCGCTCACCTCTGGTCCCCAGCTTGTCTACACCCGCTCCGCCGCCCGGAGGACCGCGGAGCGGGCGCGCGGGTTGCGCCGCCGCTCCTCCTCGGCCGGCTTCACGGCGCGCTTGGTCAGGATCCTCACCCGCGGGATCTCCCCGGACGGGAGCGGCGAGCACAGTCTGCCTGCTCTGGCCAGGCGGAACGCCCCCTTGGTTCCTCCGCCTTCGGTGCTCTGGTAGGTCAGGGCTACGATTCTGCCGCCAACCCTGGTGCGACGGATTGCTGCCTCGAGTGCTGCGCGCAGCGCGCCGAGCTCGTCGTTCACGGCAATCCTCAGCGCCATGAAGGACTTCGTGGCTGCGTGAAGGCGCCTCGGCCGCGCCCGCGGTGGTATCGCTGCTGTGACGATGGCTGCGAGCTCTGCTGTGGTGCTGATGTGGCGTTGCTGTCTTGCTTGCACGATCGCGCGTGCGATGCTTCGTGCTCGCCGCTCCCCTCCGTACTCCCGGAGAAGCGTCGCCAGCTCCTCCTCCGGCAGTTCGTTGACCAGGCGCTCCGCGGTGAGCTCCTGTTCCGGGTCCATCCGCATGTCCAAGGGCCCCTCGGCCCGGAAGCTGAAGCCCCGCTTGGCGCTCGTGAGCTGCTCCAGCGACGGCCCGCAGTCGAGCAGCACGCCGTCCACCGACTCGACCCCGAGCCTGTCGAGTATCACCTCCAATCGTGCGTGGTTGTCCCTTATCAGCGTCACCGGCTGCCCTGCCAACCGCTTTCTCGATCTCTCGATCGCCTCCGGGTCCCGGTCAATCCCGATCAACCAGCCCCCGGGGCGCAACCGCTCGACGATCGCCGCCGCATGACCGCCCGAGCCCACTGTCGCGTCCACGATCACCTTCCCCGGCCTGCAGGCCAGGTACTCGAGCACCTGCTCCACCATCACCGGCTCGTGTCGCGCCGGCGCCGGCTCCCCCCGCTCGCTCTCCACCGCCGCCCTCTCCCGCGCCCGAGCTAGATGCCGAGCGCGGCGGCCTTCTCGACGATGCGCTCGGGCGCAAACTGCTCCTCCTGGTAGCGCTGCCAGCGCTCCGTGGACCATACCTCGACCCGGTTGATGACGCCCCGCACCACCACGTCCCGCTCGATGCCAGCGTAGCGGCGCAGCGCGGCCGGGACGACCACCCGGCCCTGGCGGTCCATGGAAACCTCGACGCCGCTGCTGAAGAACTGCTTGACGACGTCGCCGTTCATGTCGGTGACGCGGACCTTGTCGAGCTTCTCGGCGATCTCGCGCCACTGCTCCCAGGGAAAGAGGAAAAGACAGCCGTTCCAGCCTCGGGTCAGGAACCCGCCGTGCTGAAGGCTGTCCCGAAAGGAGCGCGGGATCGCCAGCCGTCCTCGCTCGTCAACCTGGTGCTCGACCTCGCCCGTCAGCATCCTCGATCCCGCTCTCCGCTGCTCGCCCGTCAGCCCGCTTAGGGATCACGCTGCCTTCGCGGACCCGGAATAGGGTGCAGATGGGCAGATTCTACCAGTACGCGCCCACATGTCAAGGGGTAAGCCAGAGTTTTCCACAGATTTCTTCCACGTGCAGACGCTTGTATGCCAAACATAAGATTGTAGTATGAGCGTTTGGGTGACGTCTCTTGGGCCTAACCAGGCGCTAGTCTACTAACCGCGGCCCTCCTGTCCCGCGCCGGCGCCCGGCAGCGAAGGCGCCCGGGCGTGGCGCACCAGTGATGGAGGCTGCTTGCTCGACGCCGTCCGCTCTGCTAGTATGCTGCTGGCGCACAGCGCGCGAGGACACATCGCATGTGGCGAAGGAAGAAGGCACCGGGGCCGGCCCGCTGGCCCTACCGCCTCCCCGCGGAGACTGGCCCGGCGGAGGTCGAGCACATCCGCCGCCGCGTCGAGGAGCTCACCGCCGCGGCGCAGTACGGCTGGGTTCACACCATTGACTTCGGCCCCTTCACGAAGGAGGGGGTCATGCGCGACGACTTCCTGCTCATCGCGGGCCACTGGGACGAGTGGGGCTGGTGGCCGCCCTCCCTGGCCGGGTTGCGGGTAGCCGACATCGGGTGCGCGACCGGGGGCCTCTCCCTGCTCGCCGCTCACCGGGGCGCGCGGGAGGTGCTGGCGGTGGACCAAATCGCCGAGCACCTCGACCAGTGCGCGTTTCTGGCGCAGGTCTTCGGCGTCAACACGGTGCGAACGCTCGCCGCCTCGCTCTACGACCTGCCCGGACGGGTCGAGTCGGGCGGCTTCGACCTGGTCATCCTGAGCGGGGTGCTATACCACCTGAGCGACATGCTGGTGGGGCTCTACATCATGCGGGAGCTGCTGCGGACCGGAGGGGTGCTGCTGATCGAGAGCGCCGCGGTGGAGGACCACCGGCGCTCTTACGCCAACTTCGGCCGGTTCGCCATGGGCATGTGGTGGCAGCCCACGACGCTGTGCATCAAGGATATGTGTGAGTTCATGGGGCTCGACCGGGTGGAGGTGAGGATGTTCCGCCCCGACCGCTGCCTCGCCCGCGCCGAGAAGACCCAGGCCGGCCCCATCCTTTTCCGGCGCGGCCTCAACTACCCCTTCGAGGACCTCCGCGACGCGTCTCCCCGGAGCATGGACACCAGCCGCATGGCGCCGAGGTAGCGGGCCCGCTCACAGCGCCAGCCCCCGGAACCCCGCGCCCATCACCACCGTCCTGCGGTGCCCCGGGGCGCTGTCTCGGGACCGCCCGTCGGCGACCGGATCAGGCTCAGGGGAGGAGCCCGAAGGCGCGTGTCACATAGACGGCCATCTGGTCGCGCGTGCAGATCAGCTCGCAGTGATACAGCCCGTCCGGGTAGCCGTGCGCGATGCGGCGGCCCGCGATGTACTCGACGTAGCGGTAGGCCCAGTGCTCTGTCGTCACGTCGGGGAAGGTGGGCGTCGGTGGCCCCTCGGGCACGGAGTCGTCGTCCCCCGCGATCGCGCGGGCGAGGAAGACGGCCATCTGCCCTCGGTCCACCCCGTACTCCGGGTGGTACAGCCCGTCCTGGTACCCGGCCGCGATGCCTCGCTGCCGGATGTACTCGACATACTTGTAGGCCCAGTGATCGGGTGTCACATCAGGGAAAGCCGGCCCACCTGACGGGTCGGGCACGTGCTCATCGCCGCCGGCGAGCGCGCGGCTCAGGTACACGGCCATCTGGTCCCGGGCGCAGGCATACTCGGGGTGGTAGCGCCCGTCCGGGTAGCCCGCGACCACGCCCCGGCTCGCGCAGCGCTCCACCGCGTCGGCCGCCCAGTGGTCCGCGGGGACATCGGCGAAGGCAGTCGTCAGCTCGAAGACATGGATGCCCCACCCGTAGTCCGCCACGTAGACGTGTTCTCCGGACACTGCCAGCCCGCTTGCGCCCAGCAGACCCTCCAGCGCATACACCTCCGGCCCGACCGGCAGCGGGCAGCTTCCCACCTGGGCCGGGTTGAGCGGGTCCGAGACGCCGAGCACCCGGAGGCCGTAGGACCAGTCCGTGAGGTAGAGGTAGCTGCCGAGGACGTGAAGATCGGCCGTGCGCAGACCGTCGCACGTCCACGAGGCGATCTCGAGCGGCTGCGATGGCACGCGGAGATCGAACACCCGGAGCACATCGCCGTCGCCGACGAAGAGATACGGGCCGCTCAGCGCGACCGCCGTCGCCGTGCCAGGAGTGTCGTGGAGCGCCAGCGCGGTCGGCCGCCGTGGATCGCTGACATCCACGACGCCGAACCCATATATGGAGTGCGCAATGACGGCGAGCTGGCGGGCGCCGTCCACGGCGAGGCCGGGCGCCCCGGGGCCGGGGCCAGCGAGCGTGCCCACCACCCGCGGCGCCGCGGGGTCCGCCGCGTCCAGCACCTTCAGGTCCCCGTGGCTCGAGACGTAGACGTAGCGGCCCGCAGGCACCACGGCGTAGACGGCAGCGGGGTCGTCCAGGGCACCGGTATAGCGCGGTGCCTCCGGCGAAGAGAGGTCGTGGACGACGAGGCCACTGCACTCCCCGACGGTGCCGAGGTAGGCATGGCCGCCTGCGATTGCCAGGGCATTGCCGAAGCAGGAGTGGCTGTCATACGCCCCGCCCACGAGCCGGGGTGACGCCCGCTCCCCGATATGCATGGCGAGGAGCTGGTGGCCCGACCAGGCGGCACCGTACAGGTAGTCGCCGGCTGCCGCCAGGCGGTGGGCGAAGGCGGGCGCGCCCGCGGCACCCAGCTCCTCGAGGTGGACGGCGTCCGAGAGATCGAACACGCGGAGTCCACCCTCATAGTCAGCCACATATGCGCAGCCCTCGGAGACGACCATCCGGCGCGCGTGCCCCGGGGTATCGTGGAGGCCTACCGCAGTCGGCTGCGCGGGAACGGACACATCAACCACTTCCACCCCGGCGGAGCGGGCCGCGAGGTAGACGTAGTCCCCGCGCGCACAGACCTCTACCGGGTAGTCCAGCCAGAACCCGACCGAGAGCGACTGGTGTGTCGCAAGGTGCACGGGCGCGCGCGGGTTCGACACATCCACCACAACGCAGCCCCTCGGCACGCCGAAGATGGCTCGGTCGCCGGAAAGGGCGATGCGGGAGGTGACATAGCTGATCGGGTCGCCATGCAGATCGCGGTCCATCCGCCCGATCTCGACGGGGGCGGCCGGCGACGATACGTCGAGGACAAGCAGCTTGTCGCCGCCGGCGACGTAGGCCAGCTCGCCCGCCACCGTGACGTGATAGGCCGCGGTGGGGAGAAGGCCGATCTCAACGGGCGCGGCCGGGGTCGAGATGTCGAAGACATGCACACCGCTGTCGGGGCTCGCCGCGTACAGGTGTGAGCCGGCCAGAGAAACGCCGAGGGCGGCACAGGGGAGGGCGGCGACGCGAGCCGGCACGGTCGGGTCCGATACGTCAATGACCTCGAGCTGGTCGCCGACCGCGTACACGTAGGGGCCGGCCACCGCGAGATCGCGCACCAGCCCGTCGAGGAGCACCACCCCCACGACGCGCGGGCGGGTCGGGTCGGCGACGTCGTAGACCTGTAGTGCCGCGCGCGTCGCCTGGTGCGCGGAGTTGTCGTACTGCACCAGCGTGTCCGCCGCGCAGTACGCGTAGGCGCCCTGCACGGCGACTTGGTGGGGAGGAAGGCCCAGCAGGGACCCCACCGGCTGGAGGTCCGCGGCGCCCGCCCCCACAGGCGCAGCCAGGCACGCAACCGCCAGGCATAGGAAGCCGAGACGAGGGCTGCTCAGCGACATCTTTGCCAACTCCTTTCGACAGGCCCGGAGCCGACGCCCGATGTGACACCCCCGCAGTTCCTTTGCCGCCTGTTAGATGCAGCCGGGGCGCGGGAAGTTCTCGCCGGCCGGGGGCGCCGTGTGGCAGCCGGAGAAACAGCCCGGGCTCAGGCGGGCCGGGCCGCTGGACCTCGACGCCGTGCTGCGTCGAACCCTCAGATGCGGAGGCCCTCGAACCCCTCGCCCATCACCACCGTCCCATAGCGTCCCCGGCGCTGCAAGGTCCCCTCCACCACCAGCGCCGAGTGGGAGAAGATCACCTTCCCCCAGCGCTCATAGACGCGCTCGAACACGGTGACCTCGGTGAGGCCTGTTTCGTCCTCGAGGGTGACGAAGATCACCGTGCGGCCACTGCGGGTGGGAGGGCGCTGGCGAGCGATGACGATACCCGCCACTCGCACCCGCGCGCCCTCCGGCAGCCCATCCAGCTCCCGCCGGGTGACGACGCCCAGCTCCCTCAGTCGCGCCCGGGCGAAGTGCAGCGGATGCCGCTTCACACTCACCCCCGTCATCGCCAGCTCCTCCCCCACCTCCTCCCGCTCGGTCGGCGCAGGCAGCGGCGGGGGCGGCGCCTGCGCCGACTCGCCGAGCAGGGCTAGCTGGCCGTTCACTTCCTGGCGGCGGTCCTGCCTCCGCGCCCCGGTGGCAGAGAGCTCGCCCAGCTCCCACAGCAGCGCGCGCCGCGAGCGGCCCAGCCTGTCGAGGGCCCCCGCCCGGATGAGGTGCTCCACCATGGGCCGCGGCAGGCCGGTGCGCGCACACAGGTCGCGCAGGGACCGGAAGGGGCCGCCCTCCCGGCGGGCCCGCATGATCGCCCCCAGGCCGGCCGCGCTCAGGCCGGCCACCTGCATCAGCCCGACCCGGATGGCGCCCTCCTCCACCCAGTAGCGATCGCGGCTGTGGTTGATGTCCACGCCCCGGATCTCGATCCCGCAGTGCTTCGCCTCGTTGAGGAGCACCTCGGGCGGGTAGAAGCCCATCGGCTGGTTGGAGAGCATGGCGGCCAGGAACTCGGCCGGGTAGTGGGCCTTCAGGTACGCGGTCTGGTAGGCGAGGATGGCGAATGAGGCCGCGTGCGCCTTGCAGAACCCGTAGGCCGCGAAGGCGGAGAGCTGCCGGAAGGCCTCCTCGGCCACCCGGCGGGCGACGCCCCGCCGCCGGCAGCCCTCGAGGAAGCCCTCCCGAAGCTTCATCATCTCCTCCGGGGAGCGGTCGTGGGTCATGGCCCGGCGCAAGGAGTCCGCCTGCCCGAGCGTGAAGCCGGCGAGCGCGCTCGCCACCTCGAGGACCTGCTCCTGGTAGAGGATCACGCCATAGGTGTCCTCCAGCGCCGGCCGCAGCGCCGGGTGCAGGTAGCGCACCGGCTCCTCCCCATGCCGCCGCGCCAGGTAGGGCCCGATCATGTCGGCCTGCATGGGCCCCGGCCGGAAGAGCGAGATGTTGGCCACGATGTCCTCGAAGCGCGTGGGCTGGAGCCGAGACAGCAGGCCCCTCATGCCCGGGCTCTCCAGCTGAAACACCCCCACCGTGCGCGCGGCACGCAGCAGCGCGAAGGTGGTCGGGTCATCGAGGGGGATCTGATCCAGGTCCAGCGCGAGGCCCCGCGTCTCCCGGAGGAGGTGGAGCGTCTCCTCGATCGCCGCCAGCATACGCAGCCCGAGCATATCGAGCTTGACCAGGCCGAGGGCCTCCACGTCATCCTTGTCGAACTGGCACACGATGGCCCCCTTGGCCGATACCTCAAGGGGCGTGGAGTTGGTGATCGGCTCCCGGGAGACGACGACGCCACCGAGGTGCACGCTCAGGTGCCGCGGCAGGCCCCCGATGGCCTCGCACAGCTCCAGTAGCTCCTCCAGCGCGGCTGCGTCGAAGCCCGAGCCCCGCAGCTCCGGCAGGGTGGCGATCGCCTCCCTGATGCGCTCCGCCGGCAGGTGGGGCAGCGATCGGCTCACCCGATCCACGACCTCCTCGGGCACCCCGATCGCCTTGCCCACCTCGCGGACCGCGGAGCGGGCGTGGTAGGTGTTGATGGTCGCCACCATGGCGGTGTGCTCGACGCCGTAGCGCTCCACCACGTAGGCGAGCATCTCGTCCCGGCGGCGGGAGTCGAAGTCGAGGTCCACATCCGGCATCCCCCGGCGCTCGGGGTTCAGGAAGCGCTCGAACAGAAGCCGCGCCGCCAGCGGGTCCACCTGCGTGATCCCCAGCAGGTAGCTCACCAGCGAGTCGGCCGCGGACCCCCGCCCCGAGCACCGGATGCCCCGCGCCCTGGCCTCCTGCACCAGGTCCCACACCACCAGGAAGTACTCGCACAGGCCCAGCCCGCGGATGATCGCGAGCTCATGCCGCAGCCGCTGCCACACGGCGCCGGACCTGGCCGCGGCGGCCGCCTCGCCAAAGCGGCGCCTCACCCCCTCCCGGCACAGCCACTTCAACAAGCGCTCGGCCTCCTTCCCTTCCACCCTTTGTCCGGGCGCGGGCCACCAGGCCGGTGCGCCCTCAGGCCTGTGGGCGCGCATACGAAAATGAGGGAAGTGCAACCGGCCCAGCCCCAGGTCAATGTCACACATCTCCGCGATGCGCGCCGCCTTCGCCACCGCCTCCGGCTGGTTAGCGAACTCCTGCGCCATGGCCGCCGGCGACCTCAGATAGCGCTCCGCCCCCCGCCGCCTCCGGGGGTGCCACTCATCCCTCCGGGTGAGGGTCTGGATGCAGACCAGCACGTCCTGCACCCGCGCCTGCTCGGGTGTCAGGTAGTGCACATTGCCGGTCGCCACCACCGGGATGCCCATTTCTTGGGCCAGGGCCGCCAGCCTGGCGAGGCGCAGGCGCTCCCCCTCCCCGGGCTCCTCCCGACACAGCTCGAGGAAGAGGCGCTCCCGCCCGAAGATCGCCCGCAGCCGCCGCACCGCCCGCCGCGCCCCCTCCACATCACCTCGGTCCAGGGCCGACGAGACCTCCCCGAGCCGACAGCCCGAGAGGGCGATCACCCCTTGGGAGCACCGGGCGATGGTCGCGAATCGGCACCGCGGCTGCGGCCGCGCCTGGGGCAGCATCACACCTCCCGCAGGCCGGGGACCTGCGCTCTCATTGAGCCCCCTCAGATGGGCCGCGGCGGCCATCCGACACAGGTTGGCATAGCCGGCCCGGGAGCTCGCCAGCAGCGTCAAATGGTGGCCCCCCTCGGTGGTCAGCTCCATCCCGAGGATCGGCTTGATGCCCGCTCGCCGCGCCGCCTGGTAGAAGCGGACGGCGCCGTAGACGCCGTCGTGGTCGGTCACCGCCGCGGCCGGCATGCTCAGCTCGGCCACTCGCGCCGCGAGCTGCTCGATCCGACACGTGCTGTCGAGGAAGGAGAACTCGCTGTGGACGTGCAGATGGACGAACTCGGACATGGACCCGCCGGCCGCTCCGGCCCTTCCATGGTAGTGCATACAGACGTTTGCGTCAAGAGGAAGCAGCAACCTCCCCCACCGCGCCGGCCTCACCCGGGGGGCCGCTGCGACGACGAGGGGGACGGCGCACGGCGAGCGTCGAATCGCGCCGCACCGGGTGGGCGCCACACTGGAGGAGGCGACATGAGCGAGAGGCTAGCGCTGAAGGGAGGCTCGCCGGTCATCCCGGCCGGGGCGATGAAGCCCTGGCCGCCCATAGACGAGAGCGACCGGCGGATGGTGCTCGCGTCGCTGGAGGGGGGCCGGCACACCTTCGGCCCCAACTGCGTGGCCCTTCAGGAGGAGTTCGCCGCCTGGAACGGCAACCGCTACGCGATCACGACCAACTCGGGCACCGCCGCCCTGCACATGGCCCTGGTGGCCTGCGAGTGCGGCTGCGGGGACGAGGTGATCGTGCCCGCTTACTCGTGGTCCTCCTCCGCCACCTGCGTGATGCAGCACAACGCGATCCCGGTGTTCGTGGACATTGACTTCGACACCATGAACATCGCGGTGGACCAGATCGAGGCCGCCGTCACACCTCGCACGAAGGCCATCATAGTTGTCCACCTCCATGGGCTTCCGGTGGACATGGACCCGGTGATGGCCCTTGCGGAGAGGCACGGTCTGCGGGTCATCGAGGACGCGTGCCAGGCCCACGGCGCGAAGTACAAGGGCAGGAAGGTGGGCACCATCGGCCACTGCGCGGCCTTCAGCCTCAACCAGAACAAGTGCCTGTGCTCCGGCGAGGGCGGGATGTTCGTGACCGATGACGAGGCGATGCACAAGCGCGCGCTCGCTCTGTGGTCCTTCGGCGAGGAGGTGGCGCCGACAGAGCGCAGAGACTACCATGTGTATGCGATGGGATGGATGTACCGGAACAACGACCTTACGGCCGCCTGGGGTCGAGCGCAGCTCGCCAAGCTCGACGGCTACTTAGCGGCCCAGCGCGAGAACGCGGCTGTCCTGACCCAGGAGCTGGAAGGCACGCCCAACCTGATCCTGCCGACCGCGCCGGCCGGGTTCGAGCACAACTGGTACAACTATACCCTGCGCTTCGATATGGAGGCACTGGGCCATGCCCACGATGCCCGCGCCTTCCGGGATAAGATCCTGGACGCGCTAAGGGCCGAGGGGCTGGAGACAGGGGTGTGGCAGTCCTTCATCTTGCCGGCGATGACCGTGTTCCAGAACAAGGACGGCTATGGGCACGGCTGCCCCTGGAGCTGCCCCCACGCGGCGCCGGTGGACTACTCGCCGGAGCGCTTTCCGGCGGCGACCAGACATGTGGACACGCACACCGGGATGACGACGCCGCTGCGGGCCCCCAATGGACCGGACTTCGCCGCCCTCGCCGGTGCGGCGATACGCAAGGTGATGCTGAACGTGAACCAACTGGAGGGTTGACCATGGCGCTGCGCGCGGGCTTCGCAGAGGTGGACATCACACCGCCGGTCGGGACCCACAAGATCGGCTGGATCAAGGACATCGTGATCGAGGAGATCGCCGATCCGCTGTTCGCGAGGATAGCGGTGATCGAGTCCGACTCGCAGCGGCTCGCGTTCATCCACCTCGACACCCTCTGCATCCGCTGGACCCAGACGCGTGATATCCGCCGGCGCGTGGAGGACCGCTACAGCTTCCCTGGCGGCGGCGTCATGGTTGCGGCGACACATAACCACGCCGGGCCGGCCGTCGCTGCGGCCGGGGATGTGCCGCGCGACGACGCCTATATCGAGGCCATGGTAGCCAGGGTCGTGGAGTGCTTCGGCCGCGCCCTCGACAACATGCGGCCGGCGGAGATCGGCCTCGCAAGCGTGCCCGAGTGGCGCCTCACCCATAACCGCCGGGTGGTCATGCGCGACGGGACGGTCAGCACCCACGGTGCGTTCCGCTACCCCGAGGCGCTGTACGTAGAGGGGCCGGTTGACCCGGAGGTCGCGGTGCTCGCCGCCCGGTCGGAGGACGGCGGCCTCCTCGGCGCGATAGCCAATTTCGCGTGCCACCCCACCCACCACGGCGGCGACAGCGTCGCGTCGGCCGGGTTCCCAGGCGCGCTGGCGCGCGAGATGAAGGCGCGGGGCTGCCCGGTGACCCTGTTTCTCAACGGGGCCGCGGGCAACATCTGCGCGGGCGACCCTTACCGGGGAGTGGAGCTGTCACTGGAGGATATGGGGCGCGCGCTGGCCGAGGACGCCTGCCGCGCGCTTAGCGCGATGGCCTTCACAAGGGACCTACCGCTTGGCTCTGCATCCTGCACCATCCAGCTACCCTACCGCCAGCCCTCGGCCGAGGAGATCGCGGGCACCATCCGCGGCGCGCAGCGCTTCGTTGACCCCACCGCCTACGACCGGGCGATGCCGCTGCTGCTGAAGCGCATACAGGAGCGCAAGACGCAGCCGGCCGAGGTACAGGTCCTGTTCCTGGGCTCCCACGCCTACGCGGCAGTCCCGGCCGAGTACTTCGTGGAGCTGGGCCTGCGCATCAAGGAGCAATCCTACCCCCGCCATGCCCTCGTGGTGAGCTGCGCCAACGGCATGGTGGGCTACGTCCCGCACCGGGAGGCATTCTCCCGCGGCGGCTATGAGACCACCTTCACCACAGGCGCGGCGCTGGCCCCCGAGGCCGGCGACATGCTGGCGGAGGCGGCGATCGAGCTCGTGCGCGCTGGCTGACCGGCGCGGCGAAGCCTGGGCGCGGGCGAGGCCGCTAAGCGCCCCTTAGGCGCTCGACGTGGCGGACGAGCTTCTGGCCCAGGAGCCGACACGCGGCGCGCTCGCGCTCGTCCGGCGCGCCCACCGCCACCGCTCCGTAGTGGGCGGTCATGCCCGGTGAGGAGTAGTCGGTGACGCCGAAGACGAGCATTCCGTAGTTCATCAGCACGCTCAGGATCGAGAGGCAGGTCATCTCGTTGCCCCCGCCCTGGCCGCCGGAGCTGCTGAAGGCGCAGCCCACCTTGTTCTCCACCTTGCCCCACACGCAGGTGCTCTCGTCGAAGAAGCGCTTGAGCTGCCAGGTCATCTGCCCACACCAGGTGGGCGAGCCGACCGCGATCCCGTCGTGCTCGAAGAGGTCCTGGGGCTTCGCCTCCTCGACCGGCCGCAGCGTAACCTCCGCGCCCGGCATGGAGCGCGCGCCCTCCGCCACCGCCTCTGCCATGGCGCGGGTGTTGCCGGACCGGCTGTCGTAGAGCACCAGGATCTTCGCCATCTTCATCCTCCCGCGGCGCCTCCAGCCGCGCCGGCACTGCTTCGTGCCCACCGCGGCGGCCTCCTGCTCAGCCGCGGTAGGGGGGCCGCCATCGGGCGTGGAATCGGGCCGCTGCGCGCCAACGCGCAGGAGGAGAGCATGACCTCACGCGAGCGGGTCGGGGCCGCCCTCGCGGGCCGGCGGCCGGACAGGGTGCCCATCCACGAGGCGTTCTGGGAGGCGACGGAGGACCGATGGCGGAAGGAGGGTCTCCCGGACGGGGTATCGGCGGACGACCACTTCGGCACCGAGATCCGCACCATGGGGGTGGACAACTCCTTCGGCTTCGCGGCCGAGGAGGTGGAGCGGACCGAGGAGTACGTCATCGCGCGCGACTCCTGGGGCGTGCTGACCAGAAACTGGGTGGACCACCGCTCGACGCCGGAGCTGCTCGACTTCTGCGTCGGCGGCCGGGAGGACTGGGACCGGCTGAAGGGGCGCCTCAGACCCGCTCCGGCGCGCTACGACTGGGAGGGGCTGCGGGCCCAGCACGCGCGCTGGCGTGAGCAGGGCAAGTTCATCTGCATCTCGGCGATCCCGGGCTACGAGGCGACGTGGCGGAAGGTGGGCCCGGAGCGGCTGCTGATGGCGATCGCGGAGGACCCGGACTGGGTGCGGGAGATGTACGCCTATGACGCGGAGGCGATCACAGGCAGCATGGCGCTGTTCCTCGAGCGGGGGTTCGAGTTCGACGGGGCGTGGCTGTGGGACGACCTGGCGTACAAGAACGGGCCGCTGTTCTCGCCTCGCGCCTATCGGGAACAGTTGCTGCCATATCACAAGCAGGTGGTTGATTACTGCCACGGGCAGGGCTGGCCGGTGATCCTACACTCGTGCGGCAACATCACCGCGCTCGTGCGCGATCTCATCGCGGCCGGCTTCGACTGCCTCCAGCCGCTGGAGGT
This sequence comes from uncultured bacterium, assembly GCA_964385645.1. GTDB lineage: Bacteria > Armatimonadota > Hebobacteria > Hebobacterales > Hebobacteraceae > CAYLPT01. The sequence goes on from CAYLPT010000123.1 coordinate 17,010, forward strand.
GAAGGCCGGCTGCGACCTGGCATTCCTGGTGCGGGAGTACGGGCGCGACCTGTGTTTCATGGGTGGGGTGGACGTCCGGACGTTCTTCGCCGAGGACGAGCGCGAGATGGAGCGCGAGATCAGGGCGAAGCTGGAGATCGGCATGGCGAGCCCGGGCGGGTATGTGTTCCACTCCGACCACTCGATCCCCACCCAGGTCAGCCTCGCCCGCTACGGCCGCGTGGTGGAGCTGGTGAAGGAGTGGGGGGTCTACGGATAGCTAGCGCTCGGCCGTCTCCAGCTCGACGACGCGGAGGCGCGCCAGGTCAAAGGTGACGCTGCGGGGCTGTCCACTGGCGCGCAGCGAGTACACCAGCTCCAGGCGGCCGTCGGGCAGGCGCAGCTCGCGCACCGGGTCCCGCACCCGATCCCAGCGGCCGCTCATGTCCCGCGCGTACACCAGCCACCAGCCGGCTGGGAGCGTGACGGACAGCTCGGCCGCGGCCGGCAGGGGGGGTGCGGTCACGGTGAGGCGGAGGCGGTTGGCCTCGGTCGCGGTCTGCACGGAGAACGAGCCCTCCGCGAGCTCTACCGAAGCCCGGCCCCCGCCCAGGTCCACACTCCCCCGCGCCGTGCGCCGGGCCATGCGAGCAACTATCCCGGCCTCTCCGGCGGGAGGCTCGCCGAGGCGGGCAACGAGGTCGAAGCTGGCGTCTGGGTGTGGGAGCGGCCGGGCGCGGTGGGGCGCAAGGAGAGAGAGCAGGTCAACCAGCAAGGGGTCGGTATCAAGGTAGACATTCCCCTTGTTGTGTACCCAGAGCTGGGGCGGCCCGGCCCAGGCTCGCACCCAGTAGCCCCGCGGGGTGGCGCGCCAGCCGGCGGGGGCGGCGCGGCGGGCGATGATGATCGCCGACGCCCCCTCGGGCGGCGGGCCGGCGTGCTCGGCGACGGGGTACTGCTCGTCACGGTGTCGCAGCAGCTCCCGCGCCAGGAGCCGCGCGTGCTCGGGGGAGCGGTCGTGCAGGATCAGCGCCTCCCCCCGTCTCGCCAGCAGGGCCTCCGCGTCGAAGGGCGGGGCCGGCGACGCAGCGTCCCGCGGCGTCAGTGGCCGGGGCACGAACTCGACACCCCGCGGCCCATCCCGCCGCTCGAACAGGGCCCGGGTCAGCCCCATCAGCACCACCGCGGAGTCCCACAGCCGGCGCTTCTCGCCGCCCCAGGCGGAGTCGTACAGGTCGTGGAACTCCCACACGCACCCGGTGGCCGAGCACAGCCGCGGGACGCGGCCCACCAGCTCCGGCAGGAAGGCGGAGGCTGGCGAGCCGGCCGCCGCCCACAGCACGTACCCGATCGCCCCGCCCTCGATAGTCGCGCTCCGCGCGTGCGACCTCATGCCGCCCTCGAACCCGAGCCGGCGCCAGCTCTCCACCAGCCCCGCCGACAGATGGGGGTCAGCGGCCGGGACCGCGCCCAGCACCGCCCCTCGGGCGAGCACGCCGGGGGCCAGCGACAGATCAAGCGACCCGTCCCCACCCCGCCCCACGGCGTACCACTCGGCCTGGCCGCGGCGAGGGATGAAGCGCTCGAGCCCACGACGGGCGGTGGCCGCCATCGCCCGGTAGCGTCCGCCGCGCTCCTCGTCGCCGACGCGGGCGGCGAGGTCCGCGCCGTACTCGGCGGAGGCAATCAGCAGCCACGAGTTGCCGAGCAGGTCGTCCAGCTCGCGCACCGGCGCGGCGAGCAGCCAGGTCTCGTCCCCATTCATGGGCTGCAGGCCGCTCTCGGGCACCGCGGCCGCGTCCAGGCAACCGCTGACCAGGTCCCAGTAGGGTGCGGGATCCAGGCCGCCCAAGCGCTCCGCGTCCCGCACCATGAGCACCAGATAATGGGGCAGCTCCACCCCCGCGTATCCCCAGGGGACGGGCTTGCCGCTCGGGATCTCATACGAGGAGGCCACACCTCCTGCGCGCCAGGCGCGGTGGAAGAAGTCGAGGCCGCGCCGGGCCTCCTCCGGGCGGCCGAGTTCCAGCAGAGCGCGCTGGACCCAGTAGCTGTCGCGGATCCAGGCGCGGTTGTGCGGGTAGCGCAGCGAGCCGGTGTGCAGGGCCTCGGGGCCGACGTGGCTGCGGACGAGGCAGAGGAGGGAGTCGAGCAGGTCGTCCATGCGCTCGTCGCCGGTGTGCAGCGCCGGGGTGGCGCACCAGCGCTCCCAGTCGGCGCGGGTGTCCTCCAGAAGGGCGAGCAAGTCGTCGAGGCGAGTCTCGGCGCGGAGCACATCGTCGCGGAGCTTGCCAGGCTCGGCGGCAGCCACGACCAGAAGTGCGGCGGCGCGTCGCTCGCCGGGCTCCAGCCGGCCCAGCCGCAGCGTGAGTGAGTTCTCGCGGGCGTCCATACGGGTGTCGGAGACGAAGGCCAGCCCCTCGCCCCGCCACCACACCCGGTCCTTGGCTCGCCGCCACTCGCCTGGCGCCAGCGCGGTCACGACGATGCTCACCTCCCGACGGCTGCGGGTGGTGTTCTCGACCATCAGCCAGCGGGCGAGGAAGTTGTCCTCGGGGGCCATGGGCGCGAAGTCCACACAGGTGACCGTCAGGCCAGGGCGGCTGCTCTCCGAGACGGCGATGGCGCTGCTGCGCACGCGGCGGAGCGACTGCTCCTCGAAGCCGCCCAGCGGCTCCGGCTCTCCGCCGTCGAGCGAGACCGCCATCGTGAGCGAGCGCGCGAAGGGCCGCTCCCTCCGCCGGTCACCCCAGAAGACGTCCACGCTCGTCAGGTCGTCCTCGCTGCACCCGATGGCCGCGAAGACGTTCGGGCTGCCAAGGGTCAGCCCGTCGGGCCGCGAGGGCTGCGCGGGCTGGCGGACCTGCCGGCGGAAGGTGCTCCAGGAGGAGAACGACTGGTGCTCCAGCCAGCCCGCCAGCTGGTCGGCGCGGGAGACGCCGCGGGGCGGCGGCGCGCAGCCGGCCCCAAGGGCCCAGAAGCCGACGATCACTGACATGAGGAGCGAAACGCGCCTTGCTGGGTCCATCGAACGCGCTCCACCGTGCCGGCCTGTGAACCGGCCTCAGATGGGTGGGAATAGGTCCTCGTTCAGCTCCACCCCGAAACCCGGGCCCTCGGGCACCGTGAGGTGGCCGTCCTTCACCTCCAACACCGGCTCCCGGAACAGCCGCTCCCAGTTCGGGTTGGGCTCGATGTTGTACTCCTGGGAGTAGCGGATGCTCGGGGTGCTGGCGGCCAGGTGGAGATTGGCGACAGTGCTGAAGGGCTGAGTCTGGTGCGGGGTGCAGACACAGCCGAAGGCTTCGGCCAGATGGGCTACCTTCTTGCAGACGGAGAAGCCGCCCGCCTTACAGAGGTCGGGCTGGACGATATCCACCGCGCCGCGGGCGAGCATCTCGCGGAAGCGGACGAGTTGCCAGTCCTGCTCGCCACCGGCCACCGGGAGGTCGAGCGCGGCGGCGACCTTGGCGGTGGAGTCCAGGTCCCAGTACGGACAGGGCTCCTCGAAGTGGAAGACCCTGTAGTCCTGGAGGACCCGGCCCAGCTCGATGGCCCGGGGGGCGGTGAAGCAGCTGTTGCCGTCCACCATGATCTCGATGTCGTCGCCGAGGGCCGCCCGAACCTCCCTGACAAGCGCAACGGAGCGGCCGCACCGCTCGTCCCGGTCGAAGCCGAAGGTGCTGCCGACGCGCACCTTGACCGCGGTGAAGCCGTGGCGCTCGACGAGGCGGGCGAGACGCGTCGCCTCCTCCTCGGGCGAGATGTCGCGGCGCATGCTCGAGGCGTAGACGCGGATGCGCTGGCGGTAGGCGCCACCCAGGAGCCGGTAGATCGGCTGCCCGACCGCCTTGCCCATGATATCCCAGAGCGCCATCTCTATGCCGCTGAGAGCGATCGCCATGCTCTGGCCGGCGAGCTTGTAAGTGGAGACGATGCAGCGCTCCACCAGGGCCTCGACGTCGAAGGGGTCCCGGCCCACCACCAGCGGCGCGAGGGCGTGCTCGAGGTGGGCGGCGACGAGGGCGTTGTTCATGGGGCTGCACTCGCCCCAGCCGACCACCCCCTCATCGGTGTGGACACGCACCAGCAGATTCGGCTCGATATGGACCGGCTCGACCCGCGTGATCTTCATGCTAGCGCTCCGCCTGCGCGCAGCCGATGTCCACCGGGCCGTCGTCCGGTAGGGTCGCCCCGTAGTAGTCCCGCGGGCCCATGTCCGGCAGCCGCCGCCCGGCGCCCCGCCCGGGAGAGTCGGGCCGCAGACGGTAGTCGCCCGCGGCCGGGTCGGCGAACCGGGGGTCGCCGGCGACCTCATCCCGTCCGCCCGTGACCGCGTGCAGCTCGGCGAGCGAGCCAAGCTGTCGCCCCTGGATCTCGAAGCGCAGCCCGCCCGCGGCGCGGTGGTAGAGGTTGTTGCGGAACTTGTTCGCCCCGATGGCGAAGGCCGACTTGACCACCGGGATGTCCTCCGGCGACTCGACCACGAAGATGTTGTTCGCGATCAGGTGACCTCGGGTGTCGCTGGTGAACTTCAGCGGCGACGAGACACGGGTAACCAGGGTGTTGTTGTAGGCCTGGCAGTCAACCGATTGCCAGAACAGCAGGCCGCTGTAGTCGTTCTCCAGCCCGTCGTTGACCGAGAGGTTATACCGACAGACACACCGCTCACACGGCCACTGCTCGGGGTCCCACGAGCAGATGAGATAGCCGGCGCCTGCGTTGTCGTGCGAGTAGTTATACTGGATGACGCAGCCCTCGCATCCGCCGTCGAGGTCGAAGCCGCCGCCATCCGCCGGCTGCCCGCCGGTATGGTTGTCGTAGGCCTCGCAGAACTGGATCACACAGTCCTTCGCCCAGGCGTACCAGATGGCGACCGGGCTGTGGTCCTCGGGCGCGACGCCGAGGCCGGTGCGGTAGGCTACGCAGTGCTCGATGACTCCGTCGCGGCTGCAGAAGGGCACGATCCCGTCGCCCCCGATATCGTGGACCACACAGTGAGAGATGCGGAAACCGGGGAAGAAGTCCCACCCATAGTTGGGGTGTGCCCAGAACTGGATGCCGCAGCTTGCCGCCGAGATCTCGCACCGCTCGATCGTCACCTGCCGAAAAGCGGGATGGGGCTGCCCGGTGGCGAGCAGGTAGATGCCGGGGCCGCTGGTGTCGTGGATCACGCAGTCCTCCACCCGCAGCCCGTCGCACAGCTCCTCCTGGGAGAAGAAGATGCCGCACGTGCCGCCCGTGATCTTGCGCGTCGGGTTGAGGTCATTGGCGCTGGTCAGCTCGAGGCCCTCGATGCGCCAGGCGGAGATGGGTCCGGCGGCGCTGACGGCATGGTCGCGGCCGCCGTGGATGCGGGGGCGCGGCCCGTCGCCGTAGGCGCCGAGGGTAATGGGCCGATCGGGCGTCCCGCGCCCGGCGAGCTTCAGCCCCTCGCGCCACTCCGATCCCCGCTTCAGCAGGATGCGGTCGCCGGGCCCGAAGGTCTGCCGGCTCGCCCGCGCCAGCGTCCGCCACGGCGCCGCCGGGCTGGTGCCAGGGTTGCCGTCGTCGCCGGCGGTCGAGTCTACATAGTGCAGGGCCATATCCACTGCCTCCCGCGGTCTGTTCTCCACAGCCCGCCTCCCGCCCTCCCCTGCTGCGCCGCGGGCTCAGAAGCGCCCGGCTGTCAGCAGCCCCACCAGGGCCCACAGCGCGCCGTTCAGCAGATCGCCCAGAACGAGGCCGATCGCCAGCGGCACCGTCGCCCGGTAGAGACGCAGCCCCCCATAGCGTACGACCAGAGTCTTGGCGAGCCAGCCTATGAAAAACGGCATGTAGAAGACCTGCATGCCCCACGTGTTTGCCGCCAGGTAGCCGACCGGGTGGAAGGGCCACCACCAGAAGCGCAGCCGCATCATGCCCAGCACGACCACCACCGCCGCCCCCGCGCCGAGGGCGGCCAGCCCGTGCAGGTCGGGATTGGCTAGGGCTGGGTTGGTGAGGAAGTTGACGATGCGGCCTCCGTCGCCGATGGACTGGGGGCCTATCCAGCCGATGCGGCTGACTCCCATACCGAACCACCCATAGTGGTAGGTGGCGGCGAGCAGGGAGAGGGAACCGGCCGCCAGGGCGAGCAGGAACGCGCCGACGGCGGCGAGGGTCAGGCGCCTGGGGTCAATGCGCGCAGAGTCGGCGATCTTGAACGTCTCGAGCGCGGCCCCGGTGGTGACCTCATAGGAGTAGCCGAAGCCGGGGGTGTAGGCCCAACGGGTGGAGATCAGGCTGACCAGCTCGCTGACCCGCAGGGCGCGGACCCCGAAGGGCACCAGCATCAGGTCCTGGATTTGGATCGGGAAGCACAGGAACCCCAGGCCGGTTTCGGCGCGGAGGCGGGCCCAGGTGGCGAAGTACGCGATGATGAGCGCGACCAGAGCGGCGGCGAAGACGATGCGGCAGCCGGCGGCCCACAGGAAGTAAACCATGAAGGCGCAGCCGCCAGCGAAGCCGAGGAAGGCCCACCGGTAGGGGATCGGCTCTCCCGCGTCCTCGCCCCTGCCGCGGGGCCGCAGGGCGGCGCGGGCGGCGTGGCCCAGGTGGGGCCGGGCGACCCAGAGGCTCCAGCCGAGCAGGGCGAGCAGCGCGCCGCCGCCCTGGTAGTAGGGCGCGGGGAAGGCGGTGCTCCACCAGTCCTCGGGCCGCTGAGGCGTGGCGCCGGCGGTCACCGCGGCGACATGGAGGGCGAGCCGCACCAGCCAGAAGAACCAGCACGAGAACGAGAGTTCCTTGGGGATGAGGTAGGTGATGGCGATCATCCAGGGCCAGACGAGGAAGCTGAGGTCTCCCAGGCCGGCGAGCGGGCCGGTGGGCTGCCAGGGCACAATCACCCCCGGGCCGACGGGGAATCGGGGCAGCGCGGGGACGCGCTCCGAGAGCGAGCTCAGGAAGGTGATGGAGAGTGAGACCAACAGCCCAAGCCAGAACGCCCATCCCCGTGGAAGCCGGGCGCCGGCGCGGCCGTGTCCATCGGCGTCGCGGACCATCTCGAGCGGGATCTGGGCGATGGGGAAGGTGAGCCTCTCGCCGGTGATCCACTGGCGCTGCAGCAGCGACATCAGACAGAGCGTGGCCCCGAACAGCGCTATCATGAACCCGGCCCACGCCGCCAGCGGCGTCCACCACAGCGACCATGGCACCGGGGCGCGGCCCTCGAAGAACCCCTCGACGGCGGCGAACTCGGTGGGCGCGAACCAGGCCGGGACATGAGCCAGGAACAGCGTCTCCCAGATCGGCTGAGCGCGGGCGGTGTAGTAGTAGGCGATGGACTTGACGATCATCCACACCAGCACCCCGTGGCTGAGCAGGGGAGCCGAGACCAGCAGCAGGCAGTAGACAACCAGCAGCTCGCGGCGGCTGAGGGCGATGCGCCGCAGCCCCGGGGCGGCCATCAGCGCGGTGATGAGGAAGAGGGCCACCACGGGCGCGATCGGAGGACAGCCGGCTCCCAGGGACTCGTGGCCGGTGGTCCAATCGAGGCGGGCCCAGACAACCTCGACCCAGAGCGCGGCGGCCATGATGGCGGCGAGCGCGCCGGCCGCGATGAGGAGGGCGCGCCCGGTCACGCCGCTGCCGCGGGCTGGCTGGACCGACGCCTGTGCTGGGTGTCCGCCGGTCATCTCACCTCCGCGCCGGCTTCGGGAGAGACCGCCGACGAGAGCAGTGGGGGCGCGCCGCCCCCCGACACGCGCCGCGCCCGCCGGCCGGACGGCTAGTCGGCGGGCTCGCCGGAGGCCTCCTCGTCGGCCTGCTGGCGCTTGCGCGCCTGGGTGAGGCCCTTGCGCACCCCGCTGACGAAGGCGGCGAGGTTCACCACCGGGCCGGCGACCGTATCGGAGGCGGCCTCGACGTTGCGCGCCACCCGCGTCACTGCGGACTCGACGACCTCGCCGATGCGCTTCGCCCGCCCGCCGACCTCTTCGGCGGCGCTGCTGAGCGGCTCGGCGGCGGCCTTGAGCTGCTCGGAGACCTCCCTCATCTGCCGCGCGGCGCGCACCTTCAGCCGGCGCACGGATACGATGAGGTAGACCAGAGCGACGATCAGACCGAGCCCGACCAGAGACCACACGATGATGTAGAGCGTCACAAACGCGGCCAGCCACGCGGGGAGCCCGAGCACGGCGTCATCCATGGCGACCTCCATCCCCCTCGATACCCTGTCTGTCACGCCTATTCTAGGAGGCCAACCAAGCCAGGTCAATGCCCCCGAGGCGCGCGGGCAGGAGCGCGGGCCCGGCGCGCCGAAGCCCGGGAGGGCAGGCAACAACCTCCGAGGGACCTCCAGTGGCGCCGCGCCTTGTGGCCGATAGCATGTTGGGCCGGCTCGCGAGGTGGCTGCGGGCCCTGGGCTTCGATGCGGCCTACCACCCCTTCGTGGACGATCATCAGGTGATCGCCTGGGCGCGCGCTCGAGGCGCGGTGGTGCTGACCAGAGACACGAGGATGCTGAGGCCGGCGGACGTGCGCGTCTTGCTGGTGGAGCACGACACGCTGGAGCGGCAGCTCGCGCAGGTGGTGGCCGAGGCGCCCCTCGATCTGGCGCAGGCGCGGCCGCTGACCCGGTGCACGGTGTGCAACGAAATGCTGGTGGGCGCGACCAGGGATGAAGTGTGGAATCGCATACCGCCCTACGTCTACCTTACTCGAGAGACCTTCGCGCGCTGCCCCGGCTGTGGGCGGGTGTACTGGGAGGGCACACATGTGCCCCGGCTGCGGGCGCGGCTGGCCCGGCTAGCCGCCGAGGCCGGGCAGGGGAAGCCGTGAGCGCCGCGGGCCCGCCACGGCCGCGGCGGCTGCTGCTTTTCCTGGTGGGGGCCGTCGCCTGGACGCTCCTGTCGAGCTACCCCAACCCGGCCGTGCTTTACCGCAACCTGGCGCGCTACCGGCGCTTTCCCCTGGATCCCGAGGTGGAGGCGCGCATGGGCTGGGACCTCCCGGACAGCCCGGCGGCGGTCGAGGCCTTCGTTGACAGCTACCTTGCCCCCTGGCCCGACTGGCCCCTCTACCGGGTGCCCTGGTACGTTCCCACGGCGCTGGAGGCGGCGCGGGCCGGCCGGGGGGACTGCGAGGCCAAGGCATTCCTGCTCGCGAGCCTGCTGGAGGGCAAGGGGATACCCTTCGAGATCAGGGCCTCGCTCAACCACATCTGGGTGCACTACGAGGGTCGGCGCCCGCGGGAGGGGGAGCGGAGGGAGCTGGCCTACATCGAGGGGCAGCCCGGTCGCCTACGCGTCCGCTGGCCCCAGGAGCTCGACTGGCGAGAGGTGCTGGCAATCCAGCGCCGGCACCTGTGGGACGCGATGCCGCTGGCACGGAAGGCGATCTGGCTGCTCGGCCTAGCGTGGCTGGCGGCCGTTCTGGCGGCGCTGGGCACACCGCGGGCGCAAGGCGATGTAGCCTCCGACTGGCGCCCGCCCCTTCGCCCGTACGCGGGCCGCGCGCTCTTCCTCGCGGTCCTGTTTCTCGCCTTGATCGCTGTCGCGCCGTCCCTGCGCCGAAGCACGCCGGCACGCTGGACGCTGGCCGACGCATACGAGGCGGCGGCGCTTTCCCTGCTTGTGGGGGCCTGCCTGACCTGGGCGGGTCTGCCCCACCGCCGGCTGGGGACATCGGTGAGGGAAGGTGGCGCCGGACTCGAGGTCACCTCCGCCCTCGGCCCCTGGGTGCGGCGCCGGGAGGTGCGTGCGGACGACATCGCCCACCTCGAGCTGGAGGCCTCCCCGGGCGGCCTGAGACCGTGGACGCTGGCGGCCGCCTTGCGCTCCGGCGAGCGCGCGCCCCTCGCGCTTCGCCGCGGCGAGGTGGAGGCGCGCCGGTTGCTGCGGCACCTGGGCCTGGCGCTGAACCGGCCGGTGGTGGTGCGCTCCGGCGACGCCGAGTATCGCGCGATGCCCGACGAGATCGCTCTCAACCTGCGGGCCCGCGCCCAGCGCCGTCCGCCCGCGCAGCCCCCGGGCGATCCGCCGCCAGGCTGCGACCTGCGCGTGGAGGGCGAGCCGGGGCGCTGGGCGGTCGGCTATCCGGGCCCGGACAGGGGCGGGCGATGGGCGCTCGTGGGGCTGGCCGCCTTCCCGGTGGCGGTGGCGGGGCTCGCCACCGCGTGCCTGCTGGTCGCGCCGCGGGTGCTGCTGTTCTGGGCTGGGTGGATCGTCGCCATGGCGCTGCTGAGCTTCACGGTATACCTGGCTTTGGTGCTGCGGGGCGAGCTGCTCTCCCGCCTGAGCGGCGCCGGGGTGGAGGTGGCGGAGGAGGGCGTGCGATACCGCGACTCGGAGGGGCGCACAGAGCAAGTCCCCCTCGAGCAGGTCGAGTCGGTCGAGCTGGGCCGGCAGGGCGAGGCGCCGACCATCGCCATCGTCTCGCCCGAGCGCGTGCTGCATGTGCGAGGCCTGTGCGACCCGATGCACCTGCCGTGGCTGCGCCGCGCCATCGAGCACGCGGTGTGCACGGTCGGGCCCCAGCAGCCAGACCGATAGAGCCTGTTCTCGCCTCCTCAGCTGGTCGCCGGCGGGTGGACGGCGGTGCGGGCGAAGTAGGACTTGAACAGCCGCAGCAGCGGCGTGTCCGCGTGGCGGGCCTTGTCAGCGGGGTCGGGGGACATCTCGATATCCATCACCTCCCAGCCTCGCAGGTCCCAGTAGGCCCAGGACCACCCCCAGCGTTCGTATAGCTCGAGCTGGTCGCGCAACCACTCCACCGCGCCAGGCGCGTACCGGGCGCAGCCGAACTCGCCCACGAAGATGGGCGCTCCGTGGGCCTCCTGGAAGCGCCGGACCGGCGCGAGCTTGCGCGCGATCGCGGCGGCGTCCCAGCGCAGGTCGGGCTCGTCGGGGTCCACGAACCCGGGGTAGGCGCGGCCGTCGCCGGGCTTCTGGTGGGTGTAGTAGTGGGGTTGGTAGAAGTGCACGCTATAGAGGGTGCGCGGGTCGGCGACGGGCTCCAGGTAGTCGAAGGTGTGAGGGTAGGCCCAGCCGGTGGAGTTGATGATGACGGGGGTGTCGGGGTCCTCCTCGCGGATGGCCTCCACCGCGCGGCGGGCCAGCAGGTTCCAGTCGGCCGGCGTGTCCTTGGCGATGGTCGGGAACACCTCCGGCGAGCGGTCGCGGCCCGCGAACAGGTCCTCTGGGTGGGGCTCACACATCAGGTCATAGCCAACCAGGATGTCGTGTCCCCTGAGCCGGCGGGAGGTCTCCCGCCACATGCGCACGAAGGCGTCGTGGTAGCGGAAGTCCTGCATGTGCCGCAAATCGGTGTTGAACTCCTCCCGTCCGGGGAGGCTGCGGTAGTTGATGGCCGCGAAGAGGCCGGCCTCGCGTGCGCGTGCGAGGCTGGTCTCAATATCGCGGAAGGCGTCGGGCTGGAGCGCGAAGGGCTCCTCGAACCCCAGGATGCTGAAGACACCGAAGGACACGAAGTTGGCGCCCCAACTGCGCAGGGCAGAGAGGTCGGCGACGGTGTGGTGGGGGAAGGCGTTGGCGCCGCGCAGCTCACCCGCGCGCCACAGCTCGAAGCGGTCCACGATCACCTCCGGATGATGTCGTGCGGCCGTGTTCTCCGGGCCGGAGCGAGTTCCCTACACCGGGCGGCGAAGGAGGCCGCGGGGCACGGGGAGAACATCGGCGGATACCACTCACCCCTCGGAGATGCGCGATGGCACTCGTGAAGGTGGATCTGGATCGGCGCCTGGGCGTCATAGACCGCAAGGTGTACGGGATGTTCATAGAGCACCTGGGCCGGTGCATCTACGGGGGCATCTACGAGCCGGGGTCGCCCCTGGCCGACGACCGGGGGTTCCGACGGGATGTGCTGGAGGCGGCGCGGGGGCTGCGGCCGCCGATCCTTCGCTGGCCGGGGGGCAACTTCGCCTCCGGCTACCACTGGCTCGACGGGGTCGGCCCGCGGGAGCGCCGGCCGGCCCGGCCCGAGCTGGCCTGGCGCACCGTGGAGTCGAACCAGTTCGGCACCAACGAGTTCATCGAGTACTGCCGGGCGCTGGCCACGGAGCCCTACCTGTGCGCGAACCTGGGCTCGGGGACGCTGGACGAGGCCGCCGCGTGGGTCGAGTACTGCAACCGGGAGCCGGGCACCGGCTACGCCAACCTGCGGGCCGAGCACGGCTACGCCCGGCCGCACAAGGTCGTCTACTGGGGCCTGGGCAACGAGATGTACGGCGACTGGCAGATCGGCCACAAGTCGGCGACCGACTACGCCAAGTTCGCCCGCCAGTGCGCCCAGGTGATGCGGGGCATGGACCCCGACATCAAGCTCGTGCTCTGCGGGGCACAGAACCTGGACTGGGACCGGGAGGCGCTGGGCCGCTGCGCGGATCTGGTGGACTACATCTCCTACCACTGCTACTGGGGGCCGGTCCAGGGGCAGGACGCGCACTACTCCACGCTCGCGCAGCCCTACCGCTCTGAGCAGTACCTGCGCTTCCTCTGGGCGCTCATCGAGGAGGTGAGGCGAGAGCGCCGCGTGAGGCGCCCGATCAAGATCGCGGTGGACGAGTGGAACGTGTGGTACCGCGTGCACGACAACAAGCTGGAGGAGCGCTACGACCTGACCGACGCGCTCGCGGCGGCGATCTACCTGAATATGATGCGGCGCAACTGCGAGGCCATCGGCATGGCGAACCTCGCCCAGATGGTGAACGTCATCGCGCCCATCTTCACCAGCCCCGAGGGGATGTTCCTCCAGACCATCTACCATCCGCTGCGGCTGGCCGCACAGAAGAGCGGCGCGGTGGCGCTCGACGCCTATGTGGACAGCGACGGCTACGCGGCTGAGTACCTGGGCCTGCCGCGCGTGCCCTACCTGGACGCGCTGGCCACCCTGGACGAGGGCACTGGGACGCTGTTCCTGTCCCTGGTTAACCTCAGCAAGAGCGACGCCCAGGCGGTGGAGATACGCCTGCAGGAGGGCGACCTGGCGCCGGAGGGGCAGGCCCACGTCGTGACCGGCGAGGGGCCGGAGGTGGTGAACGACTTCGGGGTCGAGGCGGTCTCGCCGCGGACCGAGCCGATCTCGGGCGCGGGCGCGGCCTTCACCTACCGACTGCCACCGCTGGCGCACGCGGTGCTCGAGCTGAAGGTGAGATAGCGCCCGCCCTTACGGCCTCTCCCAGTCCCCCGCCAGGCAGACGAAGCGATAGCCCAGGGCCTTGATACCCTGCACCACCTCCTCGAGGAGTTCCAGGTCCAGGAAGGGGTGGAAGTACGCGCTCGCCCAGCCATCCCGGACCACCAGGTTCCTCTCTGCGGCGCGCAGGACGTCCTCGGGGAAGCGCGCTCCGTACGGGCCCGTGCCGAAGGGATCCACGTGGCCGACGTTCTCGGGGACGATGCGCTGGCCGTAGACATCCTGCTCGATCACATAGGGGAACAACTGGTCGAGGAAGCGCAGCTCCCCGTCGGGCTCGCTCACCAGGGAGTAGAAGACCCGCTGGATGGTGAGGGGGAAGTTCTCGGCGAAGACGCGGTAGGCCAGGGGCGAGGCGGTGTAGTGCGGCGTCTCCCAGGCGACGGCGGCCAACCCGTTGGCGGCCAGCTCGGCTCTGGCAGCGTCGAGGCGGGCTTGCACCCAGGCCTCGGACTCCTCGGGCACGGGGCCGATGAAGATGTTCTCGTAGCCGGGGCCCAGCTCCACCCGGTAGAACTCGTAGTCGTCTCGGCTGGCGCCGGTGTAGGGATTCGGGACCGAGGAGTACTGGTGAGTGTAGCCGTGCAGCACGATGCTGCCCCCCCGCGCGACCATGTAGTGCAACGCATCCACGAACTCGGGGCGCTCGCTCAGCGTCACCCGAAGGGGCACGCCGCCGCTGTACACGCCCAGGGGATCGTAGTGGACGGGGATGAGGGCGACCGCGAAGGGCACCCCTTCGGCGTGAAGCAGGTCGGCGATGGCGCGGAGCTGCTCTGGCGGGGTGAGGGGGTCCACGTCCTCGATCCTGATGACCGCGCGGCGCGACTCGGCGTGGTGGAAGCCGAGCACGTCGTGGAGCAGGTCGGCGAAGGCGAGGTAGCGGTCCTCCTCGGTCACATATGAGAACGGAACGTCGCCGACATACCACAGGTTCCGGCCCTGGATCACGTACGGCGTGCACTCGCCCGCCTGGGGGCCCTGGGTGACGCAGGCCATCGCCCACTCCCGGCAGAGTTCGCGGTCCAGCACGGTGACGATGCCGAGATCGAGGTACTCCCCGTAGCGCTCCAGCGTCTGCCCCTTGTAGTAGACCACATCATAGTTCTCGAAGGACAGACCGTCGAACCCGAACCCGAAGCGGGACTCGAACTCCGGCTCGACCCAGGCAAGCTGCCAGATGTTGTAGCCGAGCCAGCACACGGTCGTGTCGGTCTGCATCACGTCATCGAGGAATCCCTGAGGCAGCGCGTTGTCCCATGTCGTGCCCACGTAGAAGGTCGCCGCATACTGGTCCATCTCGCCCGCGAGGTACCCCTCCACCGGCCGCATGTCATAGGCGACCGGGAAGTGGCCGATCAGGTTCGCGAGCTGCATCCCGAACAGCTCGCCCAGCCACGCCCACTCGCCCGAGTGGTCGTAGAGGATCAGAACCCTGCCGGAGCCGACGATCAGGCGGGGCTGCCGCGGCAGCTCGTGGACCTCGCCTGCGGCGTTCTGAACGCTGACGACGAGCGTGTGCTCGCCTGCCTCGACCCAGCCCCGCAGGTCCCAGTATAGAACGAGGTAGGGGTCTCCGCTCGCCAGGGCCGCCTGCCTGGCGGCCTCGAGCTCCGAAGGCGTCAGCGAGACGGCGGCGCGGGCGGCGATCACCCAGCTCGCCCCCGCCTGCCGGCGCAGCTCGAAGGTCACCTCCCAGCGTCCGCTCTCACCTGCGGCCAGGCCGGGGCCGAGCCGCGCGGCGTCGAAGGCGATGTAGGCGAACCCCGGGTCGGTCGTCGTGGGGGCTGCCGGCGACGACCAACCGTAGTAGGGGGCCTCAGCCGGGTCCACCGCGCTGAAGGCCGGCCCGCCCAGGACCACCGCGACATCGGTCGGCCGCACGAAGGCGCGCCAGACGAACACGGCCATCTGATCGCGGCTGACCACCACCTCGGGCCGGTAGGTGCGGTCCCAGTAGCCGGCGACGATCCCTTGCTCGGCGCAGGCTGCGATCTCGCCGGCCGCCCAGAAGTCTGTCGGCACATCATCGAAGGGCGGCTCCTGCGGCTCGCCGACCTCGTAGCCCCGGGCGCGAGCGACGAACACCGCCATCTGCGCCCGGTCCACCACGCCCTCCGGCAGGTACAGACCGTCGGGGTAGCCCCGCACGACGCCTTGCCGGACGCAGGCGAGGATCTCGGCCGCGGCCCAGTGGTCAGCAGGCACATCGGGGAAGACATCCTCGAACGGCGGCGGCGTCTCGTACCGGGCGGCGCGGGAGACGAAGACCGCCATCTGGTCCCGACTCACGGGATACTCGGGCCGGTAGGTCCCGTCTCCATAGCCAGCGACGATGTGGGGCAGCCGGCCCGCGCACTCCTCGATGTAGAAGCGGGCCCAGGCCCCCGTCGTCCCGGGCTGGATGTCGGGGAAGCGGCTGATGACCACCCACTCCCCCGCGGCCTCGGCGGCAACCGGCTGGCCATCCCGCGCGAGCGCCCAGTAGCAGGCGAGGCCGTCCGCGGCGCCCGTCTCCGCTTGCCCGCCGGGCTCATAGGCAAGCGTCGTCCAGGGTGGTGCGGTGACCGCGAAGTCGAACCGCCGGCTCTCGCCCGGCGCCACGGGAGGGGTCACCCCGGCCTCGGGGACGAGCAGCAGCCCCCAGCGGTTGGCGGACGAGAAGGGCGCGGCCGGCTGATCTACCGACAGCAGAGCGTGCCCGCCGCCCCACTCCGCGTCGCCGTCGTTTTCAGCCTCGATGGAGACCTCCCCCTCCTCGTCCCACAGCAGGGACGCCGGGGCCCGCACCTCGCGGACCGCCCAGCTATCGGAGCCCGCCCCGGGGCTGACGGCAGACCCGACCAGCAACAGCAGCAGCACGGGGGCCAGCACAGATCGCGCCATCACACCCTCTCGCCTGCCAGTGATGTCGCCCACGCTCCGCAGCTCTGGGGACGGAGCGCTCAGCGGCTCCCTGGTCATCATCAGTATTCCACTTCCCGCCGCAGTTCACTCCATGCAGCAGGCGGCTCAGTCCGACAGCAGAGGGGAGGGGAAGCTTGCTGACAGGCGAAGTGCTCACGCGAGCGTGCCGGGGCGGCGTGCGTGGGGGAAACACATGAACCCCGGGCGAGCGCGGGTGGCCAGGTTGGCCGCCGCGTTCGCCTCACTGGCCGCAGCCGGGGCGGCCGCCGATGGCGCGAGGCGAGTACCGCTGGATTCCGGAGAGGCCCAGGGGGGCGGGCAGTTGAACACAACTGAGGTTTCGGATGCGCGCATCACCCTGTGGGGAGGGGATGTGGACGCCTGGGCGTGGACGCGGCGGGTCCAGGGCGAGTCGCGCTGCCAGGTGGGCGGCACGGTCAGCGTGTCAGTCAACGGCCGGGAGGTCGAGGCCGAGCGTGACGGCCCGATCTTCTCGGCCCTGGTCCCCCTGGACGAGGGCGACAACCGCATAGTCGCGCGCTGCCGCCACCCCGACGAAGGATCGTGCGGATCGGCGGCGATCACGATCAGGCAACGGCTGGTACGGCGGCCCACGGCGCGCATCTCGATAGAGGTAGGACCAGAGGGTGTGCTGCTGGAGGGCGGCCAGAGCGAGCCCGCGGAGGCCGGCCTGCCCCTGGTAGGATACTCCTGGCGGCCTCGGCCGGGCAACCCCGCGCCGCTGCGGGCCCGCCAGCCCGCGCAGTGGCGGGGCTCGCCGCGGCTGGAGCTCGCGCCCCCAACCGAGGATGGTGAGTACTACGTCTCGCTGAAGGTGACCGACGTGGACGGCCGCACCGACCGGGCGACGGCCTACTTCGTGGTTGAGGAAGGCGAGCCGAGGGCCGTTGACCCCCTGGCCGAGACCGCCTCCTGGGTGGAGCGGGCGGTGGTCTACGGCGTGGTACCGCACAACTTCGGCGCCCCGGGCGAGGGCTTCCGCGGCGTCATCGCACGCCTGGACGACCTCGACGACCTGGGCATCACTGCCATCTGGCTGTCGCCCTCGAACGCCTCCTGCACCCGTGGGCATAGCTACAGCGTGACCTGCTACTTCTCGCTGCGGGAGGATTACGGGACGAAGGAGGACTTCCGCCGGCTCGTCCGGGAGGCCCACGCCAGGGGTATCCGGGTGCTCATGGACTTCGTCCCGAACCACACCAGCGCCCACCACCCTTACATGCAGCACACGCGCGACCACGGCCGCGCCTCCCCCTACTGGGACTTCTACGAGCGGGATCCAGCCACCGGCGAGTACGCCTACTACTTCCACTGGCGGCACCTGCCCAACCTCAACTACGACCATCCCGAGGTGCGCTGCTGGATGGTGGAGGCCTTCGCCTACTGGGTGCGCGAGTTCGACGTGGACGGCTTCCGCGTGGACGCCGTATGGGGCATCCAGCAGCGTCGGCCCGACTTCCTGCCCGCTCTCATCGCGGAGCTGCGCCGCATCAAGCCCGACCTGCTGCTGGTGGCCGAGGCCTCCGCACGCGACCCCTACTGGTTCTCCAACGGCTTCGACGCCGCCTACGACTGGAGCGATGAGTTGGGCCGCTGGGCCTGGGAGGAGGCATGGAGCGACCCGGCGCGCGTCGTCGCGCGCGTGCGCGCCGCCCTCACGAACAGAGGGCGGGGCTTCCACCCCCGGGCGCTCATCTTCCGCTTCCTCGACAACAACGACACCGGGCCCCGCTTCATCACCCGCCACGGCCTCGGCCTCACCAGGGTGGCGGCCGCCATGCTTCTCACGCTGCCGGGCCTCCCATGCCTGTACACCGGCCAGGAGGTGGGCGCCGAGTTCGAGCCCTACCGCCAGCTCCACCCTATCTCGTGGGAGGACCCCCATGGGCTGCGTCCCTACCACCGAGGGCTGGTGCGGCTTCGCAGGGAAATGCCCAGCCTACACTCGCGGGAGTGGGAACTCCTGCGCGCCCGCAGCGACCGGCAGGTCCTCGCCTACGCTCGTTATGGCAGCCGCGAGGGCGACCCACCCCTCCTCGTGGCGCTCAACTTCTCGGCCGAACCGGCCCGCGCCCAGGTCTCGCTGACACGCCGCTCCCGGGCCTTCGCAGAGGCCGACCGGCTCGCCGACCTCCTGGGGATGGCCCCCGTGAGCGCGAATGCCGGCGAGGGGGGCGTCGTGCTGTCGCTGCCTGGGCACAGCGCGGCGATACTGGCGCCGGAGCGGTAGCGCGCGGTGGGTCAGGGCGCGCCGGACGGCGCGGAGTCGTCGCTGGGCCCGTAGTCGGGGGCGGGCGGGGTGGTGAGGGCCCTCCGCCGGGTGGCGTCAGCGGCGGCCTCGCCCTGCTCGCGGTACTCCCCCGGGGTGCAGCCATACTCCTGGACGAAGGCGCGGTGCAGATGGCTGGCGTCGGAGAAGCCGGTGCGTGCTGCTATATCCTCCAGGGAGAGGGCGGTGGTGAGCAGCATGGTGGCGGCGTACGCGATGCGGGAGCGGCGCCGGAACTCCTGGAAGCTCACGCCCATGGTCTCCCGGAAGAGGGCGGTGAAGCGGGAGCGCCCCAGCCCACAGGCGCGGGCGGCCTCCTCCCGGGCGAGGGGGTGGGGCAGGCGCTCGCTGAGCAGCGCGAGCGCGGGCATGATGCGGCTCAAGTTGCCGATGGGGCGCAGGCGCTGGCCTCTGCCGACCGCGCGGCGACAGTCCCAGTTCCTGCTGAGGCGCAGCAGCACGCGCAGCAGGTTGAGCCGCACCGCGCACTGCCAGCCCGGCGCCCTCGCCTCCACCTCGCCGCGTATCTCCCGCGCCACCTCGAGGACGTAGGCCCGGGTCTCGGGCGCGGTGACCCGCGGGCGCGCCTCCGGCGGGGCGGCAAAGAGCGTGAGCCAGGGCTTGTCCCCGAGCATCTCCTCGCCGAGGAAGGTGGGTAGGAACACGAGCACGAGGTTCCACGTGTCCGGCGCCACAACACGGTAGCGGTGGGGCTCCGACATGGCGCACAGCCACACGTCGCCGGGCTGCCCCTCAATGACCGTCTCGCCGACCTGCATCTCCTCCCGGCCTGCGAGCACGATGCCGACCTCCAGGCCCCCGTGGATGCTGAGCGCGGGCGGCCCGGCATAGGTGTGGTGGTGCACGGCGGCATAGAGGGGGGCCTCAGGCGTCAGGTGGTAGTCGGGGCTCCTAACCTCGAGGAGCCCCGGGTGGGCCTCTTTGCGCCCTCTGCGCGAAGTCGGCATTGGCCGATCTTACAAGAAGAGCGGCCCCCAGGTCAATGACTCACACGGCCCCTCGTAGGTATAATGGTCTGGGCCTCGCAGGCCGCCCATGGCTGATCCTGCGCCGCTATCAGTCCCTCGCCGACCGAGGGGCATAGAGTGTCACGGGAGCGCCGGGGTGGGCCTTGGAGCCCCCGAGAGCCGTCCCGGGAAGGAGGTGAGAGGGTCGAGCGGCAGAGCGCGCTCGAGGCAGGGGCGTGTGGCGAGTGCATCATTCCCCTCAGGAGGTGGACCCGCTGTGATGATAAGGTCGCGACGAGGCTTTACGTTGATCGAGCTGTTGGTCGTCATCGCGATCATCGGGATCCTGGCGGCCATGGTCTTCCCGGTCTTCGCGCGTGCGCGGGAATCCGCGCGCCGGGCAGTCTGTCTGTCGAACATCAAGAACATCGGTCTGGCGATGCAGATGTACCTCGCCGACTACGACGACACCATGCCGCCCAACGAGCACCGGCCTGAGATCGTGAGCTGGTACCTCGACTGGGCGATCAGCATGAACGGTGACGACGACTGGGTGGCCGGTTGCGCGTTCAAGCGCGGCGCCGCCAACAACCCGTACCTGAAGTGGCAGGTGGTCCTCGACCCCTATGTGCGCAACCGTGACGTGTGGCGCTGCCCCAGCCAGAGGACCTACTCGGGCAATGCCGTTCTCTTCCCCATTGACGGCTGGGACTGGTGGAGCCGGGTCTTGCAGATCGTGGGAGAGGCCGGCCAGTGCACAGCGGGGATGGCCTGCGGCGAGCCCTTCCCGCCGGGATGGGGCGGTGACATCACCGACAGCTACGTGCAAGGGCAGTGTCTGCCCGGCACTGGCGGGATCGCCATCGGCATCTCGGGCGTGCACCCCAACTATGATCTCAAGCTCGCCCATGTGGACGACGCCGCGCGCTGGATCGCGGTCGCGGAGATGGGCCCGGCCTACTCGCCGGAGTCCATCGTCGAGGTCGCCTACCCGGACTGGTGCCGGATTGGGTGCTCGAGCTGTGAGTGGGGCCCGGCCGCCGACTGGGAGGGCTGCCCCTGGAGCCAGGACTGCGGCGCGGGCAGCCGCGACTTCGCCGACGGCGCCTGGCGGCAACGCAACGCCGCCCGGCATCTGGGCGGCGCCAACATCGGGTTCCTCGATGGCCACGCCAAGTGGTGGAACTCCGAGGCGATCCTGAGCGCGGTCCCCGACTGGCGCTGGTTCCGCGCCGAAACCCGGACCGACTTTCCGATCGCCGGGCCCTACGGCATGTGCCGGATCCCTGAGTACGGCGACCCCACGTACTACATCCAGTAGCGACGTAACTCCCGCCCCGCCCTCGCAAGGCGTCGGTGGGCTTGACGTGGAAGTGCAGGCGGGGCCCGCAGCCTGCGGGCCCCGCCCTCGCGTGAGGGCGCAGGGCGCAGTGGGAGGAGCACTCATGCACGCGGTTCGATCACGGCTGAGCCTGTGGGGCGCGGAGGGGGACGCCATCGTGGTGCACACCGACCGCCCCTGGTCGCTGATCCTCTGGGAGAAGGCCCAGTATGTGCCCTGCTGGGACCTGGGAGGGCAGGTGTGGTTCACGCCTGAGTGGATGGAGACCCACTCCCCTGAGGACCCTCACTGCTACGAGCCCATCATGGACAAGGCCTGCCGCTACAGCCGGGCCGACCTGCTCGAGGCCGGCCCGGCCCGCGCCCTCGTGCGCTGGCGGTACGCGCTCTGCGACAGCCTCTACCGGGTGTTCCGCGGCAACACCCGCGCCGAGGAGCGCTACCACGTCTACCCCGATGGCGCGGCGGTCCGCCAGCTCACAGGCTGGCCCGGAGACGAGACCGGGGACGGCCTCAACCCCACGCTCTGGGAGGTGCAGGAGTTCATCCTCGTCAACGGCCCCGGCGTGAGGCCCGAGGACTGCATTGAGCCGATCGGCTTCACCCTGGCGAACCTGGCCGGCGACCAGGTAGACCTCCGTTGGCCGAATCCCTTCGGGCGCTGGACCTCCCTGTGCAGCGTCCACCCCGAGATCGCCGAGTGGACCGAGTACATCGGGATCGTGCACCTGCGCGACCACCCCGATCCGTTCGTCGCCTTCCCGCGCAACCGGGTCCTGTTTCCCTTCGCCGACTGCTCGAGCTGCGGCCGGCCGCATCCGGAGATCTGCGGCTTCGCGGGGGCCGCCAAGTACTGCCATTGGCCGGCCAACGACTCGACCGAGTTTGTCGGCTGGACGGAGGCGACCGAGGAGGACGTCGCCCGGCGCCCCACCCACACCTCCTTCTTCAGTTGCGGCTACAGCTACGGCGGCCAGACCCCGCCCCGGCCCAGCTCCTGGGTGTGGCTGACCGGCGCGGTCACCGGCGGGCTCGAGGAGGCGCGCGCGCTCGCCGGCTCCTGGCTGACTCCCGCCCGTATCGAGGCCTCCGGGCTCTACGAGGGCTACGCATACAGCGAGCGCGCCTACCGCGTACGGGTCACGCGCCCCGGCCCGGTATCCCTCCGCCTCCAGCCCTCCCGCCCCATCGTCAACCCGGTGGTGCGGCTCTACCGCGCCGCGCCGCCGGCACAGGTCACCTGGAACGGCGAGCCCCTGGCCGACGATGAGTTCCGGGCCCAGGCGACGGGCGGCGACCTGGTGGTCTGGATAGGCCGCACCCTGGCCGAGGAGACGGCTCTGGAGATCACCCCTGCGTAGCGGCGCCGCTGTGGCGCCAACCCCCACACGAGGAGATGGCAATGAAGACCGATGCGATGGTGCTGGTGAAGGCGGGGAGGGTGGAGGTTACCCAGGTTGACGTGCCTGACCCCGGCCCTGGCGAGGTGCTGATCGAAGTCAAGGCCAGCGGCATCTGCCGGGGCGATATCGCCCTGTTCACGGGTGAGCTCAACTACGGCTATCCCTTCTTCCACGGCCACGAGCCGGCGGGCGTGGTGGCTGCCGTGGGCCCGGGCGTACAGGGTCTGGCGGCGGGCGATCGGGTCGCCTGCCTGGGCGGCCCGGCCTTCCGCCGGCACGTGGTCACCGACGTGCACCGGGTGGCGAAGATCCCCCCGGAGCCGGCCGACCTCGCGCTGTGGATCGCTGAGCCGCCGGCCTGCGCGGCCAACGGCGTGCAGGCCTCGGGGCTGCGCCTGGGCGACAAAGTGGCGATGCTGGGCTGTGGCTACATGGGCCTGCTGGTGCTCCAGTGCCTGCCCCGGGAGACCTTCAGCCGGCTGGTGGTTGCCGATCCTGATCCCGCGCGGCGCGCGCTGGCGCAGTCGCTGGGGGCGCCGGAGGCATATGACCCAAACGAGTGCGACCTGGTGGCCCTTGCCGACGAGACAGGCGGCTTCGACGTGGTGATCGAGGCCAGCGGCGCGCGGGGCACGATCAGCACCGCGACGGCCATGGCGCGGGTCGGCGGGACACTCAATATCTTCGGCTGGCATCCGGGCGAGGAGATGGCGCCCACCCACGCCTGGCACTACCGCGGCCTCAAGGTGCTGAACACCTCGCCCATGTGCGCGCCCGATTTCAACGTGCATTTCCGGGTGGCGGTGGCCCTCATGAAGACCGGCCGCGTCAACCAGGAGCGCCTCATCAGCCACCGCCTCCCGCTGTCGGAGTGCCAGCGCGCCTTCGAGATCGCCGCCAACCGCGAGGACGGTTACATGAAGGGCGTCATCGTCTTCTAGGGGGCGCGCCGACCGCCCTCAGCGCCGGGAGGGGCGCTCCGCGTAGCGCCTCTGCCACAACGTCTTATCGTAAGCGGCCCGGCGCCCCGGGCAGTCGGGACGCGGGCACAGCCGACAGCTCTCGAAGCTGGTCTCGGTGGGGAAGTAGATGCCAGAGACCGACTTGACCGGCACCATGAGGCAGTCCTCGGTGAGCCGCACGCCCAGGCGCGCTTCCACTTCCCCCAGCAGCGCGAACAGCGGCCGCTGCTGGGTGATTGGCCAGTCGGCCAGCGAGCCGGGGGCCATCGCCGACATCTTGCCGGGTCGGAATGTCTCGTCAAGGTGCTCGCGGAGGCGGGCCATGGCTGCCGACACGGCCATGACCTTGATCTCCTCGAGCCAGTAGCGAGCGAGGGGATCGGGGGCCTCGATCTCGTCCAGCTCCACCCCACAGGTCGCCACATAGGGGAAGACGCGGTGCACCTCGTCCAGGTTGACGCGCAGCACCCGGCTGGTGAACACCACCCCGCCGATGGTGACCGTGTTCGAGGTTCGCTCGCCGACGTAGCAGACATCGTAGCCCGCCTTCGGCCTCGCCCTCTCCCGCGCCATCGCCAGCAGCGACGCGACCGCGCGCGCGTCGTCGCCGCCGGCCGGCACGCGGAGGCGGGCCAGTACCTCGTCCAGCCCCGGATCGAATCGAATGTCGGTCAGTATCTCCATGTGTCGGCGGCCTCCGGCCCAGGCCGCGCGACCGTAGGGCCTGCCCGCCGCCGGCCATTTCGCCGGCCGACGCCCGGCCCCTCGCGCGGGGAGGGAAGGGCGGCCGCGGGAGCGAAGCATCCCGCGAGTCGGAGCACGCGCCCGGGGGAAGGGAGCCATGTACGATACGCCAGCCGCGGTGGTGGGCACGGGCTTCATCGGCCCGGTGCATGTGGAGGCGCTGCGGCGCCTGGGGGTCGAGGTGGCAGGTATCTGTGGCAGCAGTCCGGCGAAATCGGAGGCGGCGCGGGAGGCGCTCGGCCTGCCGCGGGCCTACCGCGACTTCGACGAGCTGCTGGCGGACACCAAGGTGCAAGTCGTTCACCTCGCGGTGCCCAATGTGCTGCACTACGACATGGCGAAGCGGGCGCTCGAGGCCGGCAAGCACGTCATGTGCGAGAAGCCCCTCGCCATGAACTCCCGCGAGACCGCGGAGCTGGTGGAGCTGGCGCGGCGGGCCAGACGCGCCGCCGGGGTGTGCTACAACATCCGCTTCTATCCACTCAACCTCGAGGCCCGGGAGATGGCGCGCCGAGGCGACCTGGGGCTCCTCCACGCGGTGAACGGCAGCTACGTTCAGGACTGGCTGTTGCACGACACTGACTACAACTGGCGTGTGCTCGCCTCCACGGGCGGCGAGCTCCGCGCCGTCGCGGACATCGGCACCCACTGGATTGACCTGGTGACCTCCATCACCGGGCTGGGGGTCCACTCCCTGTTCGCCGACCTGAGGACCGTCCACGAGGTCCGCCGCCGGCCCGCGGGCGAGGTCGAGACCTTCGCCGGCAGGGCCGGCGACCAGCCCCACGGGGAGCCGGTCGAGATCACGACTGAGGACTATGGGTGTGTGCTGTTCCGCTTCACAGGCGGCGCCAGGGGCAGCCTCTGGGTCTCGCAGGTGACTGCCGGCCGCAAGAACTGCCTGCGCTACGAGATCGCCGGCTCCCAGGCCGCCCTCGCCTGGAACAGCGAGCAGCCCAACACGCTCTGGATCGGCCGCCGCGACCGCCCGAATGAGACCATGATCCGCGACCCGGCCCTCCTCGGGGACCTCGCCCGGCCCTTCGCCAGCTACCCGGGCGGGCACAACGAGGGCTTCCCCGACACCTTCAAGCAGTGCTTTCGCGCCTTCTACGACCACATTGCGGGCGCCGACCCGGCGGCCGAGCCCCTTTACCCGAGCTTCGAGGACGGCCACCGGGAGGTACTCATCTGCGAGGCTGTGTTGCGCAGCCACCGCGAGCAGCGCTGGATCACTGTGCAGTAGGAGGGAGTTGCCATGAAGCTGGGCTTTGTCAGCGCCATTCTGCCCGAGCTGTCGCTGGAGGAGGTGGCCCGCGTCGCTCGCGAGGAGGGCTACGACTGCGTCGAGCTCATGTGTTGGCCCACGGGCAAGGCCGAGCGGCGCTACGCGGGCGTCACCCATGTTGACGTGACCTCCCTCGGCGACGCAGAGGCCGCCCGCGTCCGGGAGACGCTCGCCGGCATCGAGATCAGCGGCCTGGGCTACTACCCCAATCCCCTCTCGCCCGACGCGGCCGAGGCGGCCGCCGCGGTCGAGCACATCAAGCTCGTTATCGCCGCCGCCGCCCGGCTGGGCGTGGACACCGTGAACACCTTCATTGGCCGGGACTGGACAAAGTCCGTGGAGGACAACTGGGGGCGGTTCCGGGAGGTGTGGCCGCCCCTGGTCAGGTACGCCGAAGAGCAGGGCGTCAGGATCGGCATCGAGAACTGCCCCATGCTGTTCACCGCGGATGAGTGGCCCGGGGGCAAGAACCTCGCCCACAGCCCGGCCATCTGGCGGCGCATGTTCGAGGAGATCCGCAGCCAGAACTTCGGGCTCAACTACGACCCCTCCCACCTGGTGTGGCAGCACATGGACTACCTGCAGCCGGTGTGGGAGTTCGCCGGGCGCATCTTCCACGTGCACGCCAAGGATGTGCGCATGGACCGGCGACGGCTCGACGAGGTGGGCATCCTCGCCACCCCGCTGGAGTATCATCGGCCCAAGCTGCCCGGGCTGGGCGAGGTGGACTGGGGGCGGTTCTTCTCGGTGCTGAGCGACACCGGCTATCAGGGGCCGGTGTGCGTCGAGGTCGAGGACCGGGCCTATGAGGAGAGCCTGGAGAGCAGGAGGGCGGCCCTGCGACAGAGCGCCGTCTTCCTGCGGCAGTTCATACCGAGGCGGGCCTGAGCCCGGCCTTCAGGGGGTCCGAGATGGGCCTTGACTACACCTACCGCGACATCGCCGGGATGATTGACCATTCCCTGCTCAGCCCGACCCTGACCACGGCCGACCTGGAGCGGGGATGCCGCGCCGCGGTGGACTACGAGGTGGCGACGGTGTGCATAATGCCCTACTTCGTGGTCCGCTGCGCGGAGATGCTCCGCGGCAGCTCCGTCAAGCCCACCACCACGGTTGGCTTCCCCCACGGCGGCCACGCCACCGCCGTCAAGGCCGCCGAGGCCATCCGCGCGCTCGACGATGGGGCCGAGGAGCTGGACATGGTGGTCAACATCAGCAAAGTGCTCAGCCGCGACTGGCGCTATGTGCGCGACGACATCCAGGCCGTGCTCGAGCCCACCCACGCCCGAGGGCGGCCGCTCAAGGTGATCTTCGAGAACTGCTATCTCGAGGAGGAGCACAAGGTGCGCCTGTGCGAGATCTGCGGCGACCTGCGCGTGGACTGGGTGAAGACCTCCACCGGCTACGGCACCGGGGGGGCGACCATGGAGGACCTCAAGCTCATGCGCGCGCACTCGCCCGACCACGTCCAGATCAAGGCGGCGGGAGGCGTGCGCGACCTCGACACGCTGCTCGCGGTGCGCGCGCTCGGCGTGACCCGGGTCGGCGCCAGCCGCACTGCAGACATCCTGGACGAGTGCCGGCGGCGCCTGGGGCTGTGACCGCGGCAGCCGATGAGAAGCGACGAGGAGGCCATGGTGAGCATGACTGACGTGCTATCCAGGCGCGGGCTGCGCTGGGCCGCAGGGGCGCTGGGCCTCGGGGCCGTCTGCGGCCTCGCCGTCCTGATGGGCCGGGCCTGCGCGACCCAGCCCATCCGCTCGCCCGGAGACACGACCTACTACGTGGACGCGGAGTTCGGCGACGACGCCAACGATGGGCGCGCCCCCGAGCGGGCCTGGCGGACCCTCGAGCGCGTCAACCGGATGGTCTTCGCGCCCGGCGACCGGATCCTCTTCCGCGCCGGCACGCGCTATATCGGGAGGCTCTGGCCCCAGGGCTCCGGCGGGCCCGGCCGGCCGATTGCCATCGCCTGCTATGGGGAGGGGCCGCGGCCGCGCATAGATGCCGAGGGGCGCTACCCGGAGGCGGTGCGCCTTCACAATGTCGAGTACTGGGAGGTTCGGGACCTCGAGATCACCAACACCGGCGAGGAGCGGGCCCCGCACCGCACCGGGGTGCTGGTCTCCATCGAGGACTTCGGCACCGCCCACGACATCCGCCTGCGCAACCTGTTCATCCACGACGTCAACAGCGGCAACCGCAAGGAGGAGGGAGGCGGCGGTATCAGGTGGACCAACGGTGGCGCGCGCGTCCCGTCGCGCTACGACGGGCTGCTCATCGAGAACAACCACCTGCTGCGCTGTGACCGCAACGGCATCACCGGCTGGAGCGATCACTGGCAGCGCACCGACTGGCACCCCAGCCTGAACGTGGTCATCCGCGGCAACCTGCTGGAGGACATAGGCGGCGATGGCATCGTTCCCATCGGCTGCGACGGCGCCCTGGTCGAGCACAACGTCCTGCGTGGCGGCCGCATGCGCGCCCCCGACTACGCGGCCGGCATCTGGCCCTGGAGCTGCGATAACACCGTCATCCAGTTCAACGAGGTCTCCGGAATGCGGGGCACCCTGGATGGGCAGGGCTTCGACTCAGACTGGAACTGCCGCAACACCATCATCCAGTATAACTACAGCCACGACAACGAGGGCGGCTTTGTTCTCATCTGCAACGACGGCAACGTCGGCCCGCCGATCAACGTGGGCAACGTGGGCACGATCGTCCGCTACAACATCAGCCAGAACGACGGCGCGCGGACCTTCCAGATCAGCGCGGTCGAGGACACCCTCATCCACAACAACGTCATCTACGTCGGCGAGCACCTCGACATCCCTCTCGTCCACCACCACAGCTGGGGCGGCTACGCGCGGGACACCCGCTTCTACAACAACATCTTCTACGTGGACGGGAAGGTGAGCTACCGCTGGGGCCAGAGCGAGGGCAACGTCTTCGCGAACAACGTCTTCTACGGCCGGCACGAGGACCCGCCCGATGACCCGAACGCCATCACCGCCGACCCCATGCTGGTCAACCCCGGCAGCGGGGGCGAGGGGCTCGACTCGCTGGGAGGCTACAAGCTTCGCCCAGGCTCACCCTGCATCGGCGCCGGCAAGGAGCTGCCCGACCTGGGCGGGCGTGACTTCTGGGGCAACCCTGCCCCCCACGGCGCGCCCGACATCGGCGCCCACGAGGCCTCCGCCGAGCTGCGCTGAGCGCGCGCCGCCGCCCTCAGCCCTTCACCGCGCCGAGCTGCACCCCTCGGACGATGTGGCGCTGGGCGGCGATGAAGAGGATGATGAGCGGCACGATGTTCATCACGCTGGCGGCCATGATGAGGTTCGTCTGCCGCCCGTAGACCGTATCGAAGAAGAGCATGCCGATGGGTAGGGTGCGCAGGTGCTCGCTCTGGATGACGACGAGGGGCCAGAAGAAGGCGCCGTAGTTGCCCAGGAAGGTGAAGATGGCCAGCGTCACCAGCCCAGCGCGGCACAACGGCATGACCACATCCCAGAAGGTCTGCCAGGGGGTCGCGCCATCCATCTCGGCCGCCTCGTCGAGGGCCGGCGGGATGGTGAGCATGAACTGCCGGAGTAGGAAGGTCCCGAAGGCGCTGAAGGAGGCCGGCACGATCAGGCCCAGGTAGCTGTCGAGGAGGCGCAGCCTCACCAACAGCGCGTAGTTGGGGATCATGACCACCACGCCGGGCACCATGAGTGTGGCGAGGTAGAGCCGGAACACGATGTCCCGCCCCGGCCAGCGTAGCCGGGCGAACGCGAAGGCCGCCATGGCGCTGGTCAGGCACTGCAGGAAGGTGACCCACGAGGCGACGAACAGGCTGTTGAAGTAGTAGCGCCCGAAGGGGACCTGCTCGAAGACGCGCAGGTAGTTGTCGAAGCGCCACACGGAGGGCAGGGGGTTGAGCTGCTCCACCTCCTGGAGCGGCTTGAGGCTCGTGAGCACCATCCAGGTGAAGGGCACGAGCATCGTCGCCGCCATAATCCCCAGCGCGGCGTGGCTCGCGGCCGGCCGGCCGCGGCGGCGCCACCACCCGCCGCTCTCAGCTCGGGCCGCCCGGCTCAATAGCTCAGCTCCTTCCCGCCCAGCTTCCAGTTCAGCATGGTGATGATGAAGATGCCTGTGAAGAGCACCCAGGACAGCGCGGCCGCATAGCCGATCTGGAACTCCTCGAAGGCCTTCGTGTAGATGTAGTAGGCGAGGGTCGTCGTCGTCCCCGCGGGGCCGCCCTGCGTCATCACCCGGGCCTGCTCGAAGCCGCCCTGCAGCCCGCCGATGAAGCTCATCACCACGATGAAGAAGGTCGTGGGCGCGAGCTGCGGCCAGGTCACGTTCCGGAATACCGCCCAGCGGCCCGCGCCGTCAAGCTGGGCGGCCTCCACGAGCTCGGTCGGGATGTTGCTGATTCCGGCCAGGTAGAGCAGCATGTTGTTGCCGCCGATGGCGATCCAGATGCCCATGATGATCAGGGCATCACGTGCCCCCAGCCCCAACTGCGAGCCGGCGAGCCGGACCTGTTCTGCCTCCAGCCCGGCGAGGTTCTTAGTGGACAGCAGCCAGGTGGGCGCGCTCACCCCCTTGCCGCCAAGCGCGCGCACCAGGTCGTTGATATGGCACGCGTCAATCACCGAGTTGATAAGCGCGTTGAAGGCGCCGAACTCCGGGTTGTAGAGCGCCTTCCACAGCAGCATGAGGGCGACGCCGCTGGTGAAGGTGGGCAGGTAGAAGAG
Source organism: uncultured bacterium (assembly GCA_964385645.1). Lineage (GTDB taxonomy): Bacteria > Armatimonadota > Hebobacteria > Hebobacterales > Hebobacteraceae > CAYLPT01. Next base: position 46,810 of record CAYLPT010000123.1, read on the forward strand.
GGTGCGGTACACCACAATCCCCCGCAGCCGCTGGCTCAGCAGGATCGCCAGGAAGAGCGACCCCGCGATGGCGACTGGCAGCCCCAGCATCAGGTAGACCGTGTTGACAGAGTAGAGCCAGAACTCCCGGTCGTGCAGCAGTTCCAGAAAGTTGCGCAGCGCGATCCACTGGAAGGGGATGGTGCGGTGGAGGTGCCAGTTCGAAAGGCTGATGGCGAGTGAAAACAGCACTGGGCCGGCGGTGAAGACCAGAAAGCCCATGAGGTTCGGCAGGAGAAACCCCAGCGCTGCCTTGAACTCGTGCCTTCGGCTTGTCATTCGGGTGCTACTCTGCCGGTGACCCGATAGTACTGGATGCGAAGGGACGGGTCTCTCTCCAGCGTCTTGGCAATCTCTCTGTTCACCTCCCGAGCCGCGTCGCGCAGCGCCGCGGCGG
>CAYLPT010000124.1:0-2836 GCA_964385645.1 uncultured bacterium
CCGCCGCCCTGATCGCCTCCGACCCGATGTGCTTGATGTAGCTCTCCCCCGCGTTCAGCCGCTCCACCTTCCCCTCGTCCACGTCGAAGCCCAGCACCCGGAACCCCTTGCCCGCAAACACCAGGGCCAGCGGCAGCCCCACATAGCCCAGCCCAATCACCGCCACCACCGCCCGGCGGCCCTCGATCTTCCCCAACAGCTCCTCCGCCAGGGCCTCCGGCCCTCCCTCCGCAGCGCTCATCCGTCCACCTCCTCGACCGCCCACCCGTCTTTCGCTTCCCCCCCGCCGCCGACCTGCCCGCCGCCTCCCTCGTTGACCGCAGCCGGCCGGTGGGCTAGAATCGCCCCAGGCCCGCCAGGCCGGCCAGGCCGTGGGGTGGGGGAGGAGGCAAGGAGATGATCGAGGGCGTCCGCATCAAGCAACTGCGCGCTATCCCCGACCAGCGGGGCCGGCTGATGGAGATCCTGCGCTGCGACGAGGAGCTCTTCGAGCGCTTCGGCCAGCTCTACATGACCACCGCCTACCCCGGCGTCGTCAAGGCCTGGCACTACCACAAGCGCCAGAGCGACAACTTCGCCGCCCTCTCGGGCATGGTCCAGATCGCGCTCTGGGACCCCCGGGAGGACTCCCCCACCCGGGGCGAGCTGATGGTGCTCTACGCCGGCGTCCACAACCCCCTCCTCGTGCACGTTCCCCCCCTCGTCTACCACGGGTTCAAGAATGTCGGGCTCGACGAGGCCATCATCATCAACTGCCCCACCCAGCCCTATGACCACGACCACCCCGACGAATACCGCCTCGACCCCTACGACAACGACATCCCCCACGACTGGCGCCGCCGGGATGGCTGAGCGCCCGCGGGAGGGGCCGCCCCCAACCCGCCGAAGAGCCAGCAGGACAGCGATGAGCGAATCCCCCCCAGACCCCGCCGACTGCCTGAGCCACGCCCGCGAGGTGCTCGCCATCGAGGCCGACGCGGTGCGCGCGCTCACCGAGCGCCTCGACGCCGGCTTCGTGCGCGCCGTCGAGCTGGTGCTCCGGGCGCGGGGGCGCACGGTCGTAACCGGGGTCGGCAAGTCGGGCGCGGTGGGGCGCAAGATCGCCAGCACGCTCGCCAGCACCGGCACCCCCGCGCTGTTCCTGCACCCCTCCGAGGGCGTGCACGGCGACCTGGGCATGGTGGTCGCGGGCGACGTCTTGCTGGTCCTGAGCTACTCCGGCGCCAGCGATGAGATCCTCGCCATCCTCCCCGCCATGAAGCGCATCGGCGTGCCTGTCATCGCCATGACCGGCGGCCTCGGCTCCGACCTCGCCCGCTATGCCGACGCCGTCCTCGACGTCCGCGTCGAGCGCGAGGCCTGCCCGCTCGGGCTCGCGCCCACCGCCAGCACCACCGCCATGCTCGCCCTCGGCGACGCGCTGGCCCTCGCCATCATGCGCGCCCGGCGCTTCAGCGCCGAGCAGTACGCCCTCCTCCACCCCGCCGGCAGCCTCGGCCGGCGCCTCCTGTTCACCGCAGGAGACCTGATGCGCACCGGCGAGGCCTGCCCCCGCGTCCCCGAGACCACCCCCGTGCGGGACGTGCTCTTCGCCATCACCTCCGCCAACGCCGGCGCCGCCAGCGTGGTGGACGCCGAGGGTCGGCTCGTGGGCATCATCACCGACGGCGATATCAGGCGCCACCTCCTCCAGGATGTCGGCTGCCTGACCCGCGAGGCGCGCGATATCATGACCCGCTCGCCCCGCACCTGCACCCCCAACCAGCTCGCCACCGAGTGCCTGCGCATGATGCAGCAGACCGCCCGCGGCATCGGCGAGATGCCCGTCGTGGACGAGCACGGTCGCGTCCTCGGGGTGCTCAACCTCAAGGACCTGCTGGGCGCGGGAATCCTGTGAGCGCCCCGGGGGAGAGGGAGGCAAGCCAATGAAGGGCGTCGTGCTCGCGGGCGGGCTGGGCACCCGGCTCTACCCGCTCACCAAGGCCACGAACAAGCACCTGCTCCCCGTCTACGACCGCTGCATGATCCACTACGCCCTCGACAACCTACTGCGCGCCGGCATTGACCACATCATGGTCGTCACCGGCGGGCCCCACGCCGGCGACTTCCTGCGCGTCCTCGGCACCGGCAAGGACCTCGGCATCGCCCACCTCGAGTACGGCTACCAGGAGGGCGAGGGCGGCATCGCCGACGCCCTCCGCATCGCCGAGGACTTCGCCGAGCGCGGCCCTGTCATGGTGGTGCTCGGCGACAACTTCACCGACGCCGACCTCGGCCCCGCCATTCGCTCCTTCTCCGGCGGCGCGCACCTCTTCCTCAAGAAGGTCCCTGACCCCACCGCCTACGGCTGCCCGGTCTTCGACCCCCAGGACCCCGGCCGCCTGCTCCGCATCGAGGAGAAGCCCGCCCAGCCCAAGAGCCCCTACGCCGTCACCGGCTTCTACCTCTACGACGAGCGCGTCTTCGGCTTCATCCGGCAGACCAGGCCCTCTGCCCGTGGCGAGCTCGAGATCACCGATGTCAACAACCTCTACATCCAGGAGGGCGCCGCGACCTGGAGCGAGCTCGACGGCCTGTGGCTCGACTGCGGCTCCTTCGACAGCCTCTTCGAGGCCAACCGCGTCGTCTTCGAGGCCCGCCGCCAGGGCCGCCCCGTCTTCCGCCCCCGCCTCGACCCTCACCATCTGTAGGGCGGGGCTCAAGCTCGTCCTGAGCGAAGCGAACGAGACCCCTCCTGCCGGTAGGGCAGGCGCCCCGCCTGCCGGTAGGGCGGGCGCCCCGCCTGCCGGTAGCGCAGGCGCCCCGCCTGCCGGTAGCGCAGGCGCCCTGCCTGCCC
>CAYLPT010000125.1:0-47846 GCA_964385645.1 uncultured bacterium
GTGGACCTGCTGTGGCCGGTGAGCCGCTGGCGGGGCTGGCCGGAGGTGAACCTGTGGCGGGAGGTGCGGCTGCCGGCGGTGATGGGGAGTCCGCACTTCATCTCGAACCAACTGGCGGCCCTCGACGCGGTTGCCTTCGCGGCCTACCTGGGCTATCTGAGCCGGCTGGCCGGCCCGGGCCCCGGGAGGCCGCGTGCGGCGCGGGCGGCGCGAGGGATCGCGCTGGTGGCAGCAGGGCTTTTCCCGGTGTATGTGGTGACGGGAGCTCTGCTGCCGTGGGGGCCCCAGTCGGCGCTGGTGTACTCGGTGAGCATCGTGTTGTTCTACCCGGCCTCGGTGGTGTGCACGGTTGCGCTGCGTCGCCCATTGGCGGGGAGAAGGGCCATTGGCGGATGGGGAGAGGGGAGAGAGGGGCAGGGGTGTGGAAAGCGTCGAGGCCGGTGCGACCCCGAGGCGAGGGTCGAGAAGGGGCAAGGGCGATGAGGGAGCATGGAGGCGGAGGTCCGGAGGGGACGGTGGGCGCCGCTCACCAGCCGGCGAGGGCCTCCTCGATGTAGGCGGCGGCCTGCTCATCCTGCTGCCAGGCGAGGCGGAGGAGGGGGTTGATGCGCTGGCGGATCCAGGGCTGGGCAAAGCGCCGAGGGTGCTCGTGGGGCTCGCCGTGGCGGGCGAACTCCCAGACCGCCCACATGAGGTCGTGCTCGGCGACGAAGCAATCGGCGGCCGAGTTCAGGTGGTGTGAGACGTGCGCGCGCTGCGAGGCCACCTGCCGCAGGAACAACGACCCATACCAGCGCGCCTCGGCCACGAAGCCGACCGCCAAGTCGTGTCTGCGGTAGTGCTGTCCGAGGGCCTCCTCGTCGAGGGAGGCGAAGTTGGCGTCCTCCCGGACGCTCTCGAACCAGGCGCGGTAGGCGCGGAGGCCGCTCGGTCTTCCGCGAACCTCCGGCGTGCGCATGACCTGGATGGCCCACTCCAGCGCGCGGCGGTGGGCCTCGGCGACAGGCGGCTTCTGCCCTCGTTCGCTGATGAGCAGAAGCCCGGATGTGTCGGGGAACCAGTGGCGCTTGCGGAACTGGCCGGAGGACTCGAACTCGAGGGGCCCCGCGGCGCCGGGGTCGCCCTGGAAGAAGCTCCAGCCGATGAGCACGTCTCCGCCCTCGTCATAGCCGGTGACGAGGCAGGCCTCCGGCGGGCCCGCCACGCCGAAGGCGATCACGGGCCGGCCGGCGCGGAGGCTCTCGATGACCCGGGTGCGGAACTGCGCTTCGTCGCAGCCGCCGGCCTGAGGGGCCGGTCGCTCGCCGGCGATGGGGGCCAGGAAATCGGGCTTCAGGAGGATGTCGTGCTCATGGCCCACTGCGTCGAGCGCGCGGCGGACGGGCTCCCGGGGGTCCTCGGCCATTAGCATGGCATCGCAACCGACTCCCTCGTCTCCGGCCTGGTCCCACCTCAGCCAGAAGCCGAGGCCGGTGAGGCCAACGAGGTAGGCGTAGCCGCACCCGGGCCGCCAGTCGGCGGCATCGGCCGGCGCCAGCTTGCAGCCATAGCCGTCGCCCATGTACTGCAGCCAGGCCCGGAGGCACGACGGGAACGTGATGTCCTCCGGGCACTCGTCACCGCCCTCGTAGAAGTGGACCCGGGGGACACCCTCCAGCACGACGCGGTCAGGTGAGCTCATCGCTAACTCCCCTCTTCGGCGCGCTGTGTGCGCACAGGGCCGGTGACAGCTCTCGGCCTCTCGCCCTGATGGCCAGCGCCGGCGGGCGGAGTCGGCGCGGCGGAGCGGCAGTTGACGACCACAAGCTGGTAGCCGCAGATCTCGGGGACGGTGAAGCGCACGAAGTCGCCATCCGGCGCGAAGCCGAGCGCCTCCCCGGAGAGGGCGAGCATGACCTGAGTGGCCCTGCGCCCGTCCATCCTCAGGCTGACCCCGATGTCTCGGGCAAGGACCGGTTCCTCGATCATCTGCATCCTGGCCCCCCTCAGCTCGGGGACATAGGTTAGCAGGTGAACAAGGGCGAGGCCGTCCCCCACCGCGACCGCGGCCCTCCCGAAGGACGGCAGTCTGCTGACCTCCAGGAGCGGCTCGGGCAGCAGCAAGCGCAGGCAGTTGCGGACGAGTGTGCGATAGGCGACCGGTGAGTGCTCGAAGTAGCTGGAGAAGATGGGGAAGCTGACGTGGATGAGGTCGCCGCACCGGAGGACGGCCGGCCGCCCCGAGTCGCGGTCGGGAGGCGTGTAGAGGTTCTCGTGGCGCCAGTCCCAGGAGCCGTGGTCGAAGTAGGGATGGTAGAGCCTCGCCAGCACTTCGACGCCGGCGCCGACGGACAGGGCGACGCCGGGCTCGTAGATGGTCGTCAGCGCCTCCGGCAGGCCCTCGGCGATCTGTGGCTCAGGCGTGAAGAAGGTGGGATGGCGCGGCTCGGGACCGGAGCAGGCGACGGCGTGCCCGGCGAGCGCCAGGTGATCGCCCTGCTCGGCGAGGCCGGAGCGGCCAGAGCTGAGGACCGCCCCTCCGCTCGCCAAGTGCTCCTTCAGCTTCCGATGGAGAGCATCGGTCAGCGCCACGCTGTCGGGAAGGACCACGACCCGGTAGGGAGATAGCTTCTGCTCTCCGTCCGAGAGGTCGAACTGGCAGTGCAGCTCCTCGAGCATGCGGCAAGCGCCCCTCACACTAGCATTGAGCGAGCGGGGCATCTCGCGCAGTCTGGGGTCGAGGACAACGATGTCTGCCGCGGGTCGCGCCTTCTCCAGCCAGGGCTCGATCTCCCGGACCCGGGAGTAGACGCGGCCGATGAGGCGGTAGACCTCTGGGTCGAGCCGGCCTCGCGGGTGCATGTGATCGCCGACCGAGCAGGCGCCTCCCTGGGCCAGGGAGGTCAGGCAGTCGTAGAGGAGAGAGTGCTCGGTGCGCAGGCCGCCGAAGTCGCCCCAGCTCTCGTGGAAACGGCCGGTCATGGTGAAGAAGGGCTTGCCGAGGGCGCGGGAGTAGCGGGTGGCGGCGGGCAGGTAGTCGTAGCCCCATCCTCCAGTGGGGAGGGCCTCGATCTCGATGTGGGTGGGCTGCTCAGCATAGGGGATGCCGTTGAAGCACAGCCCGATGTCCTCGCGGGCCCGTCGGGCGCGCTGGGTGACGCGGCCCAGGAACTCGTAGGTGATCTGGCGGCAGTAGGCGGCGACCTGGTCGTCATCGGAGACGTCCATGTCGAGGGCGGCCATGCCCTCGACACACTCGACACCGTAGCAGGGGTTGAGGTCGAAGCAGTCCAGGAACAGACCGTCCACAGGGTATCGCGCGAGGACCTCCTCGACAAGCGAGAGTAGATGGTCGCCATAGCCTGTGTTCAGGCAGAGATCGCGGAAGAAATGGCCCATGCGGTCGAGCTGGTAGACCTGGCCCCGCTTGTTTAGCTTGCACCAGCCGCGGTGGCGGAGGGCGTGTTCGTGGTCTATGCCGGCGTTGATGTAGGCGGCCACGCGGATCCCCCGCCGATGGCAGGCCTCCACCATGGGGCCGAGAAGCTCCTGCTGGAGGCCCGGGTGGGGGATGCCGACCTGGCTGGGGTAGTAGCAGAAGCCGAGGTTGCAGCGTGCGAAGACGGTGATGTAGTCAACGTGGGCTTGCTGGAGGGTGTGCGCGAACTCCTCGGGGTCGAAGTCGCGGCCAACGTCGGGGACCCCGGGCATGGTGTGAAAGTCGAGGTGGACGGCTCTTCTGGGCAGGATGAAGGCCGGCATGTCGGTCCTCCGCCGCTCCGGGTCGGCAGGGCGTGGTTCGCCTCCGCCGCCGGGCGTTCCCCCCGCGGCACCGAGTGTCACAGGTTTGCGCCCGGCGGACAGGGGCTAGCCCGTGCCACCTGCGCGCGCCGGCCTGGTCTGGCGCTGCGCAGGCAGACGCTCGTGCAGACCCTTGCCGCGGTGGATGCCGCGGTAGCTCAGGTTGACGAGGAGACGGCCGAGGAGCTTCCTGCGCACAGTGAGGCTGCGCCTGAGGATAGATGGGATGGAGTAGAAGCGACCATAGGCATATCGCTGCCCCGCCCGCAGCTCCAGCTCTGCCATGTGCCGGGGCCGGAACACGACGTTGCTCATGGTGTAGTGGGACCAGTCGTGGTCCACGATCCTGCCCTCGCCCTCAAGTTGCCGGCGGATCTCGGTGCCCGGGAAGGGGGTCAAGACCGCGAACTGGGCGGCGACCAGCTTGTGCCGCTGCGCAAACTCGACCGTCCTCCGGAAGACGCCACGATCATCCCCGTCCAGCCCGAGGACGAAGGACCCGATGATCTCGATCCCGGCCTTGTGGACCGCGGCGATGGCAGCGCTCATGTCTGTGCCCAGGTTCGGGGCCTTATGGGTGGCTCGGAGGTTCTCCTCGGATAGCGACTCAAGGCCCATGAAGAGCGCTTGGCACCCGCTGCGCACGGCGAGGGAGAGGAGTTCGGGGTCCCTGGCGATGGTGAGGTCGGCCTGACCGATCCAGCGGCGCTGGAGCGGGATGAGGGCCTCAAAGAGCTCCTTCGCCCGCCCGGCATGCCCAGCGATGTTGTCATCAACGAAGCCGACCCATCCGCCGGCCAGCGAACGCACCTCCTCCACGACCTCGGGAACGGGGCGGAACCGGTACCGCCGTCCCGACACCGTGCTCACGGTGCAGAACGCACATGCATTGGGGCACCCTCGCGCGGTCTGCACGATGTTCGTCGTCAGATAGCGCTCGACCAGGAGCAGCTCCCGGCGAGGGCGAGGAAGCCCCACCAGGTCGGGGTAGCCGACATGAGGGTAACGCGCTCTGAGGCGATCCGCTGCCAGGTCGGCGAGCACTTGACCCCACACCGGCTCGGCCTCCCCGATCACCACGGCGTCGGCGTGAGTGGCGGCTTCGTCGGGCAGCACCGTCGGATGGATGCCGCCCATGACCACCGGTATACGCCGCTCGCGGAAGGCGTCGGCGATCGCGTAGGCGCGAGGGGCGGAGGCAGTCATGGAGGTGATCGCGACCCAGTCGGCGGCGGCGTTCGTGTTGACCTGCTCCACGTTCTCGTCCACCAGCCGCACCTCGACGTCGGACGGCGTGAGGGCGGCGAGCAAGGGCAGCACCAGCGGCGGCGCCAGCACCTTGCCTCGGCCCCAGCAGCCCCGCGACCAGGCGGGAGCGATGATGAGCAGCCTCGGCCGGTCCTTCGTCATAGTGCTCTCACAGTCAGCCCTTTCATCCCGGGCTCCTCGGTGTCAGGTGAGGCCATCCGGCAACGAGGCGGACTCAAGCACGCTCAGGAAGCTGCGTGCGACGCGTCGGCCAGGCCCCAGCGAGCCCTCGTGGGCGCCGCCGCGCCGCCGAGACCGGTCGCCGTCTCGATCGAGGCTCGCGCGGGCAGGAGGGACCCAGGCGGGGCGCGCCCCCCGTGTCAGCGACCGAAGCGCCTCGTGCGGGGACGTTTCGCGGCCCGCTTGGCCGCGCCGGCGGCGCGGCGCTTCTGCAGGCAGGACTGGCATCCGCGAGGCTGCGGGTAGCCGAGCCGGCTATCCGCAGCCTGCTCGGCGGCCGGGTAGACGAAACCGTGTCCACAGAACTCGCAGACCAGTTCCACGTCGGGCATGGCTACCAGCGTCGCCGGCCGCCGCCGAAGCCGCCGCCACCACCGCGGCGCTCGCCACCGCCTCCTCGCTCTCGCCTGGGGCGCGCCTCGCTGACGGTGATGGCGCGGCCGTCCACCTCGCGGCCGTTCATCTCGGCGATGGCATCGGCCGCTCTCTCCTCGGGCACGTCCACGAACCCGAACCCTTTGTCGGGGATGAGGCGCGCGGCGGTGGGCTCGTAGGCCGCGAACAGCTCGCGCAGCGCGCTCTCGGTCACCGAGTAGCTCAGGTTCCCGACATATAGACTCTTGCTGGCCACAGTGGCCTCCTTGTGCTCCCGGCCTGGCTCCGGGGTAACAGCCTGATGCGCACGAGCAAGGCGCCGGCTTCCTCACCGCGCGCCAGGGCGCGGTCCAGCGGAAGCGAGAGGCGCCGTCATGGCGCGGCGGCTACCTACGCCGCCCCTGCCCCAGGAACCGCCGCGCACCGCGCGCTCGCAGGCGGGAGGTCCCCGGCGCAGAAGAGGTGCGATCGGGCTCGGTCAGCCCCAGCACGGCCACCCGGGGCAACTGCCGGCCGAGGGTGCGCTCGATGGCCGCGAGGGCGGCGGCCTCCTCGCGGCTGGCGAAGGTGAGGGCCTCGCCGGAGGCGCCGGCGCGGGCGGTGCGGCCGATGCGGTTCAGGTACTCGGCCGGCAGGGCCGGGACGTCGTAGTTCACGACGTGAGTCACCCCCTCCACATGCAGGCCGCGGCCGGCGACATCGGTCGCCACCAGCACACGCACCGCGCGCAGCCGGAAGCTCTCCAGGGCCTCCTCTCGCTCCCGCTGGCTCCGGTCACCGTGGAGGCTGGCCGTCCTCAGGCTCTCCCGCTCCAGGCGAGCGGCGAGCAGCGCGGCGCGGCGGCGAGTGCGCACGAAGACCAACACGCTCTCCATGTCCTGCCGGCGCAGTAGCTCCAGCAGCAGGTCAGTCTTGCGCGCCGAAGGCACCAGATACAGCGACTGGGATACCGTCGCGGGAGGGGTGGAGGGGGAGCCGATCTCGACGTGGACGGGGTCCCGCAGTATCTCCTCATAGGCCACTTCCATCAGCGCGATGGGCATGGTGGCGGAGAAGAGCATGGTGTGCCGGGTCCCCGGCAGCCGCGCCAGGATGCGCCTGAGGTCAGGCATGAAGCCCATGTCCATCATCCGGTCGGCCTCGTCCAGCACCAGCACCTCGACCCCGTCGAGGCGCGCCGAGCGCCGGCGGCAGTGGTCGAGCAGCCGACCGGGCGTCGCCACCACGATCTCGTAACCGGCCCTCAGCGCCTCGTGCTGGCGAGCCATGCCGACGCCCCCGTACACCTCCAGCGTGCGCAAAGGCGTGCCCCGGGTGAGGGCCGCACACTGCGCGGCCGTCTGGGCCGCGATCTCCCGCGTGGGCGATAGGATCAGCGCCCGCGTGCGGCCGGTCAGGCCGCCCCGGAGGCGCTGCAACAGGGGGAGCAGGAAGGCAGCGGTCTTGCCGCTTCCCGTCTCCGCGGTCGCGATGATGTCGCGGCCGGCGAGCGCTAGAGGGATTACCTCCTGCTGGACGGGCGTGGGCGCCTCAAAGCCCATGCGGCGGGTGGCCCTGATGAGTTCGTCAGAGAGGTGGAACTGGGTGAAGATGGTCGTAGCCTCGCAGGCTAGAGGAAGTCATTTCGTGGCGACGCCGCCCTGCTAGCCGACGAGGTGACTCGCTCTGAAGTGCGCCCCTGGGCCTGGGGACCGTGGTCGGGCCGGCCAGGCTTGGGCACCAGGACCAGTATACCACAGGCCGGGGCGCGGGTCAAACGCGGCGGGGTGTGCTTGGGGTCATTGACGCGACGCTGGGTCGCGGCCATACTGCGACCCGGAGCCGCAGACCGAACCTCGCTTCGGCGGGCAGCAGGCTCTGACGGCTCCTGGCCCGTTACCGGGAGGGCGGCATCGCCGGATAGGCCGTGCCGCAGAGAGCCCGGGCAAGTGCCGGGGGATCAGGGCGGCGCCGCGAGCGCCGTCGAGGCCCTTCGTCCCTGAGGTTCAGGGGTGAGGGGCCTGCTGCATTTCGGGGGGTGAGACAACGACAGGAGGTGTGCGGAGGAACGGACGCTGAGCGTCGGTGTGCCGGGCCGGGTCAGGCAGCGTGTCACGGTCATGGGCCGAGTGTGGTGTTCCGGGTCCAGCAGCACGAAGTGGCGATGTGCTTCGCGTGCTTCGTGACCTCCCAGGGCTTCACAAGGGTACACACACCGAAGCTCGTGTGCGCGGGCGCGGAGGGCGGGGCGGGCATGTTCTCGCTGGACTACTTCGGTGAGGTCGCCTGCCTCGCTCAGAGCCCGCAGTTCCACAGGCAGATCATGGTGGGCGTGTTCAAGCGCGTCTTCGAGGTCGCGCCCGCCTATCGGGCAGAGAAGCACGACACTGCACGTCACATCAACGAGTTCACGAGCCTGGACCCGGAAGTGGGGTTCGTGGCAGGCCACGAGGATGTGATGGCGATGGAGAACGCCTGGCTGGCGGATCTGGCCGCCCGGCTGCAGCGCATCACGGCCCGGCTTCTGGGCCTTGCCAACATACGAGAGGCGACGCTGTTCCCGCGAGACCGGGATCGCCTGACGGACTGGAGCGATGGCCCTGCAGCTTGCCCGGAGGCCACCACTGGAAGGCCCCAGCCTGACGACGCCAACCGAGTGCGGCGGGCACAGGATCATCTTGAGGGCGCAAAGGGAGCCGGCAGGGCAGGTGGAAGCGGGGCGCCGGGGGGGGTCATGGGATGGCGGGCCGCGGATGGGGCATCTGTGGGAGGTGAGTGGCATGAGACGGAGTGTCTGGACAGGACTGCTCCTCTGTGTTGTTGCCGCGTCACTGCTGTTTGCGGAGGCTGTTGGCGTGCGCAAGCACACGCTGTGGGAGGTGCCGTGAGACCGTCAGGGGACGCTGAGGGTGCGGCCGGGGGATGTCATCGAGCTGTGGACGCGCCCGGTGCCGCTGACCGCGGAGACCCTGGAGGCGGAGTTTCGGGCCAGCCGGTCGGGGCGTGCGGTAGATCAGGTGGGCGAGGCGCTGCCGCGGCGCGAGGGCGCGATGGAGCGGATGTACTACTTCAAGGCGTTCGAGCCGGGCTCGGCGACGCTTACGGTGGAGCTGCTCGACGCGGAAGGGAGGGTTCTGGACACCTGGCGCTATCCGGTCGAAGTGGCGCCCGAGCGGGTACCCGAGAGGGAGGGCGGTCCCGCCGGTTCGTGACACCGAGGTGGAGCCGTTAGCGATCGGCCCCATCCGAGCGTACAGGCTGACGCCGCGGCTATCGGACTAGCCGAGAACGGAGGCGTCCGGCGAGGGGCGGTCCGAGCGGGCCGCCCCTGCCTCTGTGTGTGTCCGTTCACCGCCCGGCCGCATGGCAGGTGAGGGTCTGCCCCGGGGGCAGAGCATAGGGCTAGGGAGGAGGTGCTATCGTGCTGAGACTGTGCGCGCTTCCGCTGGTGCTCGTGGCTGTTCTTTTCTTCGCTTCCGTCGCGCTCGGGGGCTTCGACCACGGCGACGACGTCGGTCTTCCGATCGCCCCCAGTTGGGACGCGGGCAGGCTCATCCAGAAGGCTATCAACGACCTGAAGCCGATCAACCCCGAGGCCGCGGCCGGCCTTCAGGAGATGCTCGACAACGGCCAGATCAACATCGGGATGGGGCCTCGCATCGAGAATGCGGGGGCCCTAACGCTGCCCGATGGAGAGGCGGGCGTCGAGGGCGACGCCATCAACGTCAACGAACGGGTGATGACTGGGGGACTGGTGACCGATGACGAGGGCCACTCGAGTTGGCGCCACAACCCGAACGACCCGGCCACCTGCAGCGGCCACGACTGGAACAACTTCGTGGCCGCGCTCGCACACGAGTGGGTGCACGCCAACACGGGCGGGCTGCCAATACCCACCAGCGCAGACACCTCGGCCATCACGGACTACTGCTGGGAGAAGCCAGCTTACGAGAAGGAGCTGGCCGTTCTCAAGGCGCTCGGGGAGCCCTCGGGCTTCTACCCGGCGCCGCCCGGCGAGAAGGCGGTCAAGACCCGCCGCGAGCAGCTTGAGCAGGAGCTGAACCGCAAGAGAAGGGCGGCCTTGGAGGAGCTGGGGAGAAAGGGGCTGGGGATCTTCCTCTGCGCGCCCACGGGAGATGGAACCGCCGGCGGTTACGCCTGCACCGTCACCGGCGACGCGGGCGAGCCGGTTGCCGTGGCGACTTGGTTCGCCGACGGCGACGTGCTGTACTGCTCGGTGCCGACCTTTGAGTCAGGGCTGGCAGTGGAGCTACCCCTGGAGGACACGTACAGCTTCGCGGTGATCTCGGCCGCCGCTACGGGCATCGCCCTCGATGTGGTGCTGGTCGCGGGGGTGCGGGAGGGCACCGGGGTGATCCTGGGCTTCGAGATCAACGAGGACGAGATGGTCGGCGAGGTGCTTCGGATCGAGATTCCCGACTGTGAGCCCTGGAGCATCCGCTACCAGCAGGCGCCTGCCGCGCTGTGGGTGTTCGATGGCGGAAGGAAGAGGGTGCTCTACGTGGAGGACACTGACGGTGATATGGTGCCTGACACGCTCGCCGCGCAACCGTATGCCACCGCCGACGAGTTCCCGATACTCGGGGCCGTGCATGAGGTTCTCGTGTGTTCGACCCAGTCCGGGGTCGGTGCATCTCCCGCGGGATACGGCTCGCACGACGTTGTGAACATCCTGAGGCCGATCACGTTCCTGGTGGACGAGGACAGCGACGGCATCGCCGATTCGGAGCTGGAGCGGGCAGCCGGGGAGTTCGCCCGCTTCGCGCCCCGGTTGCTGGACGACCCACAGGAGGGAGCGGCGCTGTGTCGGGCCGTGGGGGTGGCCGGGGCGGAGGTCACGCTGGGGACGTGCGATGCGGCAGGGGTCTTCCTGGGCGAAGTGCTCGGCGTCGGCACGGTTGGGTCGGACTACCGCCTACACCTGCCGCTGAGCCGGCCGCTGTTGGCCGGCGAGCTGATCCGGCTCTACGATCCGGTGAACGAGCTCGCGGAGGAAAGCGGCGTCTACGAGGTCGCAGCCGCCGGCGCTAACCGAGAGCCGCGGGCATACGCCGGCGAGCTTCAGCTCCTGAGGCAGACCTGTCCCTCCGGCGCGCTGGTGACGCTCGACGCCTCCGCCAGCCACGACCTGGACGGCGACCCGCTGACGTTCGAGTGGCAGGAGATGGTGGACTCCTACGACGACTGCCCGGTCCTCGGCACCGGGGAAGTGATGTCTGTCTGGATGCAGCCGGGCGTCCATTCGATACGGCTGCTGGCAAGCGACGGAGAAGTGGAGCAGCGGACATACACAGGAGTGGGGGTCATCCCCTACTACGGGCACTTCCCCGATGTACCGGGGCCCAACGATGCGGAGGAGGCGCATTGGGCGTTCTGGTCGGTGGAGGCCGCCCACGGCGCGGGGATCGTCGCCGGCTACCCCGACGGCCTCTACCACCCGGAGTACACGTGCTCCCGCGACCAGATGGCCGTGTTCGTCGCCCGGGCGCTGGCGGGCGGTGATGACAATGTGCCCACTGGCCCTGCACAGGCTACCTTCGACGACGTTCCGACCTATCACTGGGCCTACAAGTACATCGAGTACGTGGTGGCGAACGACATCGCCCAGGGCTACGACCCGGTCACGTATGCCCCCAGCCTGACCGTGGACCGCGGCCAGATGGCGGTGTTCATCGCCCGCGCCATAGCCACCCCCACCGACCGGCCCAACCTGACGAGCTACACGCCGCCGCCCGACCCGACGTTCCCCGACGTGACGGCGGAGAACGACTGGGGCTGGTGCCACAGGTTCGTCGAGTATATCGCCGCGGCCGGAATCACCTCCGGCTACCCCGATGGCCTCTACCACCCCGAGTACGCGTGCTCCCGCGACCAGATGGCGGTCTACGTCACCCGCGCCTTCGAGCTAGAGTTGCGATGAGCGGGAGGGTCTTGGCTGGCCTTCGGCTGGCCGGCAGCGCCAGCACCATGGGAGGAGCGGCGAAGTCGGGCTGAGAGACCCGAGAGGGCCGAGAGCTCGGCGTGCTGGAGGGGCGCCCGCGGGTCACAACCCCCGGCTAGGGGCAGGCCGGCGCGAGACAAGCCGCCGGCGATCGCTACTCCGCATGGTCAGGCCCTCCCGATCGAGCGCCTCGAGGAAGGGGATGAGGTACTTGCGGGAGGCGCCCAGCAGCTCCCGGCACTGAGGCACGGTCATGGTCCCGTGGGCCTCGAGGTAGCGCGTCACCCGCGCCCGCGCCGCGGCGACGGCCTCGGGATGACAGGTGATGCCCGGGGCGAGCGCAACCAGCTCCCCGTTGGCCACCAAGGCCTCGAGTATGGCCCGACACTCCGCCTCGGGCGCGCCCACGGCGGCCGCCAGCTCGGCCGGCGAGGGGGCGGCTAGCCCGGCCGCCTGGAGCCGGCGCAGGAGGGCCTCTCGCAGCTGTGCCGCGCGGCCGGCCCACTGCGGCTGGTGGGCCGCCAGGCGGACGCGCTCGCCGCTGAGCTCGATCTCGCCCCGGGCCCCCAGCTCCTCGAGGGCCAGCCTTAGGCACTCTCGCTCCTCGGGCGGAAGCGGGATGGCGGCGCTCAGCGCGGCGAGCGGGACCGAGGCCATGAGCGGGCTCCGGTGGTGCAGATTCGCCAGCTCTGAGAGCACGCGGGCGCCCATCGCCTCCACCGCGCCGGCGCTGAGCCACCGCCCCTGGCGCCCCTCCACGGCGCGTCCCTTCTCCCTCAGGGCCTCCAGCATCGTCCTAACCGCCCCCGGGGGCAGGCTGAGCTGCACCGCCAGCTCGCCCACCGCGATCCCTTTGGGGCCCGCCTGCTCGAGTCGTCCCCGGGCCAGCTCGGCCGGCGCCAGGGACTCCCGCTCCGCCACCTCGTCCGCCCCGCGGCCGCGCCGCCTCTTGGGCGGATGAGCGTCCACGATCATGCCCCCGCCCACTACGAGCATAGGCGAGTAGGAGCGGATCACAAACAGGTCCCCCGCGGCCGCCACCAGCTCCGCCTCGAGCCGTAGCTGGACGAGCGCGGACTCGCCGGGCGCGAGCCGCTCGCCCTCGAGGATGATGACGCGGGCCATGACCTCCCGGGTGCCGTGATGGACGCGCACGCGGGTGCGCTGCTCAAGTGGGGAGGGAGCCATCGGCGAGAGGTTGAGCCGGGCGTCGGCCATGAGAGTGGGGGCGAAGGCGCCGGGGGCGGCGAGCACATCGCCGCGCTCGATGTCCTCCTTGGCGATGCCGGGCAGGTTGACGGCGGCCCGCTGGCCGGCGAACACGCGCGGGACCGGCCGACCGTGCACATGCAGGGACCGCGCCCGAAGCTCGCGCCCCTGGGGGAGGCATAGGATGGCATCGGCGACGCCGAGGGAGCCGGCGATCACTGTTCCGGTGACGACCGTCCCCGCGCCCGCAAGCGTGAACACTCGGTCTATCGGGAGCCGGAACGGCCCCTGCGCCGAGCGCACCCTGGCGCTCGCCGCCACCCGCGCCAGCTCCTCCCGCAGCGCCTCCAGCCCCTCCCCTGTGACGGACGAGACGGGCAGCACGGGCGCGCCCGCGAGGCAGGTGTCGGCGACCAGCTCGCGCGCCTCCGCGGCGACCCGCGCCACCCGCTCGGAGGCCGCGCGGTCCACCTTCGTGAGCGCGATCACTCCCGCTGAGACGCGGAGCTGCCGGAGCACCTCCAGGTGCTCGCGCGTCTGGGGCATCACTCCCTCGTCGGCCGCGATGACCAGAATGGCGGCGTCCACGCCGGTGGCACCGGCGACCATGTTGCGGACGAAGGCCTCGTGGCCCGGGACATCCACGATGGCCGCCGCATCGTCCAAGCCCGGCAGAGGGAGGAAGGCGAAGCCCAGGTCGAGGGTCATCTCCCGGGCGCGCTCCTCGGGGAGCCGGTCGGGGTCGGTGCCGGTAAGGGCGCGGACGAGCGCGGATTTGCCGTGGTCAACGTGCCCGGCCGTCCCAAAGACGATGTACCGCCCGGCCATCAGGCCTCACCCGCCACCCCGGCCCCGATCTCCTCCAGGCCGGCGAGGATCAGCGCTTCCTCGCCGGGCAGCACTGTCCTGAGGTCGAGCAGCACGCGGTCGCCGTGGATGCGGGAGAACACCGGCGTGCGGCAGAGCCGCAGCCGGCGCGCCAGCTCCCCGGCCGGCAGGGCCCGCGACCACAGGCTTACGACCACGGTGGGCAGGGGCTGCGCGGCCAGCGACCCCCCGCCGACCTCCGACTCGCCAGGGGCCAGATCCGCCTCGAGCCAGCCCCCCGCGGCCGCGCCGATGGCCTCCGCGAGCGCCTCCGCCCGCGCCCGCAGCTCGTCGGGCGAGCGTCGAAGCATCCACAGTACCCGGTGGCGGGCGGGGAGCTGGTCGGGGTCGAGGAACAGCCGCAGCGTACTCTCGAGCGCGGCAAGGGTGAGTTTGCAGACGCGGAAGGTCCGGTAGAAGGGAGAGCGGCGCATGGGCTGGAGGGCGACGGCGGAGCCCAGGATGATGCCGCACTGGGGGCCGCCCAGCAGCTTGTCGCCGCTGAAGAAGACCACGTCGGCGCCGGCCGCCAGGCTCTCGGGCACGCTCGGCTCGTGGGGGAGGCCGAGGCGGCCCAAGTCCACGAGTGCGCCGCTTCCCAGGTCATGCGCACACAGTAGCCCCCGGGAGTGCGCCAGCTCCGCCAGCTCTCCCACCGCCACCTGGGAGGCGAAGCCCGCGATCCGGTAGTTGCTCTGGTGGACGGAGAGGAGGAGGGCGGTCTCCGGCCCGATCACCCGCTCGTAGTCCCGCAGGTGGGTGCGGTTAGTGCAGCCCACCTCGACAAGCCGACACCCCGCCAGGGCGATGATCTCCGGAAGCCGGAAGGACCCGCCGATCTCCACCATCTCGCCGCGGGACACCACGACCTCCCGCCCGGCCGCCAGCGCGCTGAGCGCCAGCACCGTCGCCGCCGCGTTGTTGTTCACGACGAGCGCCGCCTCCGCCCCGGTGAGCCGCTGCAGGAGCCCCTGCACATGGACCTCCCGGGGCATGCGGCCGCCGGTGTCGGTGTCGGCCTGGACGGTGCAGTAGCCGGCGGTCACCTGGGCGATGGCATCCTGCGCGGCGGAGGACAGGGGGGCGCGGCCGAGGCCGGTGTGGAGCAGGACGCCGGCGGCGTTCACCGCTCGGCGCAGGCTCGGCGCCAGCCACTCTCCCAGCAGGCGCCGGGCCCGTTCAGCGATGTCCGCGGGGTTCGCGTCCGCCGTGTCGCCGCTGGCTCGAAGCCTCTCCCTAGCCTCCTCCAGGGCGACCCGCGCGGCCTCTCGGGCGAGGGCGCGGGGCGGGGGATCGGCGGAGGGGGTGTCGAGGAAGCGAGGGTGGGAGAGGATCTCGTCCACCCGCGGCAGGTGACGCAGGATGCCGGGTTCGGGGCTGGGGGGTTGATCCGGCATGGTGGCTTCCTTGGACCGCGTCACGCGCGGTCAGTTGCCGATCGGTCAGGTGAAGCAGATGCCGGCGGCGTTCTCGAAGACGAAGGCAGGGTCGCCGACGTAGATGCCGTAGGCGAGCGCAGCCGCGAAGGCGGCGAGGAGAACGCCGGCCAGGATCCAGAAGGCTCTAGGCATTTCACCTATCCCTGCTCGCTGCTATGGTTCGGCCGGCGAGCCGGGCGCCGAGCGCCCCGGCCTCGGGGCAGGCGCGGACGCAGTCGAGGCAGAGGATGCATTCCGCGGTGGCCTCCTTCTGACCTGCCGCCGAGGGTACCATCCGGCTCCGCGTCGGGCAGACGGCGACACATCGCATGCACCGCGTGCAGAGGTCCGGGTCCGTCTGGAGCCGCAGGAGGCAGACGCGGGAGGTGGCGGCCATCATCGCCCCGAGCGGGCAGAGGGCGCGGCAGAAGCTCCGCCGCGACACCACCATGAGCGCCAGCACTGCCAGGAGGATGAGCAGCTTGTTCGCGGTGCGCCAGGAGGCGCGGGAGCGGAGCTCCGGGCTGGTGATGAGCCCGGGGACGCCTGCCTGGAGCGTCCCCGCGGGGCAGACCAGCGCGCAGTAGTCGAGGGCTCCGGCCGTCTCCTCGACGACCCGATCGGGTCCGGTGGCCTGCCGGCCCGCGCCGACGACGGCCGGCAGCCCGATGACGAGGACCACGAGGAGCGCATACTTGAGCGAGTTGGCGCCGCGGGGCAGCCGCCACTTTCGGGTGGGGAGCCGACAGAGCATGTCCTGGAGCCAGCCGAACGGGCAGGCCCAGCCGCACAGGGCGCGCCCGAGCGTGACCCCAACGATCCCCAGGAAGCCGATGATGTAGAACGGGATCAGGCGGGCGTAGGCGAACGCGCTCAGGCTGCCCACCGGGCAGGCGACGATGCCGATGGGACAGGCGTAGCAGTTGAGCACCGGGATGCACAGGTGCTTGCCGGAGCTGCTCAGGAAGTAGCTGTTGAAGCCCACCAGGGCCGCGAGCTGAACCCGGAATCTCCCGCCGAGGGGAAGGGGAACAGGCCGCGTCACCTTGCCGCGCTGGCGCTGTTCGGTCAAGCTATCACCTCGCCCGCGCTAAGCGGTGGCGGGAGCGTGTGGGAATCGAACCCACCCAGGACCTTCTTAGGGCCCCGCCGCCGGGTTTGAAGCCCGGGGAGGTCCACCAGGACCAAACCGCTCCCGCGCGTTGTGGCCGGCCGGCGCGCTATGGACATGCCGGCTCCTCAGCCCCCTCCGCCTGCTTGGGCATCTCGCCGGCCCCCGCGGTTCGCAGGTCCCGGGAGGCCTCTGTCCACAGCAGCAGCGAGGGCGCGCCGCCGAAGGCGACGCCCATCCACGCCGCCTCCTCGATCTCCTCCGCCGTCAGCCCCATCCCCCGCGCCTTGTCGAGGTGCAGCCGAAGGCACTGCCCACAGCGGAGCGCGACCGACAGCGCGATGGCCGTGATCTCCTTCTGCACCACATCGAGAGCCCCGGGCGCGAAGGCGGCCGCCAAGAACCGCCGCCCCGCCTCCCCCGCGCTGCCCGCCCCTGCCGCGGCCGCGCCCGGCGCGCAACACTCCTCCCGGGGCGACGCCGTCGCCTCCGGCCGGCCCGGCGCCCCGCGGCTCTGCCCCCCGTGGTCGCTGGTCGCTCGCACGATGATCCCTCCTTGCGACCGCTCGACGACGCGGCCGATGATCGCCGCCTCCCGGCACCCCGCCTCCCGCAGCCGCGCGAGCGCCTCGCGGGCCCGGTCGCCGGGCACGGCGATGAGCAGCCCGCCGGAGGTCTGGGCGTCGTAGAGGACGTCCAGCGCCTCCTCGGCCACCCCCTCGTCCACGGTGACCGCGGGGCCGGCGAACTCGCGGTTGCGCTCCGTGGCACCGGGCGCGATCCCCTCGGCTGCGTACTCCCTGACGCCGGGCAGCAGGGGCGCCGCCTCCCACCACAGTTCCGCGGTGACCCCGCTCTCCCGGGCCACCTGCCAGAGGTGGCCCAGCAGCCCGAAGCCGGTGACATCGGTGCAGGCGCGGGCCCCCACCTCCTTCATCACCGCGGCGGCCTCGCGGTTGAGCGCGGCCATGGACACGCTGGCCGCCCGGAGGGCCTCCTCTGAGCCGCGGCCGATCTGCGCGGCAAAGGCGATGATTCCAGTGCCCAGCGGCTTAGTGAGCAGCAGCGCATCACCCGGCTGCGCGCCCGCGTTCGTCACTAACTCCTCCGGGCGGACGACCCCGGTGATCGAGAAGCCGAGCTTGATCTCCTCGTCGTTGATGCTGTGCCCGCCGACGAGCGCGACCCCGGCCTCGGCGAGCGCCTCCATGCCGCCGCGCAGCATCTCCGCGATAGGCTCCTCGCCCAGGGAATGGGCGGGATAGCCAATGATGGAGAGCGCGGTGAGGGGCGTGCCGCCCATCGCATAGCAGTCGCTCAGCGAGTTCGCCGCCGCGATCCGCCCGAAGAGATAGGGGTCGTCCACGCAGGGGGAGAAGACGTCCACAGTCTGGACGAGCCAGAGGTCGTCGGATAGCCGGAAGACACCCGCGTCATCCGCGGTGGCGCCGCTTACGACCACCCTCGGGTCGCTCACCACGGGCAGGCGGGCGAGGATGCGCGCAAGTTCGGCAGGGGCTATCTTGGAGGCACAGCCGGCATTCCGCACCAGCTTCGTCAGGGCCACCCTATCGGCGCTCTCCGGCTTGACAGGAAGGCGCTCGCCCGCGCAGGTGCAGACATCGTAGTCCACCAGCAGCTCACACGGGCAGGGCTTGTGGGGATCGCAGATGCAGTGCCCGAGCCTCTGGGAGCGGGCCATCACCCGGGACCGCTTGGCCGAGGTGCTCATGCGCCGCCCCCGGCCGGCGCCCGACCGGCCGCCGCGCTAGCACCGCGCGGCCAGCAGCACGAACGCCACGATCGCCAGGCCGAGGACTGCGCCGGCGGCCGCGTAGCCCGTGCTCCTGCGCCGGATGAGCCCGACAACGCTGAGCACCAGTGCAAACGGAACGCTCCCGAGTGCGGCGACGATGAGGGGGCCTGACAGGCTCCCAAGTAGGGTCCCTCAGCCAGGCTGGAGGACGAACAGGGTCGCCAGTATCGCCCATGCGAAGAGCGACAGCAGAAACCCCGCCTTGCCCAGGTCGCGACCACCCATCGTGTCCGTGCCTCCTAGTCCCGCCAGTATACCACTGGGCGCGGTGGCGCGGCAACTCCGTTCACTCGCCCCGGCAGGCGAGGATGGCGGCGCCAACGGCCCCCGTCATCTGCGGGTCGCGCGCGGTCCGCACCGGCTGCCCGAGCGCCTCCGCCAGCGCCTCCGCCATGCCGGGGATGAGGGCCACCCCCCCGGTGAAGATGATCGGCGAAGGGAGGTTGCCGTGCGCGAGGGAGGCGATCCTGGCGCTGATCGCTCGCTGCACGCCGGCCGCCACGTCCTCCCGCCGGGCCCCGGAGGCGAGCAACCCGACGATCTCGGTCTCTGCGAACACCGCGCAAGTGCTGCTAATCTCGGCCGGCCGCGTGCTGCGCCGCGCCAGCTCTCCCAGCTCATGCAATCCGATCTCCAGCCGCTGCGAGACCAGCTCCAGGAACCGACCGGTGCCGGCCGCGCACCGGTCGTTCATCGCGAAGTCGCGAACCCCGCCCCGGCCGTCGAGGCGGAGGAGTTTGCTGTCCTGGCCCCCGACCTCGACCACCGCCCGCGCCTCCGGCGCCTGCCGGTGCACGCCTACCGCGTGGCAGGTGACCTCGGTGATCGTCAGGTCGGCG
This sequence comes from uncultured bacterium, assembly GCA_964385645.1. Taxonomy (GTDB): domain Bacteria; phylum Armatimonadota; class Hebobacteria; order Hebobacterales; family Hebobacteraceae; genus CAYLPT01. The sequence goes on from CAYLPT010000125.1 coordinate 18,845, forward strand.
CCCGCCGAGGCCCGCGCGTACCCGGTGGCGACGACGCGCGCCACCGCCGGCCTCTCCACCGCCGCCTCCGCGAGCAGCCGCTCGAGGAGCCCCCGGGCGCGCGGCGCTTGGTCGACGCCCTGGTCCACGACTCCCCGAGCGATCACCCGCAGCGCGCCCGCCTCCATGAGCACCGCCTTGATCGCCCGGGAGCCGGCGTCAACGCCCGCGCAGATCATGGGCCCAACCTCTCGCCGCGCGCCCCCGGACCGTCTCGAAAAGCGCCTCCACCCGGGTGGCGATACGCGCGGTGTCGGAGGGCGAGTAGTCGGTCTCGATCCGCAGATAGGGCAGGTCCATCTCCTCGGCGAGACGGCGCACCAGGTGAGACTCCACGTCATAGGTGAGGCAGGCCTGCCAGATCAGCTCCACGATGCACTGGGGCCGGTACTCCACGGCCAGCCGCCGCAGGGCCTCGAAGCGCCGTCTATTAGGAGTCATCACCGAACAGTGGAGCCCGAAGTACTTGCCGGCGACCGCCTCCATGGCGTCGCCGTCCTCTGCCACGTCCTCGAGAATCGGCTTCACCCCCGTGCAGTTCTCCATGCACACGATGAGCCCGCCGCTGCCCTCGACGACGTCCACCACCTTCTCGGCCCCGTGTACTGTCGGCGCCCCAGTCAGGAGCACCCGGACTCGCCTGGCCCTATCCGCCTCCGGGATGCGCGCAGGCAGCACCTCGAGGGCCCGCTGGTACTGATCGAGGTCGGCCGGGACACAGGAGATAATGCTCTTCAGGTCCAGCAGCTCGCGACCGGTCAGCGGGGGCGCATCCGCTCGCATCAACTCCGCGAGCTCCCGCCGCAGCCGCCGCTCCCGGTTCATCACCGCGATCGCGGATCGCAGTCGGTCCTCCGTCACCTTGACCCCGAAGCGGGCCTCCAGCCCCGCCTTGAGCTTGGCGAGCTCTCGCGCCCAGTGTTCGCGGGCGTCAGGGTCGTCGGGCTTCTGCGGCAGCTCGAGCACATGCATAGGGCGCGTCTGCGCCATCAGCTCGTACATCTTCTTCTTGCCGTCGCAGGTCGTCTCGACCACCAGCAGGTCAGCCATCTCGAGAAACGGGTTGGCCCGCTTGGCGTGGAAGCCATAGGTGGACTTGATGAGGGGGCAGAGGTTAGTGGGCAGGTCCTCTTCCGCGGCCGCGATGGTCGCGTGGTGGCCGCCGCACAGACACACCGGGACCCCGCCGGCGGCCATGATGAGCTCCCGCGGCGTGTACTCACACGTGATGCCGACTATCGGTCGGCCCTCGGCCTTCGCCGCCTCGGCGTAGGCGAGGCAGTTGGGGATCATGTGCGAGAACCACTCGCGCGGACACTCGCCGGCTGCCGCCGCAGGGGACCCGGCCTCCGCCCTGCACGCTGGCCTGCCAGCTTCGTCGCCCATCGCGCCCCTCCTATGTCGGTGTACCGGCCTGCGCGGAACCAGAGTCACGGACCCGTGCCTTGCTCCAGCGCCCGCACCAGCTCCTCCTCCGCCCCCGGCTCCGGCAGCAGGTACAGGGGGCAGGCGCTTGTCGGCACGGCCACAGTTCCGCCTTGCCCCTCCAGGGCCACCGGGTTGCCCACCATATCGAGAACCTCGACTTCACCTGTGGGGAGGGCAACGCTATAGGGTATTGGCTCGTCACGCACATTCCAGAGAGTCACCACCTGACGCCCGTCTCGGCGGCGCAAGAGGAAGGCCCGCATCCGCTCGTCTGGGAGGTCGAGCTGTCGCAGCGGCGCCGCCCCGCTGAGATGCCGGGCACACTGCGCCTGGGCCACATAGATCAGCCTGGGCGTGTCATCGAACTCGAGCATGCTGCAGTACGGCTCAACATGGTTGCAGTGGTTGAAGGTGAAGTAGAAGAGCCGGTCCACTCCGAGGTGAGTGTAGATGATCGCTTTCCGGACGTGATAGGCGGCTTGCAGGACAGCCTGGCGCTCCCGCGTGTACTTGCTGGTCATCCCCGTGAACACCCAGCCCCGCTGTGGATCGTAGAAATCAGACCGGGAAAGGTCCGGGGTCATGTGGCTGTAGAGGCTGCTGGCGAGGATGCCGCCTTCGGTGTCCCAGATGGGCTTTTCTCCTCCGCATTGCTGCAGCAGGTCGCGCATGTAGCCGAGGACGCCGGCGTAGGGCGGGTCCACGAGGTCCGGGGGCGTGTCGTTCTCGGGCGACTGGTAGAGGTGCAGGGAGAGTATGTCGAAGTGCGGGCATTCCTGTTCCCGGAAGATCCGGCGCAGCGTCTCGGCGTCCACGTACATCGTACCTTCCTGGAGCATGCTAACATCGCATCCCATGAGATTGTTCAGGATCTGGGCACCTGGCGCCACTGACTGAGCCTCCTCGTGTGCTATCCGCAGATACTCGGGAAGCAGCGGGTTCGAGTGGCGCTCGTTGAGGCACTCGTAGTAGCGGACGCGTCCCTCGAAGTGCTCCATCAGCCTGCGGCAGTACTCGCGCCACGCCTCCGGCCTGATGCGGTAGTAGGTCAGGCCGTCGTAGCCCATGATCTCTCTGGGTTCCTCGTATGCCCAGTCAGGGATGTAGAGGGGACCGTCCTCCACCCCCAGGGTCACCATGACGCCAATGCCGTTGCGCCTCGCCAGGTCCACCAGATTGTCCCACACACGGAAGGTGTCGGGTTGGGGCATGACCCACCTCATCCGGAAGGACTCGTCGCGATGCCAACGGATGCCGGCCTGTGCGGCCAACCTGAAGTACTCCTCAATGCTGTCCCGCCCGCCGTGCGTCAGGTAGTGATGCCACCCCATCAGGTGGTTGGCAGCGAACATCGAGTCCTCGTCCAGTTCGTCGGGCGTGATGGCGAGTGGCTCGCACACGGCGTAGATGTACTCGCACCAGTCGGCCACGAATCCCTCCCCGCTCGTCAGCCGAGCCGTCGTCTTGAACACACCCTGCCGGAGCGACGGCAGGGCGTAGGGAGGGGCAAGCCTGGCGACTGAGCCTCCCTCGGGGAACTCCACCATCACCTCCGCCTCAGCGATCACGGCGCCGGTCAGTATCTCCTCGGTGCGGAAGGCCAGCCGGTACGCTCCCTGCCCGCGATGTCGGCAGACCCAGAAGACGGGTTGCACCTGCTGGCCCACGTGATAGAGGTTGTGCGGCTGGTCACTGGTCACCCCCACTTCAGCCGGTCGGTGCGGAGCGAAGGCTTTCAGTGGTCCCGCGCTAAGCTGCAGCCCATCCAGCCACAGGGTGTTGGGCGAGCCACTCACTTGCCAGATGCTCACCCGCACCCACTTCTCGGTCGGCCACAGGCTGAAGCTGTGGCGCAACCACTGATCGCCAACGACGAACACCGGCCCCTCCGGGTCGCCGACGCCGGCCGCCAAGGGCACCGGGCGGTCCGACCGGGCGAAGAACGAGAACGTATACTGCTGTCCGGGCGTAACCTCCACGTAGCCGCTCTCCAGGATGAAGCCGTGCACCCCGGCCGGGATCTCCAACTTGAGGCTGGCGTTGCCAAGCTCCGGGGCAGCGACCACGCCCTCTCGATCAATGATCGGTCGCACGGCCAATTCCACAGGCGCCTCGTGCGGATAGGCGGCATGCCACGTCCACCCATAGGCGCCGACCTCGAAGCTGCCGTTTCTGAGCAGGTTCCTCGCGCTTACGTAGAAGATCGGCTTCCGGGCGATCTCGGCGAAGGGCCCCGCGCTGGCCGCGGCCATGGCCGGATGGGCGCCCGGCGTCCCACGGGCGATGTTGGCGAGGCGGGTGGTGATGGTGGCGTTCTCCGAGGTGTCAGTGGTGACCATCGCCAGCGTGGAGGTGGCCTGGCTCGCCGGGATGCGGTCGCGGTCGAAGGGGATGACCGCGCCTGCCTCCAGGATGACAACCAGTGCTGCCAGCACCCTCGCCGTGAGGTGGTCTCTCGGCCGCATTCCCGCCTCCTTAGCGGCAGGATCTGCCCATCGCATCCGGGCGCCGCCCCTGCCAGGGGGTCTGCGAGCGCGTGCACGTCACTCCGGAGCCATGCTATATCACGGCCTGGCCGGCGTCAAGAGGGTCGTCTGGGCGGCCGCCATCGCCGGCCGCCGGCTGACATCGGTCGGACGTCGGCGGCTCGGCACACAGGAGCGAGGCCGAGGTACCCGCAGGCGCCCAAGCCCCTCGGGCGGACCCCGCTCTCCGCGCCGCCCCAGCAGGGCTTCCACCGCCGGGAGCCGAACCAGCGGGCGCGTGAGGAGGAGGCGGATGAGACGGCGCCGATGGCTGCTGTGCCTGCTGGGCCTGGCGCTGGCCGCCCTCGACGGGCCGGCGGCAACCGCCGCGCCAGGAGCGCGCCCCGCATCAGAGGGCGCCTGGCATCTCTCATCGGTGGAGGGAGGGGAAGCCACAGGGGTGGCAAGGGAGCGAACGAGCATGCCGCAGAGGGCCGAGTACCAGCCGCAGTTCTGGATCTTCGGGAGCGTGGACCCCAACTTCATGCCTCGCGCTCGGGAGCTGGGCTTCGTCGGGGTTGGCTTCTGGGCGGCCGACCGTGACGGCGAGCGCATCAAGTACTACTTCGACTCGCCCACCCTCGAGCAGGTGGACTGGGCTTGCGGGGTGGCGAGCGACCAGAGCGCCACGACCTACGACTACGCGGGGCTCGAGCGCCAGGGCCGCGGGCTTGCGGAATACGCGGTTCGCGCCCATGCGGCAGGGCTGAAGGTGATGGCCAACATGGAGGGCGTGAACCCATACCACTGGGAGGCGGGCCGCACCAAGTGGACCCCGGAGATCATCTCCGGGGTGGCCGAGGACCTCCATCGCGGCGGCGCCGACCGCTGGTTCACCGAGTGCGTCGCCGGTTGGCCGGCGCTGTTCGAGGCCCTTGCGGCGACCTGCCGGCGGATAGGCATGGAGTATCAGGAGGGCAGCGATCCGGGCTACCTGCACCAGTGGGACTCCGAGACCGGCGGCTTCTTCGTCCGTCTGGCCCCCCAGGCCAGCATGGTCAGCATGTATCACTATCACTATAAGAGGGACGAGATGGGCAAGCTCGCCAGCCTGGCCCAGGAGGGCTCCCTGGCTTATGCTTTCGCCCGCGGGTGGGGGCTCCCGACTGCGCTCGTCTACACGGTGGGGCACGACTGGGGCGAGTCGCCCGAGGACTGGGAGGGCATTCTCAAAGCGAGCATCATCATCCGCGCGCTCCAGTTCCGGACCCGGGACATCATGATCATCGGAGAAACCGAGGAGAAGGCGCGCCAGCTCGATGTCCCCGGCATGACCCGCTGGCTCCGGGAGCTGGTCGCTAAGCAACAGGAGGAGCGGCGGCCCCTGCTCAACGTGGTCGCCCACCTACGCACCGGCGCCGGTTCGCACTGGCGCGACCTCGCCACCTCCGGCGATGCCATCGCCTCGGGCGCCTTCCACGCCGGCTGGGATGTGGTGGCCACCACCGCGCCACTGTCCGCGGCCGACGCTTACTACGTCTACACGGCAGGCGCCGACCAGCAGGGTGTGCTCGACCTCACCCCCGGGATCACGGCCCTGTTCGCGGGCGATAAGCCTGTCTTTCTGCAGATCGGCTGGGCTCTGCCCAGCGGCGCGGCCCTCACCCCGGCCTGGCGAGAGGCGCTGTCGCGGTGCGGGGTAGACCCCGCGGGCGCCTTCGAGGAGGGAAATCTGCCAAGCACAGGCACATACGAGGGGCAGCGACTCCGCTACACCGGCGTCTACACGGCCTACACCCTCACCGACCGCCGACACGGCGCCCTCGTCCCCACCGAGGCGATCACGGGGGACGTGCTCGCCTCCGGTGACAGCGTCCCCCTGATCGTCGGCAGAGGGGACAAGTACCTGATCCCCGCTAACTGCCTGAGCTGGCAGATGATGTACCCTATCGGACACCTGCTATCGGGGAGCGGCGCGCTGCCCTCCTCGGATGTCTGGGGCATTGCGGGAGAGCAGGTAAGCGCATTCCTGGCGATCCACGACACCGTGCTCGAGGTCACGCTGCCGCGCCTCTCCGCTGGCAGGCGGCTGCGCCTCCGGCAGTGGGATAGGCGCCATCAGCAGACACATGAGGAGCTGCTCACATATACGGGGAGCCTGCGCCGCGACATGGCGCAGTTCGACTTCGTGCTGATCGAGGCGCTGCCTTAGCAGCCGAGCCACCGGCGTACTGGGCCTACAGGCGGCCGTGGGTAGCGAGGGCGACGAGAGCCCACAGGCCGACGTTGGCCACATCCCCGACGATCAGGCCGACGGCGAGTGGCACCGTGGGGCGGAAGAGACGCAGCCCGCCATAGCGGATCACTAACGTCTTGAGCAGCCAGCCTACGAAGAACGGCATGTAGTACCAGTGAGCGCCCCAGGTGTTAGCAGCGATGTAGCCTAGAGGGTGCAGGGGCCACCACCAGAACCGCAACCGCATGATGCCGAGGAGGACCACCACGGCGCCGCCGGCCAGGACGGCCGCGATGCCGCCGGGCTTGACGGCGGCCGCGCCGGGGTCGGTGAGGTAGTTCTCGATGCGACCGCCCGCGTTGAGCGTCTGCCAGGAGAAGTTGGTGTAGCTGAGGGCCCTGCTCATGCCCATGAAGCCGTGGTGGTACATCTGCGTCATGGTGACGTAGGTGGAGGACAGGAGCGCGAGCACGACCACCCCGATGATGGCCGCGACCAGCCGGCGCGCGTTGAGCCCGGCGGCGTCCGCCACCTTGAAGGAGTCCATGGCGCTGCCGGGCAGAGACTCGAACGAGATGCCCGTGCCGGCCTGGAAGGACCAGTGAAGGGAGATGAGGGTGATGAGCTCGGGCCGGCGGAACACGCCCATGCCGGCGGTGCCCATGAAGAGCTCCTGGAGCTCGCAGGGATAGCAGAGGAAGCCGAGGCCGGCCTCGGCGCGCAGCCGCGTCATGAGCAGGAAGTAGGCGACCATGGCGCCTATGAACAGTGCGCCGACCCATACCCGGCAGCCGGCGAGCCAGCAGTAGTAGAGCAGGCCCGCGAAGGACGCTGCGAACCCCGCCAGGGCCCAGCGATAGCTCAGGGGCTCGCTGGCGTCGTCGGGGCACTTCACCAGGCCGAGCGCGGCGCGAGCCGCGTGACCCAGGTGGCGGCGGGCGGTCCATAGCACCAGCGCGAGGAGGGTGAAGGCCGCGCCGGCGCCCTGGAAGTAAGGGGCCGGGAACTCGATGCCGTACATCTCGGAGGGCAGCTGTGGGGTTCCTCCGGTTGCGACGGCGGCCACGTGCAGCGCCAGCCGAACGCACCAGAAGAACCACACCGAGAACGCCAACTCCCTCGGAACGAGATAGGCGAGCGCGATCATCCAGGGCCAGAGCACGAGGTCCACCTGGCCGAGGCCGGCCCAGATGCCGACGCGCTGCCACCTCAGAATCGGCACCGGACCCAGGGGTATGGCCGGCACCGCGGGGACGCGCTGGGAGAGGCTGTTGACGAAGCTGACGCCGAGGGAGATGGCGAAGCCCGCCCAGAAAAGATGGGCGGTCGTCAGCAGACCCGCGCTGCGGCCCTCGCGGATGGTCGCCAGGGGGATCTGCGCGAGCGGGAAGCTGAGCCGCTCGTGGCCGATCCACTGGCGGCGGAAGATGATGGTGAGACACAGCGTGGCCGTGAACAGCAGCAGAATCAGCGCCCACAGGGAGACGAGCGCTGGCAGCCAGGCCGACCAGGGCACCGCCGGCGCGCCCTGGAAGTAGCCCTCGACAACTGCGTACTCCGACGGAGCGAACCAGGTGGGGATCTCCCCGAGGAAGAGAGCCTCCCACTCGAGGTGCGTCCTCGCCATGTAGTGGAAGGCGACATTCCGGGAAAGGGCGATGGGGAAGAGGCCGTGGCCGATGATCGCGCCGCCGACCAACACCAGGCAGTAGACGGTCAGCAGCTCACTGCGGCGGAGGCCGCGGCGCCGCAGCCAGGGCAGCGCCATAAGCCCCCCGAGCGCCAGAAGGACAGCCACCGGCGCGGCGGCCGGGACCCCCGAGGTGAGATCGGGCACCCGGTACCAGACGTTCTCGACGTAGAAGGCGAGGGGCGTGAGGAGGACGACTGCCACGTAGGCGATCAGCACGGCACGCCATGTGACGCCGCCACCCTGTGGTCTCCTCTCGGCGCTCACGCCCGCGTCCTTTCATCCCGGGCCGCAGCAGGTGCTGGGCAGCCCCTGCCCACCCGCCTCACCTCGCGCGGGCAGTATTCGGGCCGGACGACTTGGCGCCCTGCCCACCAGCAGAACCGACCACCGCATGGAGGGCGCGACCGCGGTCCGCCCGCTAGAGTCCGAGGTGCGCCCGCACGACGGCCTCCAGCTCCTCCGGGTACCTCACGCCCCAGCGTGAGCAGGCCGCCCGCGCATCGCGGGAGAACGCGGCGAGCTCCTCGGTCAGCGCCGACCGCACCAGCCCGGGGTCAGTGGCCCCGAAGTAGCGCAGCATCACTTGCCGGCGATCTGGCGTCACCACCGCCTTCGCCACGAGGGGCCACCAGCCCGGCGCCGCTCGCCCGTCGAGGGCCCGCAGCACCTCGAGATGCTCCTGGAACAGCTCGCCCTGGGCGAAGGCCAGCTTGAACTGGTCGCCGCGCCGCAGGTACTTGGCGTGGATGAAGACGTAGAGCCAGTACCGCTGTATGGACCACAGCAGGCGAGCCGGGCTGTAGGGGTAGGGCGCACCCTCGGGGACCACCTTCAGCAGCCCCGCCTTGTCGAAGAGGAACTGCGCCGGCGTCACACACACCGGCAGCGCGGCCGGCGGCTTCATGATCGTCACATCGTACTGCAAAAGAGCCCCGGCGCGCTCAAAGAGGCAGGCATAGTTGCGCCACTGGTCGCTGTTGCCACGCTCGGGCCACCAGAGATGGATGGTCTCGCACAACCCCCCGAAGATGGTGGGGAGCTCGGAATCCACCGCCTCGAAGGCCGCGGGTTCCACAATGAACACCGGGTCTACGTCCGAGTGCTCATCCTCCTCGCTGGTGCCCACGGAGCCGCTGTGAAAGGCGGCGAGTACGCGGCTGTCCGCGCGAGACAGCTCTACGGTATCATCGAGCAGACGGCGCAGCACTTGATGCATGTTAGCCTCGATCGTCGGAGGACCCGCCCGGCCGCCCTGGCGGCGACCTCCTGCTCGACCTCGCCGCCAGCGAGCCAGACGTCGCAGGTGACGCCACGCGGCTCGTTGTACAGGCCCAGGAGCACGGCCGGATGGTGGGTGGCTCTGTCGCTGGCTGGTCGACTGTGTCTATCAGGATGTGCAAGACGGGGGGTCCGGGGTGGGCTGCGCGGTGCCACTGTCGTGCCCAGCAGCAAGCAGCCCGAGAAGACCGCTGCCTCGCGGGTGAGACTCACCAGCCTGGTCCACCGTGTCATGATGCTCTCCCCGCGGCCAGCGGGCCCTCGCCCATGTGGTCTAGTCGCGGGGTGAGAATACGCCCACCTCGTGGGGCCGTCAACCGAACGACGAGAAGCGCGACGCCGCTGCATCACCGCGCGCTCGCAAGCTGGGGGTTGAGCGGCTACAGCTTCGAGGTGCAGTGGGCGCAGCGAGTGGCAGCCAGAGCTATCCGGGACAGGCAGTACGGGCACTCCCTGGTCGTCGCAGCAGGTGGCGCCTCCCGCTTCATCCTGTTGACCTGGCGGACGATGAGGAAGACCGCAAAGGCCACGATGACGAACCCCACGAGCTGGTTTGCGAACAGCCCGTAGTTGATCGTCACCGCGCCGGCCTCCTGGGCCTCTGCCACAGACAAGTAGGGGCCCGGAGTGGCCCCCTCCCTGATCACGACGAATAGGTTCGCGAAGTCTACCTTGCCCAGCAGCAGCCCGATGGGTGGCATGACGATATCCGCCACCAGCGACTGCACGATGCCGCCGAAGGCCGCTCCGATGATGATCCCGACCGCCATGTCAACCACACTGCCACGCAACGCGAACTCCCGGAACTCCTTCAGCATCGCCTCGCCTCCCTCCCGCCAGGATCCAGGCCGCCTGGCGCGCCCGGGGCTGCCCAAGCGCGGATGCGTTAGGCGCAGGACCGGGCGTTCCTGGTCTGCTTCCAGCCAAGACGCCGTTGCACGGCGATGACCGCCGCCGGCAGTCGCCCTCACATCAGCCAGTCCACTCCTGGGGTTGGGCGCTGATCTCCCGCCCTTCGCTCAGCGCCTGCTGGGCGACGAGGTTGAGGTAATGGTCCTGGCACGCTTCGGCGAGGGGATAGAACTCCCGGCCTGTGTGGAGGTATTCGTCCATCTTCACCAGGCAGGTCGCGATCGCGATCTCATCGTCGGGCAGGGACGCCGGCGCAAAGGGGTTGGTGTAGGCCCACTCGTCGCCGACCTGGATGCCCCGCAGGTGGAACCCATGAAGGTCTCCGTTCGCGCCGGTTACATGACGCCGCAGGTCGAGCGCGATGGGGGTCCGGTAGTCCTTCAGATAGTGGATGACATCGTTGACGATCTCGCCCCGCTCTCCCCGGATCAACACCCGCCGATTGCGGATCCAGCCGAAGTACTGGTCGCCGGTGAAGTCGAGCACTCCCAGTCGGTCCCCCCAGTCGAGGAAGACGATGTCCTGCTCGGAGCTCCTGATCCGCTCTTCGGTCGGAGGCCCATCCCGTCCGCTGCCGGCGACAATGGGGGCGATGAAGCGCTTGCCGCTGATCTTCGGCGCCTCGTAGCCGACCCCCAGGAAGCGACGGATCAGGCTGATGCCGTGGTAGCCGTGGGCGACGGAGACCTGCGCGTGTGTCGGCCTGCCCAGCAGGCCCTTCCGGATGAGAGCGGAGCACGCCTGGTGATGGGGCTGGGCCCAGTACTGCTCTGCTACCTGGATCCTGGCGCCCCTCCGGGTCAGCGCGCTTACCTCCTGAAGCTGGGCCAGATCCGGGGCCGGCGGCGTCTCCGACAGGACCGGCATCCCGCGGGCGGCCAGTGCGGCCAGCAGGCCGGGGTTGCTTGCCCAGCTCACCGAGGTAACAACGAACGACGGCCCGGTGCGCAGCAGCTCCTCGGTATCTGCGCAGACGCGAACTCCCCAGGCCCGCTCGAATGGCTCCCGCCTCTCAGCGTTGCGGACTACCACGCCCGTGATGGCGAACCACTCCGGCAGGGCCTCTGCGATACGGAGGTAGAACTCTGTACGCCAGCCCGCCCCGACGATGCCGAACGAGATGGGTTTCATCGCGAACCTCCGGCAGGTGGAAGCTTCCGCCCGTCGCGGCCGCCGCCGGCGCCGGAATAGGGCGTGCCAGGATCCCAGTCGCTTCTCGCGGGGGGAACGAAGCTCGCCACAGGCAGCTCCACCCTGCAGCCGTGCCTGCATGACAGGTAGGCCGCCTCGCATAGCTCCAGCGCCTGCAGTGAGCTCTCGGGGATCGAGTAGTCCGGCGCACCCTCGTCAATCTGCCGTGCCAGCGCCTCGAGGTGGTCCAGATGGCCCCTGCCGCCGGGCGGCGCCTGCACCAGCTTGCCCCCCGGGCTGCGGGCGTCCACGATCATGTACGCGCTCTCCCAGGCCCAGAACTCGATCAGCCCCTCGCTGCCGACCAGCCGGAACACGGTGTCTTTGCCTTGCCTCGTCGTCGTCAGATAGTCGCCAGTGTGCATCACTATCCGGGCGCCGCCTCGCGCCTGCGCATAGGTGACCGCCATGGTCTCCACTTGCATGCCGTCCCGGTAGGTCCTGGAGCTCGTATCGCAGGCGGCCATCACGAACTCCACCGGTTGGCGGCCGATCAGCCAGCACGCATAGTTGAGCCAGTGGACCCCTGCGTTGATGATATCCCAGCCGGAGCATTCGATCTCTATCAGGTTCAGCGTGCCGATGTCGCCCTGCTGGACGCGGTGCAGGATCTCCTTCGTGTGGGCTGAGACGAGCAGGTTATGCGGAGTGGCCATGGGCAGCGACCTCTCCTTGACCATCGCCAGGATCGCGGCGCCGTCGGCCGTCGTGTCGGCCAGGGGCTTCTCGACCAGCACGCCCTTGAGGGGCAGCCTGAGCGCCGCCTCCGTGACTGCGCGGTGGGAGGGCGCCCAGGTGGAGACGCAGACGATATCAGTGGGCCGCTCGCGGAACATGGCTTCATGGCTGTCGAACACCGCGATCTTCGGGTAGTCCTTCTCAAGCGCGTCACGCGCGACCGAAGAGATGTCAGCAGCCGCGACCAACTCGAACCGATCCGAGGACCGCAGGGCGTCTAGGCTCAGCCGCCCGCCGGTCCCGCCGCCGACCACGCTCGCCGTGTACTTCCTCATCCTGCACCTCCCAGGTCGCCCGGCGGCCGCCGGCAATGCTCGCGCCCGGGCGTGCGCGTCCGAACCTGGGGGGGTCTTCGTCGGGTTATCCCCTCACCCCTACCTGCTGCCCGCGATGGCAGCCCATCGTGGGAGGAGGCCGCGCTGGAGGAGGCGAAGCCGAGGCTTCAGCGCTCCACGGCCAGGGGACCCCCATGGGCTAGCACCTGCCCTGCTCCGGCCTGCTCCTCGTGGGCGCAGCGCTGCTGCTGGCGGCCTCGCCGTGCCCGGGCGCTCCGGTCCTCTACGGCGCCCACGGTGAGGGGCCCAAGCCGGTGCTGCTCGGCTCCGTGGACAAGAGCCGGCCCGCTGACTGGCGCAACCAGGGCGGCAACCTCTGGACCACCGGGGCGCCACCGACGCCGGACGCGTTGCCCGCGCCGACGACGAGCGCGCTGCCGTGGCGGCTCCACACCTAAGGTGACGCGGCGGCCATCGGGGCGGTGACTGATGCCAGCCGGGCCGGCTTCCGGGTGACCTGCGCGCGGTCGGGCGACGCCGGCCATGACATCCAGGTCTGCCTGCTGCCCCTCCACATCGAGGCCGGCCAGACATACTGGCTCCTCTTTCGCGCCCGCGCCAGCGAGCCACTCCGCATCCCCGCGCCGGTGCTCATGGAGGCGGGGAGGCCCTGGTCGGGCTACTCCTCGATGCCGGTCCGCCGCAGGCTCACGGTGAGGACGGAGTGGCGCACCTACTCCCAGCTCTACGAAGCCGGCGTCAGCGCGGAGGACGCGCGCCTGACCTTCTTCCTGGGCGGTCAGCTTCCCGCGGGGGCATCTCTCTGGGTGTACAGCCTCAGCTTCCTCGAAGCCGCCCCGGGCGAGGCCGCGGGCAGCCTTCCCGTGGACGTCGGCAACCTCATCTTCGACGGCGAGAGCTGCGGTGCCAAGATCTGGGGGTGGCACGGGCGGGGCCCACAGCAGCAGGACGAGTTCTGGTACGACGAGGAGCGCCAGGTGCTGGAGGTCTACTCGGTGGGCAACCCCGCCGACCGCCACCGCTCCATCGAGGTCGCCCTCACCCGCCACATCATAGACCAGTCGGGAGCGAGCCACGTGATCTATGATGGCCTGGTGGAGCGCTGCCGTCTATGGGAGATCTACGACGCCGCCCTCACCAACCAGAACAACGAGCCCAGGGTGGCGCAGTCCGACATCACCTGCCGCGACAACGTCATCTGGAGCTGCGAGTACTCCTTCGAGTACTGGAACCGGCCGGCCGACAGCTCTCGCACCCAGCGGATTCGCTTCGAGCGCAAGACCTATCGCGCAGTGCGCGGGGGGATGCGCACCAGCGCTGTCGCCTGGCGCTGGTGCTTCTCGCGTGGATCCTCTGCGAGCCGGGCCTCGGACACCGGCAGCCAGGAAGCGCGGCCTGGGGCGGACCGCTACTGCCAGGGCACGTAGTCCGGGTTGGGCTTGGGGAGCCTCGCCTCCACGTCGCTGCGCCAGGCGCGCAGCATGTCGTGGAGCTGCTTGGCGAGCCGTGGCTCGGCCTTCGCCAGGTTGCGTTGCTCGCCAACGTCCTCACGCAGGTGGTAGAGCTCCAAGCGGCCGTCCTCGAAGAACTCGATGAGCTTGTGGTCGCCGGCGCGCACGGACGAGCCCGGCGTGCCGCCCTGGTTGCCGTAGTGCGGGTAGTGCCAGAAGATGGCCTCCCGGTCCAGCCTATCCTCGCCGCGCAGAAGCGGAACCAGGCTGACACCATCGCGGTGCTGCTCGCGCATCGGGTCAAGGCCGGCCGCCTCCAGGAACGTGGGGTAGAAGTCCGGCGTCGTGACCGGTACCTCGCAGCGGCTGCCGGGCCGGGTGACGCCGGGCCACCTGGCGATGAGGGGCACGCGGGTGCCGCCCTCGTACATCCATCCCTTGCCCTCTGCAAGCGGGCGGTTGGTGGTAGGGGATCCCTCGGCGGTGGAGAGACCGCCGTTGTCGGAGGTGAAGATGACAATAGTGTTGTCGGCCCGCCCGGTCTCCTCCAGCACGCGAAGGATGCGACCGACGCCCTCATCCACACTCTGGATCATCGCGGCATAGCGCGGATCAGACTGGATGAGCCGACGCGTGATGCGCTGGTCCTTCTTGTGTTCGACCGGGTAGAAGGCGCCCTCCTCGAACGCGTTCTGCCTGTCCAGGCCGAGCTTCCTCGCCTTCGCGGCGAAGCGCTCGGCGTATTCGGGCTTGCCCTGGATAGGGGTGTGCACGGCATAGTAGCAGAGGTGCAGGAAGAAGGGCTTATCACCACAGCCCCGGATGAGCTCAACGGCCTCCTGGGTCAAGCGGTCGGTCAGATACTCGCCCTCGGGGCCGTCCTCCAGGGTAGGGATGCCCCAGGGGCTGAAGTAGCCGTTGTGCAGCCAGCCCCAGTCGCACCCGCCGACGTTGACCTCGAAGCCGTGGTGCTCGGGGAAGTATGGCTCGCCGCCGAGATGCCACTTGCCGACATGCCAAGTTGCGTATCCACCCGCCCTCAGCGCGGTCGCGAGGGACTTCTCTTCCAGGGGAAGGTGGTCGGTGTAGGGAGCGCTGATCAGCTTGCCCCGCTCGTGCCCGCCAATCCAGTTGGTGACCCCCACCCGAGCCGGGTACTTCCCGGTCAGCACGCTGGCCCGCGTCGGTGAGCAGACGGGGGAGGCGGCATAGGCGTCGGTGAAGCGCATTCCCGCGGCGGCGAGGCGGTCTGTGTTGGGGGTCTCGTAGAACTCGCTGCCGTAGCAGGTTAGGTCTCTCCAGCCCATGTCGTCGAGCAGGATGAAGACGATGCTGGGCCTGGTGCTCGGGGTGGTCGCCAACCTCATCTGATGTCTCGCCTCGCGGCTCGTTCCGCCCGCGGCCTCACGGACCATGCCGGGCGCGACGGCGCCCGCGCCTCCCTCGGCAGCTCCCCGGCGCGACCCGCCGTGATGCCCTCGCGCAGGGTAGCCCCGCACCCTGTTCGCCGCCTGCGGCGATTTCGCCTGCGCCCGCCGCTGACAGCGGCTGCTGGTGCGAGACCACCGTACCGCTATCCGCAGACTCGCTCGCTCCGGCTCGCGCTCCCGCTTCCGCGAGTATCGCCCCGCCCTGTCTCGTCCTGGGGCTGCAGCAATGAACCATCTCGGTAGTTGCGTCACAGTCAGCAGAGAGCAGGGACGAGCACCCGAGGCGCAGAATCCAACAGCCGGCCTGACGGAGGCGACTCTCAGCCAACGAGGAGGTCGCTGCGCCATGGACCACGTACCGGTTCACTTCGAGATCCCCGCGGATGATCCCGAGGAGCTGGCCCGCTACTACCAGGAGCTCTTCGGCTGGAGGATCGAGAAGACTTCCACGGACTACTGGATGATCGAGACCGATCCTGTAAATCGGGGGGTTGGCGGCGGGATGATGAAGCGCCAGATGCCTCAGCAGCAGATCCTGGTCTACTTCCAGGTCGAGTCCGTTGACGACTTCGCGGCGCAGGTGAAGGGCTTGGGCGGCCAGGTGGTCATGGACAAGCGTGCGATTACCGGCATGGGCTACTTCGCCGTCTGCCTCGATCCCCAGCACAACGCCTTCGCCCTCTGGCAGACAGACCCATCGGCCGCTTGACCATCCCTAACCCCCGAGGAGCGAAAGGCTGACCGCCATCACGGTCATGCCGGAGATAGCGCCGATGATGGCAGCATGCTCCTCGCCATACTCCTTTGCGGCTGGCAGGAGTTCATCCAATGAGATGAACACCATCATTCCCGCTACCCCTGCCAGCACTACGGCCAGAACGGCATCATTGAGCACCCTGAGGAGGAAGATGGCGGTCAGGCCTGCCCCAACCGGTTCTGCAGCACCAGCCACAAAGGACCACAGGAGCGCCCTCTTCCTGCTGCCCGTAGCGGCGTAGATGGGCGCGGCGACCGCAATGCCCTCCGGGATGTTGTGCAGCGCGATGGCGACAGCGACGGCGGTCCCCAGTCGGGGATCAACCAGAGTGCTCACGAACGTGGCCATGCCCTCCGGGAAGTTATGGATGGCGACGCCCAGTGCGACGAACGTGCCCAGCCTGAGGAGTCTGCGATCGCTGGCCCCCGCGCCCGCATCAACCACTCCTTCGTACGAGTGGGGGATGGACACGTCAATCAGGAACATGACAACCATCCCGCCCAGGAAGGCCGCGTACCCCCAGCCGGAGCCCAGGACCTCGAGTCCCACCGGCAGCAACTCGCCGAACGACACGAGAACCATCATGCCTGCGGCGAACCCAAGTGAGACAGCCATGAACCGGGGCCCTGGGGCCCCAATCGCGAACACCAGCAGGCCGCCGACGGCCGTCGAGAGCCCCGCCGCGGTAGTCAGAACCAACGCAAGGACCGATGTGGGCACGCTACCCCCGTATCACCTGGCCCGCACTTCAACAGGCGCGGCAGTGTGCACGTCAGTCCACGAGAACGCCCACCACGGCGAGGCGCTGCCGCAGCTCCGCGCCGTGTGGGGCGCCGGAAAGCGCATCCGTCAGGTCTTCGCCAGCCCCGTGGACGAGCCAGTGTACTCCGCCGCGCCAGTGCCGGCCACCTGAGGCGTCGTGGACCTTGCCTCGACAAGCGAAGCAGATCGGTGCGTCGTCCTGGCCGCGATACTGGCGAAGCTCCTTTCTGGTGAGGGCGCGCATCGCTGAGCCGCCCTGTGCGGCACCTCGGAGCTGGGGGCGGCCCGAACGCGGCTGGTGATCGGGCCGCCCTCGCACACAGTCGGCGGGCAGTGCTACGGGTGCAGGAACTTGCGGACGAAGGGAGACTCGCCGGGCGTGCGGCGACCGAAGTGCCCAGACGGCCCCTCTCCCAGGAACTCGGAGAACCAGGCCTCGTGCTCGATTTCCTCGTTGAGGATGGCGAGCGCGAGATCGTAGGTGCGATGGTCCTTTCCCGCGGTGAGGTTGCAGATGTGCGTGTAGCCGCGCACCGCGCAGCGCTCGGCCTCCAGCAGCACCTTGAGCAGGGCCTTCACGTCCTTGGGGTCCCTGGGGAGCTTCGCCGGGGGGCAGGCCGAGCAGTCGTGGAACTCCTTCATGTCCTCCGGGAGCTTCCCCCCGAGCTCATAGATCCGCGGCACCAGGGCCTCGAAGTGATTTCGGTCCTCGATCCGAGCGTCCTCCGCGATCTGCTTGATGCCTTCACCCTCCAGCCCGATCAGGTTCACACGCAGGATCGTGTAGTAGTAGAACGTGGTCAACTCGGCGGCCGCGTTCCTCACCAGCAGCTCGACCAGTTCGTCCACGTTCAGCCCTGCCTTTTCCACCATCTCTCGTGCCACCTTCGCCATTCTCATCGCCTCCTTACTTGGTCTGTCCTTCGGTGAAAACGGCCGGCCTTCTGAGCGCGGGATGGCATCGTGCCGGCGCCTCTCGCCTTCAGCGCTCCGCGTGCTTAGGCCTCGCTCCGCATCGTTTGCGGACCCCGCGCAGTTCACGACGAGCCGAGCGGACCTGCCCCCACGATCTCACCTCCTTGGGCGCGCGGAACCGGTCGAGATAGCCGGTGTGGAAGTCTCGCACCATCCCACACGTCGCACACACGAAGTGATGGTGCGCGTTCGTGTCGGCCTCGTAATGCATCCGCTCCTGGTCCGCGAGCACCACCGACGCAGGCCCCAGATCCACCAGCAGCCGCATCGTCCGGTACACTGGCGTTCCCGGACTGGCTTGTGGATGGTCTCGATATCCGGCTGCTCGTCGGTGCTGCCCGCCTCGCGGGCTATCTCCAGCCGCTGATGAGTGACCCTGCGGCCCGAATGCCGGAGGGCATCCAGGAACCGGCTCAAGCGCCGGTCAGTCTCTCACGCGGGCGCCGCCATTGCCGCCATCAGCCTACTCGCCAGCCATTCCCGCCTGCTGATGATACGGCATTCGGCCCCCACATCAACCGCTCTTGTGGGCTGTCGGGAGCACATCCGTGGCCCATTGCTCCGTTGGCCGCACATCGGGACTCAGCCATGGGCAGCGGGGACTTCGACAGGAGGCCGAGGCGCCGTCACAGGCGACAGGGCGCGCTGTGTTGGCTCAAGGCTGCCCTGCTGAGGGCCACGCGCCGCGCGCGTGTCGCTCAGTAGGCATCCAGGACAGCCCTGGAGAGGGCGCGCGCTCAATGCTGGGGCTGGGAACGGCCCTCCGAGAGGCTCGGCAGGGGCTGGGACGCAATGTGGCAGGAGGCCGGGCTGCGGCGAGGAGCGGCCAAGTCGGTTCGGCGCCAAGGCGGGGGCAGTACACACGCGCGCGACACCATCTCGCCATCCGCCGCCCCCGTGGCCGACGCCGGCCGTCTGCCTCATCCTGCGCTGAGGGCAACCTCGCCCACCACGATCGCCTCCACTCCGGGGGCGGATGCGGCCACAACCTCCCCGTTGGCCGCCGCTATCCCCGCTGTTCCCATGTTGGGTGCATAGCCGTCGCCGGCCCACACGGTGCCTGTGCGGTCTGCCCACCCCACGGGCGCGCCCGCGATCCTGGCTCCGTCTATGACCCATTGCTGCGGATCGCCCTCGCAGTTGAACGGGCTCAGCACGAGGTCCACCTTCCCCGCCAGTCTCCTCCAATTCTCCTTGAAGGCATTCTCATAGCACAGCATCACTGCTGTCTTCGCCGGCCGGACGTCGAAGATCTCGATGCCGTCACCGGGCAGCATCAGGCTAAGCTCGTCGCGGTATGGCCGTTCGGAGTCGGGCCACAAGCAGGACTTGTAGTGCACCCCGGCGAGGCTGCCGCACTCGAAGACAGCCGCGGCGTTGCGGATGCCTCCCGCCGCCTTCTCGAGATAGCCGACCACCAGCAGACACTTGCCTGCTGCGGAGAGCTCGCGGAAGCGCTGCAGGAACGGGCTGTCGAGGTCCTCGGCGTAGGGCGTCAGGTCGTCTGCGCAGTATCCCGCGGCGAAGGCCTCCGGCAGCACCACGACGTCGGGCCGCGCGGCCAGGCTGATCTCCGTCAACCGCAGCGCGCGCTCGTAGTTCGCCGTCACCAGACCATCCAGGCTTGACACGGCGATCGCCGCTATGCGAATCTTCCGCTCCACGCTACTGCCTCCGCCCATCCCGCGTACCGACCCCGGAGAAGTGAACGCCCTGTTAGGCAGCCTCGGCCGCGGCGCCCGGCAGCCCAGAGACGAGTGCACCCCTGCCAACTCGGCGCTGCGTCCGGGCTCGCGAAGACCTTCCTGCACGCGTGGCGCCGTGAGAGCCCTTCCCCAGGCGAGGGTAGCTTCCCTGCCGCCGAGCAGGATACCGCCCTCGGTAGGCAGCGCGCAGTGCGTCTCCGCGTTGGCCGCGCGCGATGGGAGCGGAGCCGATCGGTCAGAACTGCCAGGAGACGGTGGCGCTGGCCCACCGCCCGGGGCGCGGGTAGAAGAGCAGGTCCTGGGCCTCGACGCCCATGACGTTCTTCACGGCAAGAGTGAGCTCCGCGCCCGCGCTGAGATGCCTGGAGTACTTGTAGTTGACCCAGACGAACCCTGGCATGCTGGGCGGCACGACCACGTTCCAGGGCTCTCCGACGAAGATCGGCTGATCCACGTCGGTTCGGCGCCGCCCGTACGCCAGCACCTCCAGAACGTGCTCTCCACCGCGCCCATCCATGACCGCGGCGCCGGCCTTCGCGCTATGCCGGGGGAAGGCAGTCCGAAAGGCGGCGATGAATGGAGCTCCGGTCGCGGTGTCCGCCGCGTCGAGGTAGGTGTAGTTGGCCCAGAGCGATCCCCGGTTCCACTGCGACTGCCAGGAGGCCTCCACGCCGCGGAACCGAGCCTGGTTGAGGTTGCAGAACACATTCTGGTCGTCGGCCACCACGAGGTCCTTGAGGTCGCTGTTGAAGAGCGTGAGGTCGAGGATGCCGCTGGGGAACACTCGCGAGAGGTCTGCCTGGTAGGTCCATCCCATCTCCGGCTGCAGGTGCGGGTTGCCCACCCAGACCCCTTGCCCGTAGAGCTCGATGAGGTTCGGGAAGCGGCGGTTGCGGGTGAACGCGAGGCGGAGCCCGGTCGCGGGGTCGAGCCGCGTGCGCCAACTGGCGAAGGGTGAGGCGACCGCCTGCCCCGGGTCCTCGGCGTCATAGCGCCCGCCGAGCGTCAGGGTTCCCGTCGCCCCGGCCGGCTGAGTGTGCTGGGCGTAGAGCGAACGGCCTCGCTTCGTGTAGGTGCGCCAGCTGCTGGCCGGGATGTGGTCCCACAGCTGGAGCCTGAGCGGCCCGGCGAAGCCGTAGCTGTCCTTCTGCCAGGACGCGCCCCAGGCCCACACCCGCTCCGGGGCCGGTCGGACGGTGTGCTGGAACTCCCCCCGGAGCAGCTCGTACTCCCACGGCATGAATCGCTGCTCGGCGTGGTCGGTGAACCACTGGGTCCAGGCCTGCGTCCCGGAGAACCAGGTGGGGACGACCCGTACCATGATCTCGGAGTGCTCACCGAGGCCGCGCTCATAGGTGATGGCCGCCTTCGGCTGGCGCACGTCGGTCCACTCGGCTTCCCACTTGTCCCGGGGGTTGGGCCCGAGAGGACGCGGGCCATTCTTCTCGCCAAGCACGCCCGCGCCCACCAGCGTCAGCCTGGAGCGGGCGTCAGGGGCCAGCACGAGCTTCGCGGAGGCGGAGCTCCAGCTCATCTCCGTGTGGGGCAGCCATCCGCTCGTCTGGTTGCGGGTGAAGGAGAGGAAGTGATTCCGAGTCGCGCTGCCGCCACCGGTGTTGACGTCAAGGATGCGCTCGCCGAAGCCGCCCACGGTCGCTGCGACTTCCGTCCCTGGGTACCGGTCACCCGTCTTCATCTCGAGCAGGACGAGCCCCGCAATCGTGCTCCCAGGGTACTTCGGGGGAACCGGCCCCTTGAGTATTCGCACACTGTCCACGGCCGCCATGGGAACGAAGTTCAGGATGTACGGACGTCCCATAGGGCTGACGGGAATCCCGTCCAGGATGAGCTCCGTCCATTCAGAGTTATTGCCCCGGATGGTGAGCAAGTGGGCTCCCATCAGGCAGCCACTAAGCGTGTCCGCGCCTGGCATCCGCTCGATGACATCTCCGATGAAGCGCGCCATCACCATCTTCTCGACGTCCTCGGAGGTGACGGTTTCGACCTTCGCCGGCCATTCGTGGCTGGCGGTCACCTCGACCTCGATCTGCGGCTGCGCCGACTCAGCAGCAGCACATGCGTCCCCCGGATGGCTCTCACCCACGGACGAGGGCGTCCCTGGCCCGACCCACAGGGGCCCTCCCTCCGGCGCGGGCCCCTGATCTGGGACAGCAACGGGCTCGTGGGAGGCGCCTGGAGCGGCATTGTCCGCGGCCCCGGCGGCCCCCACAGCAACGATCGCCAACAATGCCAGCAGTCCCGCAACACGGCAGTGCATCTGTTGTGCTCCTCTCCAGCAAGATGTCGCTCAAGTCATCACGCGCCAACGGAGGCGGCGGTCGCGCCTGGGAAGGGATGTAAGCCTCGGAGATCGGTGACCACGGCGCTAGTGTCAGCCGTCGTGCATGATGTGGAGGGCTGCGGGCTCGATGACGGCGCTCACCGCGTCACCCGCCTGGAGGTTCAGGTCGGCCCGCTCCTGTCTGCTCACGGTGACGACGAGCGGAGTCCCTATGTCGAGGATCACCTCGTAGATGGGCCCAAGCCAGCGGAGCTGACGGACGACGCCTCGGAAGCTGAGAGCCGAGGGTGGGGGGGCCTCTCGGGAGAGGGCAATCTGGTCGGGCCGGATGCACACACAGCGCCCGTCGGGCGTCCGGCCCAGGGCGTGATGAAGGCGCCCGATCACCGGGCAGGAGCGGGGGCTTGTCCCGCGGCGAGGGAAGACGTTGACGATGCCGAGGAACTCGGCGACAGTCCGGCAGTTGGGCTGTGTGAAAGCCTGCTCGATGGTGTCCACCTGGAGCAGCCGGCCGGCATTGCAGACGCCGATATGAGTGGCGAGGTTGAAGGCCTCGTCGAAGTCGTGGGTGACGTGGATCACCGTGAGGCCGAGCTGGCGGTGGAGGTCGGCGAGCTGCAGGCCTAGCTCCTTTCTGGTGACGACATCGAGCGCGGACAGCGACTCATCGAGCAGAAGGAGCTCGCAGTTCAGCACGAGGGCGCGTGCGAAGGCGGTGCGCTGGCGCTCGCCGCCGCTGAGGTTCTCGATGCCCCGGCCGAGGAGGTGGGCGATGCGCATGGTCTCGGCCGCCGCGCGCACCCGCTGAGCGAGCTCCTCTCCCCGAAGGCCGCGCTCCCGGAGGCCGTAAGCGATGTTCTCGAAGACGCTCATGTGCGGGAAGAGGGCGTGGTCCTGGGGAACGTAGCCGATGTTCCGCGCCTCGGGCGGGAGCGCCGTCACATCCCGCCCATGCATGCGGATGAGGCCGCGATCGGGCCGGTGGAGCCCGGCGATGCACTCGAGGAGGATCGTCTTCCCGGCCCCGGTGGGCCCGGCCAGGCAGAAGTACTGCCCTTCCTCCACCCTCAGGTCTACCTCCCGAAGGGAGAACTCGCCGAGCCGAAGCGCGATGCCCTCGAGTTCCAGCACGCTGCTGCCTCAGGACCAGAACATCAGCCCGGGTGTTCCGAGCCGCTTGAAGATGAACAGCGTAACGACGGCGAACAGCAACAGGATAAGGGTGCCCGCGACGGCCTCCTCGATCTCGCCGACCGACGTATGGAGGTAGATAGAGGTGGGGAGGATCTCGGTCCTGAAGCGGGTGGCCCCGCAGAACATGATGACCGGGCCGAAGAGACCGAGACAGCGCGACCAGCTCAACACGGCGCCGGCCAGGAGACCGTTCCGGGCAAGCGGGAGCGTCACCCGCCGGAAGGCTCGCCAGGGGTTGGAGCCAAGGGTGCGCGCGACGGCCGGCAGGCGGGGTCCGATGCTGTCGAGGGCGGCCTTGACGCTCCGCACCGAGTACGTCATCGTGGCGAAGAACTGCGCCACCACGATGCCTCGCTGCGTGTGCGGCAGGAAGACGCCTCGGGCCTCCATGGCGTCGCCGAGGTAGTAACCGAACAGGATGAGGAGCGCCAGGCCCGCCGCCACCGGAGGGACGACGACCGGCAGGTCCAGCAGCGTGTCAATGAGGGCACTCAGCCGGCCCCGGTAGGCCGAGAGCGCATACGCGGCGGGAACCGCCAGGAGCATCGAGAGGCCCGTGCTGATCGTCACGGTGATGATCGTGAGCCGGATGGAGAACAGGATCTCGGGCGAAGTCAGCGACCGCAGGAAGCTGCCTGCGTCCACGAAGAGGATGAGCGCGATCAGCACCACGGAGACGAAGCTGAGCTCGAAGACCAGCGCGCCAGCGGCGGTGATGCGGAAGAGCCGGTGCGCCAGACGATGCCGGTCAGCTCCAGAGCCGGCAAGGGGAGCCGAGAGGGTCGGGGACCTCAGCATCTAGCTCTCCCCGACCTTCTCTCGAGGCGCCAGACGGATCCCGACAGGGCGCTCCGTGGCGTAGCCGTGCTTGTGAAAGATGGCGGCCGCTTCCTCGGACAGCAGGAAGGCCATGAACCTGCGCGCCTCCTCCGGCTGCTGCGAGCAGGTCAGCCGAGAGACGAGGACCTCGGAGGCCTCATTGTACTCCGGGGGGATGGGGATGGAGTCAATATGCTTCTCGCTCTGGAAGGCCATCACGTCCCAGATGATGCCGACGTCCGCGCTGCGAGTAGCGAGCGCGTTCGCCAGCTCAGGGACGCAGGCCGCTCGCATGTGGACCTGGCGCTCTACGGCCTCGGAGAGGCCGGCGCGCTCAAGGATGCGGTCGGTCATCGGTCCAATGGCGATCGCCTTCGGATCGCCGAGCGCGACGCGAAGGCCCGGCCGGGCCAGGTCGTGTAGGCAGGTGATCCCCTTGGGATTGCCCTTCCTCACCCCGATGACAGGGACCATGTAACACATCGGCGCATCCTCGGCGATGAACCCGTGCTCACGTGCCTGATCTACATAGAATGCCTCCCCCGGAATGTAGAGGTCGCCGCGCCGGGTGGTCATCAGTACCGAGAGCAGCATCCCCGCGCCGGCGTATGAGAAGTCCACTCGCACGCCTGTGCGCTCGAAGTACACTCGACCAAGTTCGTCCATCGCGGGCTGCAGGCCGGCGCCGCACGGAACGTGAAGCGATACCCGCGCGGCTGCCGGGTTGCCTCCACCTGCATCTTGAGTGCCCGCGCAACCGCAGAGCATGAGATTCACGACTACTAGGACCGCCAAGATCAATGCAGGCCTCATGGGCTCTCCGCTCCAAGCTCGGACATGGGCGACCGTGATATTGGTAGCTGACACATATTGAGAACAAACTACTACCCGGTGAAGTTTCGGTGACATCGTGCGGGCCAGACTGGCCCCGCCCCTGGTGTGCGCGGCGCGGGCAGCGGGCCGCGTGGCCCCGGAGAGGGGGTGCCAGGCGGCGCTGGCTCGGACCACCAGGCGCGGGGGCAGGGGCAGGAGATCCGCTGCGGCCCTGCGGGATCCGGGGATCGCCACTGCGCCGAAGGAGGGGGGGTGTGGCACGAGGAATCCCGCACGCCGGGATGGAGTTCAAGAGACCAGGGGCAGTACACCCAGCAGGGAGTCTAGTAGGGTGACCTCCCGCGAACGCGTGCTGGCCGCGCTGCGGCTGGAGAAGCCGGACCGCGTGCCCTATGTCGAGATCGGTGTGGACCCCGCCATAGCTGACCAACTGCTGGGGAGGTCGGGGCGCCGCGATGCGCCGGTGAGGATTGAGGAGAACGAGCGCTCGGCCGAGGAGGAGAAGGCCCTCGCGCGGGCGATGGCAAAGGACAACATCGCCTACGTTCTTCGCGCGCCGGTCTTCGCCGATCGCCTTGCCGGCAAGGATGCGCGGCTGTTCTACGGTGACGGGTGGATTCGCTCTCGCGATGACCTCGGAAAGGTCGTGCTGCCCGATCCGAGCTCCGACGAGCTCTACCGGGAACTGGAGGGGTTCTGCGCGGCGAAGGAGGATCTAGCGCTGTTTCTGGTGACGCGCTCCGGCTTCTTCCCAGCCCTCCTCAGCATGGGTATGGAGCGGTTCTTCATTGCGCTCCACGAGGACCGCAGCCTGGTCGAGGACCTGATGGACATCTACACTGACTGGACCGCCGCGGTGGCCGCGCGCGTCTGCGAGATGGACATTGACGTCTTCGTCACCACCGATGACCTCGCATGGAAGCAGGGCCCCATGATCTCACCCGCCCTATTTCGGGAACTGGTGCTGCCGCGTTTCGGGCGCGTCGCGAGGCAGGTGACGAAGCCGTGGATCATGCACAGTGACGGAGATGTCACGCTCCTGATTGACGATCTGCTCTCCCTGGGCATAGCCGGTCTGCATCCGATCGAGCCGGAGGCGATGGACATCCGGGAGGTGAAGCGACGGTGGGGCGCCCGAGTCTGCCTGATCGGGAACGTCAGCCTGGTGACGCTCGGCCGGGGCTCGCCGGAGCAGGTGGAGGCCGAGGCGCGGGAGTTGATCGGCCTCGGATGGGATGGTGGCTACATGCTGTCCAGCGCAAACAGCATCGCCTCCTACGTCCCCGTGGACAATGTGAGGGCGATGGCGCGGGCTGTTGTGGGGCAGCGGTAGCACGGCCAGCGCCCGTGGCCTGCGCTGGACCCCCTGTGCGGGAGCCGATGAGGGCCGGGCGCCGGTGCACTGGCTGACTGCCTCCTGCTCACAGTGTGGAGCCGACCTGCGCATGCGCCCGACGATGCCGGGGGATGCGTGGCCGGCGTAGGGAGGCGGAGGCAGACAGGGAAGGAAGAGGGCCGCGGCGATTCTGTGCTGGAGGCAGCGCGCATGGAAGCGGTGGCGGCGGCATCCCGGATCGCCCCCTTGGGCATCAGCGGCAACGGCCGATACTTCCTGGACAAGCAGGGGGCGCCGTTCTTCTGGCTCGGTGACACGCTCTGGCACCTCTACCGGTCCTTCCCGCCGGCTGACGCCAGGGCCGTTCTGGAGGACCGGAAGGCCAAGGGCTTCAGCGTGGTGCTGGTGATGCTGATCGGGTATGAGCCACAGCCAGCGCCGAACACCAACGGGGACTGCCCCTGGCTTGATGGGGACCCGGCGCGGCCGAATGAGCGCTACTTCGAGCATGTGGATGCAGTGATGCGCGTCGCCTGCGAGCTCGACTTGATACAAGTGCTGGGCGTGTATCACAAGAGCCAGGATGCCTACTACGATCCCGCGCGGGCGCGGGAGTCGGCGCGGTGGATCGCGCGCCGCTACCGAGATGTGCCTCACATCATCTGGTCAATGTACCCAGAGGCGAAGCGGCAATATCTCCCGGTGGTGAGGGCGCTTGCGGAGGGCCTGGCGGAGGGCGACGGGGGCGCGCACTGGGTCACCGTCCACCCCGACCCATCGCCCCAGTCGTCGAGCTTCCTGCACCAGGAGGGCTGGCTTCCCCTCAACATGCTCCAGACCTGCATTGACATCGAGCAGGTCTACCCGATGACCGCTGCAGACTATGGGCTGACCCCGGCCAAGCCAGTGGTGATGGCGGAGGGCGGCTATGAGGGCGTCGAGTCCAACCGGCTCATCTCGCCCCTCGACATCCGCAGGCAAGCCTGGTGGACCTACCTGGCCGGGGGACACCATGTCTACGGACACAACGATAACTGGCAGGCGCCCGACCGGTGGCGGGAGTGGATCAGCTCCCCGGGCTCGACGCATCTTCGCATCTACCGGGAGATCGTCACCTCGCTAAGGGAGTGGTGGACCATCGTCCCGGACCAGTCCATCATCGCGAGGGGTACCGGCTCCGGGCTCGCGCTTAACGCGGCCGGCCGTTCGCTGGCGGCCGACTGGGCCTTGGTGTATCTTAGCGCGCCCGCCGCAGTCTCGGTCCGTATGGACCGCATCAAGGCCTCCGAGCGAGTGGCGGTCTGCTGGATTGAGCCCACCAGCGGGGAGCGCCACCAGGCCGGCACCTTCGCCTATGACGATGTAGCAGCCCTTCAGACCCCGGCCGGATGGCAGGATGCGCTCATCCTGCTGGAGGCGCAGTGACGCTGCTGTAGGCAGCGGGGAAGGTCGGCGCCGACCCGCCGAGAGCGCGTCTGCCGACGGCCTCGCGCCCCCCCCGGTCTCAGCCGGTCAGCCCGCGCCAGATGAAGATCAGCCGGATGATCCACACCAGGCTCGCCGAGCCCGCGATCAGCCCCAAGAACAGTGGCAGCGCCTGCCGGTGCATCCGCAGCCCTCCGTAGCGCAGCAGCACGCCCTTGATGATCCACACCAGCAGCAGCGCCGGCCTCATCGAGTCTATCGCCCAGGACAGCGCAATCGGGAACGCCACCGGGTGCAGCGGCCACCACTGAAACCGCATCTTCAGCCACATCAACACCACCGTGAATACCGCCCCCACCCCGGTGGCGAGGATCCCCGCGCTGTTCGGCGCCGACGGATACTGCAGGTCGTCGTGCAGCCCCTGGGCGATGGCGCGCGGCACAGTGATATTCCAGTGGTGGGCGTTGACGGTACCCAGCCCCAGGTTGTAGCCGAGGTGAAGCTGCGCCCAGAAGTAGCACAGCACCGCCACCGGCGCCGCCGCCGCCATCACCACCGCCAGGCGCCGGCGCTCCATGCGGCCGCCCTCCGCCATCTTCAGCGCCTCGATCTGCACCGGGCTCGGGTGGTTGCGCTGCTCCCACAGCAGCGGCCGCAGCAGCGCCAGGGTCCCGAGACTGCCCGCGCTCATGCTCCGGCTGCCTGCCAACATCCCCAGCATCGCATGCGGCATCGCCGTCCCGTGGATCTCGTTGCTCGGCGGCCCCAGGTGGGCCCGGATGCGAGACAGGACGCTGGTCATCACCAAGTAGAGCACCAGGAAGGCCCCCACCACCCAGTGCTGCATCCCCGCCCGCGCCAGCACCCACCACAGGAACCCGACGCCGGCCAGCACCCCCACCACGGCCGCCCGGTACCCCAGCGCCTCCTCCCCGTCGTCCGGCAGCGAGGACCGCAGCCCGGCCGCCCTCCGCAGCACCTCCACCAGGTACCGCCGGTCCAGCCACAGCACGGACATGAATAAGGCCATCAGGGCCCCCGCTGCCTGCTGATCGCCATAGGGCATCCCCCACCACGGGCTGGTCGCCCACCCCAGGCGCCCCGACAACACATACTGCGCCGGCCACATCAGCCCGAAGATGAACAACGACAGCGTCAGGTCCAGCGGCATCAGATAGCACAGCCCGATGGCGAAGGGCGCCCACCACAGCCCGCAGTACCGGATGAAGTTCCACGGATGCCGGTGCTGCACGTGGGCCGTGTAATCGTAAAACAGCGGCACCCCCGGCAGAGCCGGTATCAGCCCCGCCAGGGTGTTCCAGAGTTCCAGCCCACCCGCCATCCCCACCCCGATCCAGAACAGCTTGCTCCGGAGCAGCCCATAGCGCTCGTCGGCGATCTGCACCGGGACCGTCACCAGCGGGAACGGCAGCTTCTCCTCATCCCCCCACCGCCGCCGCACAATCGAGTTCAGACACAGGCACACCCACATCAGCGACCCGACGATCGCTGCCCACCACAGCGCCGGCCCCGCCCACGCTCCCACCACCCTCCCCGTGTAGGGGTTCGACCGGCCCATGTAATAGCCCGCGATCACCTCCGGGTCCCGCACCGTCAGCCATGTCGGCAGGTTGGGCCACAGCAGCTCGCTCCATCGGTTCTCCTCTGTCGCAAACCAGAACGGAAACGTGATCGCTCCGGCCAGCGCTCCCCCTACATCCCACTGCGAGCCCAC
>CAYLPT010000126.1:0-5666 GCA_964385645.1 uncultured bacterium
GGACATACCAGCCGCGAGAAGGCGGGGAAGCCAAGGGCACGGATGTCCCCGCTGTCCCGCAGCGCCCCGTCAATCACCACCCCAGCCACCTGCCGGTTCATCGCGCTCCGGGAGGCCATCTCTCCCCACACCGCCGGCCCCACGCCCCCCGCCTCCACGACGATCACCTCCCCCGGCTCCGCCCTGTCTATCGCCTCCACTGGCTTCGCGTAGTCGCCGGGCGCGGTGCGCACCGTCAGGGCGCGCCCCACCAGCTTCAGCCCCGGCGCCACCGGGCGCAGACCGGCGAGCACGCCCCTGCGGTGCATGGCGTCGGAGAGGTTCGCGGTCGAGATGCGCCCGAGGATCTCTCGCACTTGCTCCTCGGAGCCCCGCTTGTAGAGCGTCGTGGGGATGCTCACCCCCTCTGTAATCGCCCGCTTGATCTCCTCGGTCGCCTTCCTCGCGTCCGGCGCCTTCGTGATCGCGCCCCCCACGATCACCACCGCCGCCCCGGCCGCCACCGCCCGCGCCGCGTTCTCCGAGTGCAGCCCCCCGGCCACACACACCGGCGTCTCCACCGCGCCGACCACCGCCCGCAGCATCCCGAAGGGGTCCTCCGCCCGCATCTGCATATCAATGGCGACGTGCACATCCAGATAGTCCACCCCCAGCGCGGCCAGCTCCACCGCCCGCGCCACGGGGTCGGCCGCGCCCAGCAAGTCGGCCACGATCTCCGCGCCGTACTCCCGCGCCGCCTCCACGCACTCCGCGATGGTGGCGTCCGCGGCCACCCCCAGCACGTGGACCAGCCTCGCTC
The DNA here is from genome assembly GCA_964385645.1 of uncultured bacterium. Taxonomy (GTDB): domain Bacteria; phylum Armatimonadota; class Hebobacteria; order Hebobacterales; family Hebobacteraceae; genus CAYLPT01. Next base: position 800 of record CAYLPT010000126.1, read on the forward strand.
CCGCCTTCGCCGCCGACTCCACCTCCACCCGCCCGGCGTCCATCACCTTCATGTCGGCGGCGATGGGCAGCCGCGCGAACTCCGCCCGAAGCCGGCGCACCGCGTCCAGGCCCACGCTCTTGATGAGGGGCGTGCCCGCCTCCAGGATGTCGGCCCCGCCCGCCGCCGCCTCCGCGGCCACCCGCAGCGCCCGGTCCAGCTCCACGAAGTCCAGCGCCACCTGAAGCCGCGCGGCGCTCATCGCGGCGCCCCCGCGCCGCGCCGGGAGACGGCGCAGCGACGGCCCTCCCGCACCGCAATCGGCTCCGCCCGACGCAGGTGGAAGTCGGTGCTCTGCTCGAAGGCGTAGGCCGCCCGCAGCAGCGTCTCCTCGCCCAGGGGTCTGCCGACCAGTTGCAGGCCGACGGGCAGCCCCTCGGCGGTGAACCCGCACGGCAGCGACATGCCCGGCAGGCCAGCGAGGTTGACGGGGATGGTGCACACGTCCGAGAGGTACATGGCGACCAGGTCATCCGTCTTCTCACCCAGGCGGAAGGCCGCCGTCGGGCTGGTCGGCCCTGCCAGCACGTCGAAGCGCGCAAACGCGCGGTCGAAGTCTCGCCGGATGAGCGCGCGCACCTGGCTCGCCTTCAGGTAGTAGGCATCATAGTAGCCGGCGCTCAGCGCGTAGGTGCCCAGCATGATGCGCCGCTTGACCTCGGGCCCGAAGCCCTCGTCGCGTGTCCGGCTGTACATCTCCAGGATGTCCCCGTCTCCCCGTTCCGCGCGGTGGCCGTACTGCACGCCATCGTAGCGCGCGAGGTTGGAGCTCGCCTCCGCCGGCGCGATGATGTAGTAGACAGGCAGTGAGTAGTCGAGGTGGGGGAGCGACACCTCCTCTACCTCCGCGCCGAGCTCCCCGAGCCGGGCCAGGGCGGCGCGCACCGCCTCCCCGACCTCACCCGCGACCCCCACGCCCTGGTACTCCATGAACTCCCTGACCAGCCCGATGCGCAGGCCCCGGGCATCCGGGGCAAGCGCCTGGGCGTAGTCGGGCGGGGCGGCGGCGATGCAGGTGGCGTCGCGCGGGTCGGGGCCGGCGAGGACGTTCAGCATCAGCGCGCAGTCCCGCACCTCCTTCGCCAGCACACCAACTTGGTCGAGGGAGCTGGCGAAGGCGATGACCCCATAGCGCGAGATGCGCCCGTAGGTGGGCTTGAGCCCGACGATGCCGCAGAAGCACGCCGGCTGGCGAATCGAGCCCCCCGTGTCGGTCCCCAGCGCCACCGTAGCCTGCGAGGCCGCCACCGCAGCCGCGGAGCCGCCGCTGGAGCCCCCCGGCACCCGCTCCAGGTCCCACGGGTTGCGGGTGACGCCCCGCGCGGAGTTCTCGGTCGAGGAGCCCATGGCGAACTCGTCCATGTTCGTCTTGCCCACCAGCACCAGGCCCTGCTCGGCGCAGCGGGACACGACCTCCGCGTCGTAGGGCGGGACGAACCCCTCCAGGATGCGGGAGCAGCAGGTGGTCTCGATCCCCCGGGTGCAGAAGATGTCCTTGAGCGCCAGGGGCACGCCGGCCAGCGGAGGCAGGTCCTCCCCCCGCGCCCGCCGCTCGTCAACCGCGGCCGCCTGCGTCTCCGCCGCCTCCCGGGTGAGCAGCACGTAGGAGTGGAGCTCGGGCTCGGTCTCCTCGATGCGTCGCCAGACATCGGCCAGCACCTCGCGCGCGCAGGCCTGCCTGGTCTGCAGAAGGTGGGAGAGCTCGTGCGCGGCCAGCTCGTGGAGGCCGGCCCCGCTCACTCGATCACCCTCGGCACGCGGAAGCACTGGTGCGCCTGGTCGGGGGCGTTCTGGAGAGCCTGCTCGGGGGCCAGCGAGGGCGTCGGCTCGTCCTCCCGGAACACGTTCGCGGCGCCCGCCCCGTGCGACATGGGGGCGATGTCGCTGGTGTCTACCTGCTGGAGCTGCGCGAAGTGCTCCAGGATCGAGTTGAGCTGCTCGGTGAAGCGCGCCCGCTCCTGTGCGGTCAGCTCCAGGCGCGCCAGCAGCGCGACGTGCTCCACCTCCTCCGGCGTCAGGGGCATTCGGTCTCTCCAGGGCCTATCTCGCCGGCGCGGGCTCGATCACCACCCGCGCCGCGCGGATCGTCTCCGTCACCCTCAGCGTCCCCGTCTCCGCGCTCGGCATAACCTCGCGCTCGGCGCGGCGGCGACGCCCCACCTCCTCCTCGATGGTTACGCGATGCACAGCGCCCGGCGCCACCGGGTAGGCCCCCGAGCCAACCTCCAGCTCCAACTGCGTGGCCGAGCCTCCCGAGACGACGACCTCGCCGCCCCTTAGCGTCGCCCAGGCCTCCGTGCCGTAGATCAGCAGCTCGACCCGCTGCGGCCCGTACTCCCGCACCACCACCGTCGCCACCGCCTCCGGATCGAGGGGCCGGACGAAGACGGGCAGCGGCTGGGCCCGCACGAGGGGCGCGGCGGGGAACAGCAGCTCGACGCGGTCATCCTCCTCGGGGTTCGCCACCCGCATCGCCCCGGCCGGCACCTGGTAGACCTGCGCGGCCCCCCCGTGGACAACCACCGCCGCGCCATGCCCCTCCGGCGAGGCGATGGCCACCGAGTAGTCGGAGTAGGCCGCCAGCGAGACCGGGGGCCAGAGGTCGGCGGGCTGGACCATCTCGAGGTCGCTTCCCCAGCCGAGGATGCGGTTGTGAAACTCGCTGAAGTAGGGGTCGGTCGGCCGCCAGGCCTCGTACAGGAACGTAGGCGCGTAGACGCTGAAGCCCCTGCCGAGGGCCCGCACCCGCGAGATGGGACCCGCGCCCCACACGAACTCCTCGCCCAGGTAGCGCCGTACATCGGTGCGGCTGAGGAACTCCGAGAGGATGTCGGCGAAGCGCTGCACGTCAGGGTCCACCACCTCGCCCCTCTCCGCGGGGCCCATGGGGATGGCCACCCCCGGCTCCCCGACCTGCCCCGGCTGGCCAAGGTAGCCCGGCCAGCCCGCCTCCGCCCGCAGCTCCTCGGGCGAGGGACCGAGGTCGGTGAACTGCAGGCCCAGGAAGTCCCGCAGGATGGGGGGCACGGAGGTCATGACTCCCTCCGCCTGATACATGCCAATGCCCGCGTCGGCCACGAACACCCCGCCCTGGAGCACATAGTTCTGAAGCGCGAGCTGCGCGTCCTCGGGGAGGTAGAGCACGCTGGGCGCGATCACGGCGCCGTACTGGCGCAGGCCCGCCGCTGAGATCGAGTCGAGCGAGATCACGTCCAGGAGCCCATAGCGGCTACCGCGCCGGGCGGCTGCGAACAGCGTGGTCGGCTGACCAGGCGTCGTCCCATCGAGGTAGCCGTAGAGCGAGCGGCCGTCCCGCATGGCGCCCCCGGCGATCGGCTGGTAGAGCACCGCCGTCCGCGCCACGGGCTCGGCCGGGAACCCGGCGGTGAGCCCATGGGCCGCCCGGCGCACCGCAGCCTGAAGCTGCTCCGAGGCGCGGACCGCCGGCCAGCTGGAGAAGGCAATGCCCGCCGCCCCATGCACGAGCGCCTCCGCCACCCAGGCCTCCAGGCGCGCCGGGTTGAGGCCAGGCTCCACCTCCAGCGTCTGCACGACCGCAAACTGGTTGCCCCGGCGCGCGATGTCCACCGCGTGGACGTTGTGCGTGTCCCAGTCCGCCTCCGCGACCGAGGGGTATGTGGCCAGCACGAGCCCGTCGAAGTCCCCGCGCACGCTGATGATCGAGCGGTAGTCCCTCAGCGCCCCCGCGAACAGCATCCGCTCCGGGTCCTCCCTCCGCAGCGCCGCCGCCCACACCGACAGCGCGTCCGCGTAGGCGGCCTCCCGGTAGTAGGCGAAGTCCACGCTCGCCCTCCCCAGCCCCGCGGGAAGCAGACTGTCCACATCCCGCACCCCGGCGACCGTGATCTCCTCCCAGCTCGCGAACGCGGTCCCCCAAGACTCATTCACGGCCGAGAGGCCCCCGTACCATTCCTCGAGGTAGGCGCGGAAGCCCTCGTCGCCCCACGCCACCGCCTGCGGCGGCACCGCCTCGACCGACCAGGCGATGAGGCGGGGGTGATCGCCCAAGCGCGCCACGGCGCTCTGCACGAACGCCGACACCGCCTCCACGTAGGCCTGGGACAGCGCGTCGGGGGCGAGCTCCTCGCCCCGCTCCCCGCGCAGGGGCGCCAGCGCGAATATCACCAGCAGTCCGCGCGCCTCGGCCTCCGCGGCCAGCGCGGAGGCCGTCGCGAGCGCCTCCGCGGTCGCGCTCGGCACGGCGACATAGGCTGTGTTCAGGCCGCACTCCACATACCGGTCGAGGTCACCCGGCCGGCTGAGCCCGCGCGCCCACAGGAGCACCGTGGCCGCGCCCTCCACGCGCACGAAGTTGGCCTCCCGGCGGGCGAGCGCCGCCTGGGCGGCCCGCCCCGGGCCGGCGGCCCCGAGGCACAGCAGCGCCGTCGCCAGCACGACTGCCAACCACCTGCCGCGTGTCTGCATGGTCGGAACCTCGCGGTCTCTCTACCCCCAGAGCTTCGGCGAGGAACCCGTGGCCCCTCGCCCGCCGCCGTTCCCCGCGCGCACAAGCCCGGCGCCGACCCTAGGTCAGCGCGGCCTCCGTCTCCGGGTCGAACAGGTGCGTCTTGTCCATCTCGAACACGACCTCGAGGGGCTGGCCGTCCCTGGCGCGGGTCTCGGCGTCGAGGTCGGCGATGAGGGAGTGCTTGCCCGCCGTGAGGTAGGCGTAGACGCTGGAGCCCATTGGCTCTGTCACATCCACCATCACCGTCGCCCCGCTCCCGTCCCCGCTCCCGAGCCCCCCGGCCAGCGCCCGATCGTGGATCCCCTCCGGCCGCACCCCGAAGATCACCTCCCGCCCCAC
>CAYLPT010000127.1:0-19075 GCA_964385645.1 uncultured bacterium
CGGCCGCGGAGGCGGTGCGGGCGGAGGCCGGGGTGGCGGTGAAGCTGAAGTGGCCGAACGATCTGCTGGCTGGGGGGCGCAAGCTTGGGGGCGTGCTGGTAGAGGCGGAGCTGGCCGGGGAGCGGATCGCGCAGGCGGTGCTGAGCCTGGGGCTGAACGTGAACCTGTCGCCGGCCGACCTGTCGGCGGAGCTGAGGGAGAGCGCGACCTCGTTGCGCGAGCAGACCGGTGGGGAGCACGAGGTGGCGGCGCTCGCCGCGCGCACGCTTGACGCCCTGGGGCAGCGGTGGGAGGATCTGATGGGCAGCGGGGAGGGGCTGGCCCGCGTCTGGCGGCAGTTCGATGCCCTGCTCGGGCGGGAAGTGGTCGTGCTCTCCGGCGATGGGCCGACGCGAGGCCGGGTGCAGGGCGTGGATGCTGACGGCAGGCTGTTGCTGGAGACGGATATGGGCGGCCGGAGCTTCGCAATCGGCGAGATCGAGACCGTGGGGGCCGGGGTCCCATGACGGTCCGCAACGCGAGGCTGAGCGACCTGCGGCGCGTGATCGAGATCGAGCGCGCCTCCTTCGGCCCCGAGTGCTACAGTGTGACGACATTCCTCGCCCACGTCGTCCGCGACCGGAAGGGCTTCTTCGTCGCCGAGGAGGAGGGCGAGGTGGTCGGGTACGCGCTTGTCCGCGTGAAGCTGGGATGGCTGGGAAGGCGGCGGGGCGGCGTCACCTCCATTGCGGTGGATCCCGCGCGACGGCGTCGCGGCCTGGGGCGAGCGCTCATGGCGCGGGCCCTCGCCTACCTTCAGGAGCGGGGCGTGGAGGATGCCGACCTCGAGGTCCACGTCGCCAACCGCGCCGCGCAGTCGCTCTATGAGGCCTTTGGGTTCCGCCGCTCGCGCCTCCTGCCCCACTACTACGGGCTCCACCGGGATGGCCTCAGGATGGTGCTGCACATGGACCGATCCGCGCGGTGGGAGCGCAGTGAGCGGGCCCACGATGGCTGATGCTCTCCCCGCCCTGGTTGACGCCCACACCCACCTGAACCACCCCCGCCTCCAGCGGCGCCTGCCCGAGGTCCTGGCGAGAGCCCGCGCGGCCGGGGTCGCAGCCATGCTCGTGGTGGGCTACGACCTGCCCAGCAGCGAGCTGGCCGTCTCGCTCGCGCAGGAGCACGAGGACCTTTGGGCCGCGGTGGGCATTCACCCCCACGATGCCTCGGCCGCCGACGTTCCCGCCCTGGCCCGCCTGCGGAAGCTGGCCCGCCGCCCGCGCGTCGCGGCGGTGGGCGAGACGGGGCTCGACCTGTACCGCAACCTCTCTCCCCGCGCGGCTCAGGTCGAGGCCTTTCGGCGGCATGCCGCACTCGCCGCCGAGGTCGGCCTACCGCTCATCGTACACTGTCGGGCGGCGGAGGAGGAGCTGCTCGGGCTGCTCGCGGAGGAGGTGGGCGCGCCCATCATCTGGCACTGCTTCGACGGCGCCTGGGAGCAGGCCGAGCGCGCGCTCGCCCTCGGGGCGACACTCGGGCTCGGCGGGCTGGTTGTGCGCGGGCCTCACCCTGGGCTGCTCCGCACGGCGGCCGAGGCGCCGGAGGACCGGCTGGTCGTGGAGACCGACTCGCCCTACCTCACTCCCGAGATGGCCAGGGGGCGGGACAACGAGCCGGCGAACCTCCGGGCGGTGATCCGCCGACTGGCCGAGCTGCGCGGGGTGGGGGAGCAGGAGCTGGCGCGGGCGACGACGCAGACCGCCCGGCGGCTGTTCAAGCTGGAGATCGAGGCGCCGGCGCCATGACGTCGGACAGGCGCCCAAGACACCTGGTGGACTTCCACACCCACGCCTTCCCCGAGAGGGTGGCGGCCCGCGCGGTGCAGGCGCTGGCTGCGGAGTACGGCGTCCGCCCCGTCGCTGACCCCACGGTCGCGGGCCTCAGCGGAATCATGGACGAGGCCGGGGTGGAGGTGGCGGTTATCGCGCCGGTGGCGACGCGGCCTGAGCAGGTGCCCTCGATCAACGACTGGGCGGCTGGGGTGAACGGCCCGCGGCTGGTCGCCTTCGGGGCCCTGCATCCCGGACTGGAACGCCTGGAGGCCGAGGTCGAGCGCCTGGCCGCCCTCGGGCTGCGGGGGATCAAGCTCCAGCCCAACTTCCAGGAGTTCGCGCCTGACGACCCGCGGCTCTGGCCCGCTTACGAGGCCGCCGCGGGCCGGCTGGTCGTGCTCTTCCACAGCGGCCAGGAGATCGCGCCTCGCGCTTGCGTCCATGCGCAGCCCTCGGCGCTGGCGCGGGTCCATGAGGCTTTCCCGGCGCTCCGGATGGTGGTCGCGCACATGGGTGGCTACCAGATGTGGAGGGAGGTCAGGGAACACCTGCTCGGGGAGGACATCCACTTCGACCTCTCGTACTGCCCCGAGGACCAGCTCGGAGATGATGAGTTGGTGGCGCTCATCCGCGCCCACGGCGCGGGGCGGGTGGTGTTCGCGACCGATTTCCCGTGGGGCGACCCGCGGGCCGACGTCAGGCGACTCCTCCGGCTGGGCCTGACGGGGGAGGAGCTCGAGCTGATCGCCTGGCGAAACGCGTCGGCTCTCCTGAGCCTGCCCCTGGAGTGAGACGGGGGAAGCGAAGCTCGAGCAGAAAGGTGAACGCGCATGGCTGAAGCGGCTGGCAAGACATCATCGGCGTGCATCTTCTGTCGCATCGCGAGCGGCGACGCGCGAGCAGACATCGTCCATCAGGACGACGCGGTGGTTGGCTTCCGCGACCTGAACCCACAAGCCCCGATGCACGTGTTGGTTATTCCGCGCAAGCACATCCCTTCGCTGCGGGATCTGTCAGAGGAAGATGACACCCTGGTGGGCCGCCTGGTGCGCGTCTGCGCCAAGGTGGCGGAGGCTGAGGGGAAGGCCGAGGCCGGCTTCCGCGTGGTGGCGAACTCAGGGCCCAGCGCAGGCCAGTCGGTGGACCACCTGCACCTGCACGTGCTGGCGGGCCGGTCGCTGGGCTGGCCGCCCGGATAGGGCTGCGCGGGTCCGGTTTGACAAGGGTTCGCCCCCCTGCTATAATCACCCTGGTCCACACCGCGGGTGCGGCTGTGCGGTGGCCGGCGCTCAGGGCGCGGCCCTGAGGGCGGTCCGAAGGCTGTCTGCGGGCTGTGCCGGCGGGTGGGCCTTCGTGTCAGGATCAACCACCTACGGCTCTGGTGCGCGTTTGCAGGCGCTGTCGGTGCCGCGGGTTGTGTGGTGGTGCGAAGGGAGGGAGAGTATGGCCATTGACGTACGGGAGAATGAGTCGATCGACAGCGCGCTGCGCCGCTTCAAGCGGGAGCTGCAGGAGCACGGCGTCCTGGAGGCGGCCAAGCGGCACGAGCGTTACGAGAAGCCCAGCGAGAAGCGCCGCCGGATGCTGGCGGCCGCCATCCGCCGGAGCCGCCGCGCCGCCAGGCGCCGGGGCGAGCTCTGAGTCTGCACGGAGGAGGGGGCCGCGCCGGGGCAGTGGTGAGGAAGTGGGCCGGCCTGGCTCCGGCAGCGCCCTCCAGCGGTCTGGGGCTGAGAGCCTAGGCACGACATTGGACGCGGTGTCAGAGACTAGGGTGGTCCTCGCGGACGCCGAGGAAACGCTTGCGCTCGCGGGGACCCACGATGCGAACCTCCGGCTGATCGAGAAGGAGGTGGGGGCCCGGATCGGGGCGAGGGGCAACGAGATCCGGGTCCACGGCACGCCGGAACAGGTCGAGCGGGCGAGCGACCTGCTGGAGGAGCTGGTCAAGCTCGTTCGCCTCGGCCATCCGATCACGCCCGGCGAAGTGGAGTACGCGGCCCGCACTGTGGGGGCCGGTCGCGCCGAGCCCCGGGAAGTCGTCTTCTCTGACGTGGTGCTGGTGAGCGACCGCGGCAAGCCCGTGAAGCCCCACACCCAAACCCAGCGGGACTACGTGGAGGCGATCGCGCGCGCCGACCTGACCTTCGGGATCGGCCCCGCGGGAACCGGCAAGACCTACCTCGCCATGGCGATGGCGGTGGCCGCCCTCCGGGATCGCCAGGTGGCGCGCATCATCCTGACCCGCCCCGCGCTCGAGGCTGGCGAGCGGCTCGGCTTCCTGCCAGGGGACATCCAGGCCAAGGTGGACCCCTACCTGCGGCCGCTCTTCGACGCGCTCTACGACATGATGGACCTGGAGAAGGCGCGGCGGCTCCTCGAGCGGGGTGTCATCGAGGTGGCGCCCCTGGCCTTCATGCGAGGGCGGACCCTGAACGAGTCCTTCATCATCCTCGACGAGGGCCAGAACACCAGCCGCGAGCAGATGAAGATGTTCCTGACCCGGCTGGGCTTCGGCTCCAAGGCCGTGGTGACCGGGGACATCACTCAGACCGACCTGCCGGCCGGGCAGGTGCCGGGGCTGAACCACGTGCGGGAGGTTCTGCCAGGCGTGCCGGGGGTGGCCTTCGTGTACTTCTCCGACCAGGACGTGGTCCGCCACGAGCTGGTGCAGCGCATCATCCAGGCCTACGAGCAGCACGAGGCGAAGGGCGCGGGTGGCCGGGTATGAGCCGCGCGCGGGCGCACCGTCGCGGCCGGGGCGGGGCCGCACGAGGTTGGCCGGCGAGACAGACCTGGCTGCGGGTGACCCTCGGGCTGGTGACGTGGGCCGCGCTCTCCGCGATCCTGCTGGGCTACGACGTGTTCCCGGGCCGCGTCTCGCTGAGGCCGGGCGAGCCCAGCCCACAGCTGATCCGCGCCCCCCGCATGGCCGAGTATGTGGACCGGGAGGAGACCGAGCGGCTGCGCGAGGAGGCGGCGGCGCGGGTGCCCCCCCAGTACTCCCCCCTGCCCTACGCCGCGGCGGACGCCCAGAAGCGTCTCGAGAGGACCTTCGACGGGCTTCGCCGGGCCCAGGAGGCGAGGCTGCCCGCGGACGCAGTCCAGCGGGCCCTCGCCGGCCTGTCGCCGGAGGCCGCCCAGTGGGCGGCGCAGGCCGAGGACGCCGAGCTGCGCGCGCTCGAGGAGGTGGGGAGGGCGATCATCCGTGAGGTGATGTCCCGCGAGATCCGGGAGCGCACCGGCGACGTGAGGGCGGCCCGCGACGAGGCGGCGGCCCTCGCCCGGGAGCGGGTCGCCGAGGCGGCCGCCGGCGAGCTCCTGGCAGCGGCGGTGAGCCGGGAGGTGGGGCCCACCCAACGCTACGACGAAGAGCTTACGGAGGCCGCCCGGGCCGAGGCGCGCGAGCGTGTCCAGAGAGTGGTGAGGACGATCGAGGCCGACCATGTGATCGTCTTCCAGGGCGAGCGCGTGACCCGCGGCCACCTCGCCATGCTTCAGGCGGTAGGGCTCGCCAGCCCGGGGCTGGACTACCGGAGGACAGTCGCGGTGGGGCTGATCGTGGGCCTGATCGTGATCCTCGTGGGTGCGCAGACCCGCTACTGGGCGCGCCCTGTCTACGACAGCCCGAAGTTGCTGCTGCTGCTGTCCCTGCTGATGGTCGTGTCGCTCTTTTTGGTGCATCTGCTCACCCTCTCGCTGCCCAATGTCTGGATGCTCTTCGTGCCCGCCGCGGCGCTCATCGCGGCGGTGTTGCTGGGCGATCTGGTGGCGATGTCGCTGGCCCTCGGCGCGAGCTTGCTGGTGGGCCTCATGGTCCAGGGGGGCCTGCCGGCCGCTCTGCTCTCCCTGGGCAGCGCCAGCGCCGCCCTCGCCTTCGTGTCCCACATCTGGCCGGTGTCCCGGCTGCGCTGGATCGTGCTCGCCCTCGCCGTCACCAACCTCGCGCTGGTGGCGGCCATCGGCCTCCTGCAGGCGGAGCCCCTGGCGGTGCTGGCGCGCCACGCCGCCCTCGCCTCTGTGCTCTACAGCCCTGGCGTCGCGGCCCTCAGCCTGGGCGGCATCTACCTGCTCCAGCGCCCCTTCGGCATCACCACCCACCTGGGGCTGCTGGAGCTGTCGAACCCCCAGCACCCCCTGTTGCGCCAGATGCAGGCCGAGGCCCCCGGCACCTACTACCACTCCCTAATGGTCGCCGACCTCGCCGACGCGGCGGCCGAGGCGGTGGGGGCGGACGCGCTGCTGGCGAGGGTGGGCTCGCTCTACCACGATATCGGCAAGCTGCGCCGCCCCGCCTTTTTCGCCGAGAACCAGGCCCTGCTGGCGGTGGAGAACGTGCACGAGCGGCTGTCCTCCTCGCTCTCGGGGCTGATCATCATCTCCCATGTAAGGGATGGGGTGGAGCTGGCGAGGGAGCACCGGCTGCCGCCCCAGATCGTCGAGATCGTGGCCCAGCACCACGGCGCCAGCCTGGCGAGCTTCTTCTACCAGCAGGCGCTGAACAGCGAGCGGCCCGAGTCGGTCTCCGAGGAGCAGTTCCGCTACCCCGGCCCCCTCCCGCGCACTAAGGAGGCGGCCCTGGTGATGCTGGCGGACGCGGTGCAGGCGGCGGCGAAGTCCATCGCCGAGCCCACGCCCCATCGGGTCCGGCAGATGGTGCGCGACATCGTGCGCGACCGCCTGGTGGATGGTCAGCTCAAGGAGTGCGACCTGACCTTCCGCGACTTCGAGGCCGCGGAGGCGGCGATGGCGCGCGTGCTCACCGGCTCGCTGTGCCACACGCGGGTCGAGTACCCGGAGCCCGTCTCGGCGGGCCCGGTCGGGTGACAGGCTTTGGCCGTGGTCATCCGGAATCAGCAGCCGAGGCGGGTGGACCGCCGCCGGCTGGTGCGGGTCGCGAGAGCGGTGATGGCGGCCGAGGGCTGTGACCCGGCCGCCGAGCTGAGCGTTGTGATCGGGGATGACGCATGGATTCAGGATCTGAACCGGAGGTACCGGGGTCGGCAGGCGCCGACCGACGTGCTGGCCTTCCCGGCGGGGGAGACGCCGGCCGGGGAGGCGCCGATGCTGGGGGATGTGGCGATCTCGGCGGAGACCGCAGAGCGGCAGGCCCGGCAGGCGAACCACGGGCTGATGGAGGAGCTCGAGCTGCTGCTGGCCCACGGGATCCTGCACCTGACGGGGTGGGAGGACGAGACTCCGGAGGCGCGCCGCCGAATGATGCAGCGGGCGGAGCAGGTGTTGTCCGAGGTAAGGGGCTGCCGGAGCTGAGCCGCAGGACCTTGCTGGACAGCTTCCGGAACGCGATGGACGGGCTCGAGCACACGCTCCAGCGCGACTGGCACGTGATGACGCTGCTCGTGATCGGCTCCCTGGTCCTCGTCTTCAGCGCCATCGCCCGGCTCACCGCCGTCGAGGTCCTCCTCCTCTGCCTCGCCGTCGCCCTGGTGGTCCTGGCGGAGTTGCTCAACAGCGCCATCGAGGCCGTGGTGGACCTGGTCAGCCCCGGGCCCCATCCGCTGGCGAAGGCGGCCAAGGACGTGGGCGGCGCGGCGGTGCTGGTCGCCATCGTCACCGGGCTGCTGGTGGTGGCGGGGGTGTTCCTCGACGCGCAGACGGTGGAGACACTGCGGGGCATGGGCGAGCGGCCCGAGGCCCACTTCCTGCACGTGGCGCTGGGCGGAGTGGTGACGGTGGTGGCGGCGGTCATCCTGGGCAAGCTCTGGGGCCGGCGGGGGACGCTCACCCGGGGCGGGCTGGTGAGCGCGCACAGCGCGCTGGCCTTCTTCTGCTTCATCAGCGTGTGCTACCTCACCGGGGATGTGATCGTCTGGGGGCTCTCACTTGTGCTCGCCCTGCTGGTCGCCCAGAGCCGCGTGGAGGCCGGCATCCACAGCCGGCGGGAGGTGCTCATCGGCGCCGCGGTGGCGGTGGTGGTAGGGCTGGCGCTCTACGGGACGCTCTCGATGCGGGTGGGAGGTTGACTTGGGGACCATGGACGCCCTGGCGTTAGTCGCGCTCGCGCTCCTGCTGTTCACCTCGGCCGTCTTCTCCGCGGCGGAGATCAGCTTTTTGTCCCTCGGGCGCTACCGCGCGCGTCAGCTCCCCGCGGGCCGCACGGGACGGCTGCTGGCGCGGCTGCTCGCGCGGCCGGCGGAGACGCTGGGGGCTGTCTTGCTCACCATCACCGCCGTCAACTACACCGCCGAGGCGATCGCCGCAAGCTGGGTCATCGCGCGCTTGGGCTACCCGGTGTGGGTGGCCCTGGTGGGGATGGCGGCCCTCGTCATCCTCTTCGCGGAGATCGTGCCCATCAGCTACGCGGCGGCGAACTCCGAGCGGGTGGCGCAGGCGGCGGCCCTCCCGGCCTGGGTCGCCTACTCTGTGCTCGCGCCGCCGGCCCGCGCCCTGGGGCGGGTGGCGGAGGGGCTGGTCCACCTCCTGGGCGGCCGGCCCGCGCCGGAGGCCCCGGTTACGGAGTCTGAGATCCGCGCCATCGTGGACCTCCAGGCCGAGGCCGGCGGGCTCGAGGAGGAAGAGCGCGCGATGATCCACAGCATCTTCGCCTTCGGCGACAAGGTCGCCCGCGAGGTGATGGTGCCTCGCACGGAGATGGTGGCCGTCCCGGAGACGGCGACGGCGGCGGAGGCGGGCCGGCTGGCGACGGAGCACCGCATCTCGCGGCTCCCCGTGTATCGGGAGGGCCTGGACGACATCGTCGGCGTCGTGCACGTGAAGGACGTGCTGCCCCTGCTCGCCTCGGCTCGGGGAGACACCAGCGTGCGCACGGTGATGCGCCCGCCGCTGTGGGTGCCCGAGACCAAGAAGCTCAGCGACCTGCTCACCGATTTCCGCGCCCAGCGGCGCACGCTGGCCGTGGTGGTGGACGAGTACGGGGGCACGGCCGGGCTGGTTACCCTCGAGGACCTGCTCGAGGAGGTGGTGGGCGACATCTATGACGAGTACGATGAGGTGCCCCCGGGCGCGGAGCCCGGGGAGGGCGGAGTGGCCCTCCTGGACGGGCGCATGAGCATCGAGGAGGCCTCTGAGGCGCTGGGGGTGGAGTTGCCCCGGGGAGACTACGATTCGGTGGCGGGGCTGCTCTACAGCCGCTTTGGGGTGGTCCCCAGGGTGGGGCAGCGGCTGGAGTTGGGGGAGGTGACGCTGGCGGTGGATGAGCTGGACGGCTATCGGATCGCGCGGGTGCGAGCCTCTCGCGCGCCGCGGGAGGCCGATCGCGGTGGATGACCCCTCCCTCGGCGCCTGTGCGGTGTTCGCCGCCTCCTGGCGGCAACTGCTCGCCATCGCCGTTGCCTTCGGCGCGCTGTCCTTCGGCTCCCTGTGCGAGGCGGCGCTGATGCGGGTCGAGGTGGGCCGGGCGCGCCAGCTCGCGGCCGAGGGCCGGCGGGGGGCGCGGGCGCTCGTCCACCTCGTCGAGCGGCGCCAGGAGGTGTTGGGCAGCACCAACGTGCTCCTCATCAACCTCGCCATCATCACCTCCTCGGCCTATGCCACCGAGATCACGATCCGGCTCTCGGGCGGCAGCGCCCGCTGGGTGCCCGTCACCTCAGTGGGCATGATCGCAGTTCTGCTGGCCCTCTGCGAGGTGACGCCCAAGACCTATGCCGTCCGTCGGCCGGAGGCGGTGGGGCTGGGGGTGGCCCCGGTGCTGGCGGTGGTGCATGTGCTGCTGCGGCCCCTTGCCCGCGTGCTGCACGCGCTGGGGCTGGGGATCATCCGCCGAGTGGTGGTCCCTGTGTTGGGCGGCGAGGTGACGAGCGCGCTGCCCAGCTACTCCGACGAGGAGGTGATCGCCCTCGTGAGGGAGGGGGAGGCGGAGGGCGACATCCAGGAGGAAGAGCGGGAGATGATCCACGGGGTCATCGAGTTCGCCGACAAAGTGACGCGGGAGGTGATGACCCCCCGCACCGACATGGTCTGCCTACCGGCCGAGGCGAGCCTGATCGAGGCCGCCGGGCTCAGCGAACGCACGGGCTACTCCCGGCTGCCAGTCTTCGAGGGCGACCTCGACCACATCGTCGGCATCTTGTATGTGAAGGACGTCCTCGCGGCCCTCCAACGGGGGGCGGACGGGGGCGCCGACCACCTCACCGCGCGCCAGATTGCCCGCACCCCGGCGCCGGTGGTGCCAGAGAGCAAGAAGCTCGACGAGCTGCTGCGGATGATGCAGCGCAACCACCTGCACATGGCGATCGTGATTGATGAGTACGGCGGCACCGCCGGCCTGGTGACCATCGAGGACTTGCTGGAGGAGATCTTCGGCGAGATCCGCGACGAGCACGACCTGGAGCGGGAGCCGGTGCGCATCGTCGAGGAGGGCGCCTTCATCGTGGACGCCGGGATCAGCGCCGACGACCTCGGCGAGCGCCTGGGCGTCGAGCTGCCCGAGGGCGACTTCGACAGCCTCGGCGGCTTCATCCTGGACCGGCTCGGGCGCCTGCCCGAGGTCGGAGACTCCCTCAGCTGGCGCGGCCTCGAGTTCCGCGTCGAGGAGATGAGGGGCAACCGCATCCGCTCGGTGCGCATCACAGTGCACCCGCGGGAGGAAGCTGAGGAGGCGGATGGGGAGGACGAGCAGGACGCCCTCGAGGCCTGAGTGGAAAGCCCTGCTGGCCGCCGCCGAGCAGGCGAGCGGGCGGGCCCACGCCCCCTACTCGAACCTGCGGGTCGGGGCCGCGCTGCAGGGGGCCGGGGGCCGCCTGTTCGCGGGCTGTAATGTCGAGAACTCCTCCCTTGGGCTCACCGTCTGCGCGGAGCGGGCGGCCCTGTTTTCGGCGGTGGCAGAGGGAGAGCGAACCTTCGTCGGGCTCGCCATCTTCACGCCCGAGGCCGGGCCCCTGGCGCCGTGCGGCGCCTGTCGGCAGGTCCTCGCGGAGTTCTGCGACGACCTCGAGATCGTGTCCGTGGGCCGGGGCGGCGAAAGGCGCGAGTTCCGGCTGCGGGAGCTGCTGCCGGAGGCGTTCGACTGGCCGGGCGCTAGTGCTCCGCCTCGGGGTAGGAGCCCAGGGCGCGCAGGCTGAGGGTGTGCTCCCGGAGGGCGGCCAGGGCAGCGGCGACCGCCGGCTCCTGGGCGTGCCCCTGCAGATCCACGAAAAACATGTACTCCCAGGGCGTGGTCTTGGTGGGGTGGGACTGGATGAAGGTGAGGTTGATCCCGTGATCGCTGAAGGCGCCCAGAGCGTGATGGAGCGCGCCCGCCTGGTGGCGCAGCGTGAAGGCGAGAGAGGTCTTGTCGTGCCCCGAGGGTGGGCACCCCTGGCGGCCTACGACGAAGAAGCGGGTGCGGTTGTCCGCCAGGTCGTGGATGCGGGCGCGCAGCACGGGCAGCCCGTAGAGCTCCCCGGCGAGATGGGGGCCGATGGCGGCGGAGTCGGGCTGAGAGCTGGCGATCTCAGCCGCGCGGGCGGTGGCGCCGACGGGGATGATCTCGGCCCGCGGCAGGTTGGCGCGCAGCCAGATGCGGCACTGGGCCAGGGCCTGGGGGTGGGAGTAGACGCGGGCGACGCGGTCGAGGTCGGGGGCGTGGGAGAGCAGGTAGTGCTCGATCTCCACATAGGTCTCGGCGCAGATGACCAGCCGGGACTCCATCAGCGCGTCCAGGGTCAACGGGACCACGCCCGCGGTGGTGTTCTCGATGGGCACCACGCCCAGGTCGGCCTCCTTCTTCTCCACCGCGAGGAAGACGTCGCCGATGGCGTCGGCCGGCCGCAGATCGGCGCCGGCGCCGAACTTGCGCTGGGCGGCGACATGGGTGAAGGAGCCGGCGGGCCCGTAGTAGGCGATGACCAGCTCGCGCTCCAGCAGCCGGTGGACGGCGAAGATGGCGCCGAAGATCTCCCGCAGGGCCTCGTCCGAGAGCGGGCCTCGGTTCGCCCCGGACAGCCGGTCGAGGATCTGGCGCTCCCGGGCGGGGTCGTACACCTCGCCCCCGCCCTCCCGCTTGAGCCGGCCGATCTCAAGGACCCGCTCGGCGCGGCGGCTCAGGAGCTCGAGCAGGGAGTCGTCGAGCGCATCAATCTCTCGCCTGATCTCTTCCATTCCCATGCTGGCGGCCTCCCCCGGAGATCTGCCGACAACCCGCGGCAGGTGAATCAGTGCCCCGCGAGGTAGCAGAGGCTTGACGTGTAAGTTCTCCGCGGCGGCCGGGCGACCTGTAGGGCGCCGGCCGTCGGCCCTGCGGAGCCACCGGGGCAGCGGGGCGGGAGAGGGTGAGGAGCGCATGGACCAGCGAGAGCGGCCCGAGACCGCGGCGGAGAGCAGGCGCGGATCGCTGTCGGGCGCGCCGGCGGGGCTGTGGACAAAGTGCTCGCAGTGCGGCGAGATGCTCTACCAGCCCGAGTTCGAGGAGGAGCTCTACGTCTGCCGGCACTGCGGCCACCATCGGCGCCTGGGCGCGCGGGAGCGGGTGGCGGTCACTGCCGATGTGGGCACCTTCCAGGAGCGGGACGCCGGGATGCGCAGCAGCGACCCGCTGGGCTTCCCCGGCTACCGGGAGAAGGCGGCCGAGGGGCAGGAGCGCAGCGGGGTGCCGGAGGCGATGATCTGGGGCGAGTGCTCGATCCGGGGGCTGCCAGTGGTGCTGGCGGTGATGGACTTCGGCTACATCGGGGGCAGCATGGGCGCGGTGGTGGGCGAGAAGTTCGCCCGCGCCGCGGAGCGCGCGATCGAGGCGAGAAAGCCCCTGGTCGTATTCGCCTGCTCCGGCGGCGCGCGCATGCAGGAGGGGATCGTCTCCCTGCTGCAGATGGCGAAGACGACCGCCGCGGTGGGGAGGATGAACCAGGCGCGGGTGCCCTATCTGGCGGTGTACACCGACCCCCTGACCGCGGGGGTGTTCGCCAGCTTCGCCTCGGTCGCCGACGTGGCGATCGCGGAGGCGAATGCGCTGGTGGGCTTCGCGGGGCCGCGGGTGATCGAGAAGGCGTTCAACATCAAGCTGCCGCCGGGCAGCCACACCGCGGAGTACCAGCTCCAGCACGGGATGGTTGACGTGGTGGCGACGCGGCGGGAGCTGCGGGGGCTGCTGGCGCGGCTGCTGGCGCTGCTGGCGCCGGCCGAGGAGGAGCGCGCCCAGTGAGTCGCTGGCTGCGCTTCGACAAGCAACTGAGGGAGGTGGATGCCGACATCGCGAAGCTGGAGCGGCTCCTGTCTTCGCCGAGCATCAGCGACGAGCGGCGCCAGAAGGTGCGAGAGCAGATCGCCTCGCTGCGCCGCCGCCAGGAGCACATCACGCGGGACGTCTTCGGCATGTTGACCGCCTGGGACAACGTGCTGCTCGCCCGTCACGCCGAGCGGCCCCACGCGCTCGACTACATCAACGCCATCTGCGAGGACTTCGTCGAGCTGCACGGGGACCGGCGCTTCGGCGATGACCCGGCCATCGTGGCCGGGCTGGCCTCCCTGGAGGGGATGGCGGTGGCGGTGGTCGGGCACCAGAAGGGGCGGGATGTCAAGCAGCGCCAGTTCCGCAACTTCGGCAGCGCGCGCCCCGAGGGCTACCGGAAGGCGGCGCGCATCATGCGCCTGGCGGAGCGCTTCGGCCACCCCGTCGTGAGCCTGGTGGACACGCCGGCGGCCGAGTCGCGGCCCGAGGCGGAGGAGCGGGGGATCGCCAACGCGATCGCGGAGAACCTCCTGCTCATGTCGCAGCTTCGCACACCCATCGTGGTCGCCATCATCGGGGAGGGCGGCAGCGGGGGCGCCATCGGCATCGGGGTGGGCGACCACGTGATGATGCTCGAGCACGCCATCTACTCGGTGATCCCTCCCGAGTCGTGTGCGGTGATCCTGGAGGCCTTCGGGCGAGATCCCGCCCGGGGGCCGGAGGCGGCGGAGGCGCTGCGGCTCTCGGCGCGGCGCACGATGGAGCTGGGCGCGGTGGACGAGGTGGTCGCGGAGCCCCTGGGCGGGGCCCACCGCGACCCCGCGGGGGCGGCCCGCAACCTGAAGGAGTCGCTGGTGGCGGCGCTGGAGCGGCTGCGGGTGATGCCGCGGGAGGCCCTGCTGGAGGCTCGCTACCGCAAGTACCGCGGGATCGGCCACTTCGTCGAGTGAGCCAGGGCGGGCCGGCGGCGCGGCCCGCCCTCCTGGGGGACCCGGGTTGACTGGCAGCACGGTGTTGGGTATACTTGCTGGCGCGGTAGGAAGACGGTAGCCGGCTACTGTCTGCCGCCTATCCTTTCGCCAGATCACCCACAGCGTGAGGTCAGCGATGCCCTGGTACACCGAGAACGCCCGCAGCACCAGCGGAACCCGCCTGCGCGCCAACGACCCCTGCCCCGCCTCCGGCATGTGCCCCCTCTGCATCCGGGACTGCCAGGTCCTGTGCGAGATCTCCAAGTCCGCCTTCCGCGGCCGCGAGGTCCTCTACCCCAGCCCGGAGTTCTTCGGAGTCTCCACCGCCGGCTCCAACAAGGACTACCTGCTCAACTGGAGCGACCTCCAGATCCAGGTGGACCTGCTGGGGGCCCATGGCATCGCCGCCGACCCCGACGCGGCGATCTTCCCGAGGGCCGATGTATCCACTATCGCCGGCGGCGTCCCCCTCAAGCTCCCGGTGGTCATCCCCGGGCTCGGCTCCACCGACGTGGCGCGCCGCTTCTGGAACGGCCTCGCCATCGGCGCCGCCCTGTCCGGGGTCATGGTGACCATCGGAGAGAACGTCTGCGGCATGGACGGCGAGTCCGAGTACAACGGCGACGGCAAGGTCACCCGCTCCCCCGACCTGGAGTTCCGCCTCAGCACCTACCGCAAGTACTGGGATGGCGTGCACGGTGACATCGTCGTGCAGACCAATGTGGAGGACATCCGCGCCGGCGTGGACCTCTTCGCGCTGCGATCCCTCGGCGTGCGGATCATCGAGCGCAAGTGGGGTCAGGGCGCGAAGGCCATCGGGGGCGAGGTCCGCATTGGCGATCTGGCGAAGGCGATCGAGCTGAAGCGGCGCGGCTATATCGTCATCCCCGACCCCGAGGAGGAGGCGGTTCAAGAGGCCTTCGCGCGGGGCGTGTTCCGCACCTTCGAGCGCCACTCTCGGGTCGGTATGCCCGAGGAGCGCTCCTTCGTCGAGGACGTCGCTTGGCTCCGGGACCAGGGGGCGCAGCGCGTCTTCCTCAAGACCGGGGCCTACCACCCCGGCATCGTCGCCTTCACCCTCCGCTGCGCCTCCCAGGCGAAGGTGGACCTCGTCACCTTCGACGGCGCGGGGGGCGGCACGGGCATGAGCCCGGTGCCCATGATGAACGAGTGCTCGACCCCGACCCTGTACCTGCTGGCCCAGGTGCTGGAGGGAGTCCGCATCTTGCGCGCCCGGGGCAAGCACGTCCCCGACATCGTCATCGCCGGCGGGTTCGTGAACGAGACGCAGATCTACAAGGCCATCGCCATGAGCGGCTTCGCCGACGGCCACGGGCCCATCGTGAAGGCGGTCGGCATGGGTCGGGCGCCGCTCACCGCGGCCATGAAGGCCGACTACTTCGCCGAGCTGGCCGGCTCCGGCAACCTGCCCCGCAGCTTCTCCCAGCTATACGGCGACCGCCCCGAGCAGTTCTTCATCAGCAGCCCCGAGCTTCAGGGCCGCTACGGCGACGCGGTCGGCGCCGACCTGCCCTGGTCGGCGGTTGGCGTCTACACTTTCCTCACCGATCGGCTGGCGGTCGGCCTGCGGCAGTTGCTGGCCGGCAGCCGCAAGTGGCGGCTCGACCTGCTCTCCCGCAGCGACCTCGCAGCGCTGAGCGAGCGGGCCGCCCGCGTCACTGGCCTGCCCGTGCTTGAGGAGGTGCAGCGGGAGGCCTTCGCCAACCTGCTTGAGTTCTAGCCGGTCACGGCCCAGCGACGATGCGGCGGGCGGCGCGGGCGCGGCGGAGCAGGCGCTCGACGGCGGCGAGGTCGGGCCAGGGCAGCTCCATCTGGAGGTCGTCCTCGTCCAGTGGAAGCTGGAAGCTGTGGCGGAAGGGCGCGACCTTGAGCGGGAACTGCAGGGCGCGCTTGCGCCGGTCGAGCGGGCGCACGATCATCTCCTGGTCGTCGTAGGCGGAGAAGCGGGTGGCCTCGCGGCTGCGGGCGTAGGCGGGAGAGAGCCGGGTGACCTCCCGCCACTCCTGGACCGCGCGCTCGGTCTGTCCCCTGAAGTAGGAGACCAGCCCCATGTTGCTGTGGACAATGGGGTTGTCGGGCCGGGCCTCGATGACTCGGGCGAGGTGGCTGGTGGCCTCCTCGAGCATCTTGTTCTTGGCGTAGGCGAGGCCGAGGTCGTTGTGGCCCTCGGGCGACTCGGGCGAGAAGATGAGGGCCCGCTGGTAGCACTCCACGGCCTCGTTCAACCGGTCGTCCTTATAGTAGGCGAGCCCCAGGTTGGAGTGCGCGTCGGGGTTGGTCGGCTCGAGCTTGGTGAGGGCGCGGAAGTGCTCGATGGCCTCCTCGAGGTTGCCCAGCTCGAGGGCCGCGTGGCCGGCGATATCGCGGGCGGCGGCCAGGCCGGGGTCGAGTGCGACCGCCTGACGGGCCTGGTCGGCGGCGGCGGCGAGGTCGCCCTCAATGTAGTAGGTGAGGGCGAGGTTGGAGCGGGCGACGGCGCTGCGGGGCATGGCGTCGGCGGTGCGGCGGAACTGCTCGGCCGCCTCCACGAGCCGGTTCTGGAGGAGGCGGATGACGCCGATGGCGTTGAAGGCCTCGGGGAACTCCGGGTAGAGCTGGAGCAGCTCGGCGACCTGGGCCTCGGCCTCCTCCAGGAGATCGAGCATGCAGAAGCACACCGCGCAGTTGTACCGGGCGAGCGCGTGGCGGCTGTCCATGCGCACCCCGGCGCGGAAGTGGTCGAGCGCGTGCCTGAGCTGCCCGCTCAGGTAGCTGGCCACCCCCAGGTTCACGACCACCTCCAGGCTCCGGGGGTTGAGCTCGTAGGCGCGCTCCAGGTGGCTAACGGCCTGGCTCACCACCCCCTCCCGGAGCAACAGGGTGCCCGCGTTGTAGCGGACCTGGAAGTCGTTCGGGCCCGCGCGGAGGGCGCGGCGGACGGCCTCCAGGGCCCGCCTGCGCTGGCCGAGGCGGTAGTGGCAGATGGCGGACTGCACCAGGGCCCAGGCGTGCTCGGGGGCCAGGTCGGCGACGGTCCAGAGGTCCTCCAGGGCCTCGTGGTAGCGGCCGTAGAGCATGGCGCACAGGCCCCGGTTGTAGCGGGCGGCGATGTGGGCCGGGTCGCGGGCGAGGGCGGCGGTGAAGGAGCCGGCGGCGAGGTCGAGCTCACCGCGCGATTGCTGGACCACGCCCAAGGTGCACAGCACGTCCGGGACCCGGCGGCGCTCCCGGAGCAGGGCCTCCAGCTCGGAGACCGCGGTCTTGATGTCGCCCTGGCGGGCGAGCACGATGGCGAGCGCGCTGCGGCCGGCCTCGTGGCCGGGCTCGCGCGCGATCAGCTCCCGCAGCGCGGCCGCCGCGCGGTCGAGCTGACCCAGGCGCCAGCGCGCGATCCCCAGGTTCCACAGCAGGCGGCCTGAGTCGGGCAGGTGCTGACGCGCCTGCTCGAGGTCCTCGACCGCGCGGGCCCAGCGCCCGGCCTCGGCCTCGCACACGGCGAGGTTATGGCGGGCGAGGGAGGCCCCGTCGCTGCCGTCCAGCAGCGTGCGCAGGGCCCTCTCGGCGGCCTCGCGACGGCGCTCGAGCCAGTGCACGCCGGCCAGCCGGAGGTGGGTCTCCGGCCCGGCCTCACCGGCCTCCAGCGCCTGCTCGCACTCGGCGCGGATGCGCGCGCAACGGCGCCGCGCGAGCGACTGGCAGAGCCCGAGCTGGATCGCCGCCGATCCCCGGCGCAGCAGCCGCGCCGCGGGCCCGGGCAGCAGCCCGAGGGCCACCCCTCCTCCCGCGCCCAGCAGGACGCCCAGCCAGGCCGCGCCGGCCGAGAGGCCGCCGCCCGCGCGGGCGCGCACGAACAGCAGCCCAAGCACGGCGCCCACGGCGGCCGAGAGGAGCATCCACAGGGCGTGCGTCAGGCTCAGCTTCGGCGAGGCCGCCGGACCGCGCCGTCTGTCCGGCGCGCGCTCCAGCGGCGAGCCGCACACGGTGCACCCGGTCTGCTGCGGCGGGTTGGCCGCTCCACACAGCCGACAGACCAAGCCTCGCCTCCCTCTCGCCTGTCGGTACCGCTCAGCCCGGCGGCGGTCCCCTCTAACAGGATACCACAGATTGCCCCGGCGTAGGGCCGTCGCCCCGCGCGAGGAGCGCCCCCGCCGGGAGCGAAGCTAACCGCCGCAGAGGCCGCATGAGCGACAGCGATCCGAGGCCGCTGGTCCTGGGCATCCTGGCGAGCCCTCGCCCTCGCAGCAACACGGGCGTGCTGCTCGCGCGCGTGCTCGCAGCGGCGGAGGGGGCCGGCGCGCGCACTGAGCTGGTGTCCCTGCGCGAGCTCGCTTACCGGTCCTGCCTGCACTGCGGCGGCTGTGACCAGACCGGCCGCTGTGTCGTCCAGGACGACCTCCAGCGCCTTCACCAGAGGCTGCGCGCCGCCCGCCATCTCGTGCTCGCCTCACCCATCCAGTTCGCCGCTGTATCGGGCGACGCGAAGGCGATGATTGACCGCGCCCAGGCCTTCTGGGTGGCCAGGTATCGCCTCCGGCGGCCGGTCAGCGAGCTCGAGGGCGAGCGCCGCGGCGTGTTCGTCGCCACCTGCGGCGGCGCCGACGAGCGGGTGTTCGAGTGGGCGAAGCCCACCGTCAAGGCGTTCTTCAACTCCACAGGCTTCACGTACTGGCGCGACCTGTTCGCCTCGCGCATGGACGAGGAGCCGCCCGTCGCCGAGCGCGCGGAGCTGCTCGCCCGGGCGCAACGGCTCGGCGAGGACCTCGTCCGGACGTGAGCCCTGGCGCCGCGGGAGGCCGACCTGTGGCACTGCCCGAGCTGCTCGCCGGCGTGGACATCGGCGGCGCCAAGATCGCCGCCGGCCTGGTGACCGGGGAGGGCCGAGTCGTCGCCTCCCGCCGCGTCACCACGCCCGTGGCAGGCGGGGGGGCGGTGGTCGCCGAGGCCGGCCGGCTGCTGCTGGAGCTGACCGCGGCGGCCGGCGCACGCCGCAAGGACCTGGCGGCGGTGGGGGTGGCCGTGCCGGCGGTCGTGGACCGCGCCCGGGGCGTCGTGCTGTGGGCGCCGAATATCGCCGGCTGGCAGGAGGAGGTCGAGGTCGCCGGGCCGCTGGCAAGGGCGCTCAACGCGCCGGTGTCGCTGCACTACGATGGGCACGCCTGGGTGGTGGG